>NZ_JBPPSW010000010.1:0-188768 GCF_051337705.1 Arthrobacter sp. IK3 | reverse complement strand
TGCCGCGGCCGATGACTTCAGTTCCTCCAGCACCCGCAACAAATCCACCAGCTCATAGTCGGGCGAGTTCTCTGCAAGGTCTTCCCAGCTGGCCGGGTCCTGAAGGCTCTGCAGCCACGCCCTTATTGTGGCCAGCAGACCGGACCCGGGGGATAGGTACTCTGGGTGCTCGCGTAGGAGACGATGGCCTTCCGTTGCGGAACCGTCCGCCCCGCCAGGGTGGCGGAACCGGTCCGCCGCAATCGCAGACCGTCCCGGCAACGGACGGGACGTTGCCGGGTGCCGTACTGAGGGTGTCGCTTCCATTTCCAACATGGTCACAGGCTATGAACCGGCCCCAAGCCGTAGACCAGTAGTGGGCGACAATGGGGAAAACAACCCCTATGCGCGCCACATGACGAGCGTTGTGGAGGGTTGGTACGCGGCCGCGGCCGCCGCAGCTGCAGTGCACGTCACCGCAGCCGCCGCCAGCCGCCGCACCACGCCCCCTCGTAAGCTCTACCCCTCCACAGCCCCCGGCCGTTCCGGCGGAGTGAAGATACGAGGCTCGTCGCTCCAGACACTCTCCACTTCGGACTTGGTCCGGCGCATGATCTGGTCCATCGCCTCGCGCGCAGCATCAGCCTTGCCAGCCTGGATGGCGTTGGCGACGTCGACGTGCCACTGCAGCGCTTCCTCATGCGGCCGCGACGGCATCAGCCCGTAGTCCGTGCGCCCGCGCAGGACCTCGGCGATCATTGACTGCATCTGTCCAAACATTTCGTTCCCCGAAGCAGCCAGGACCAGCGCGTGGTAGTGAATGTCCAACTCAAGGAACTGCTGCAGGTCACCCGCCCGGCCCACAGCCCGCATCTTGGCAGCAACGGCCATCAGCTCGGCGGCCATGTCCTCCGGCGCGTACTGTGCCGCGAGCTCGGCAGCGGCGGGTTCGACGGCGGAACGCAGCTCGGTCAGTGAACGCAGCTGGGCGCCCTTGCCGGTCTTCGCTGCAAGGCGCCAGCGGACAAGATATGGATCGAACACGTTCCAGGAGGTCTCGGGCAGAACCCGGATGCCCACCCGCTTGACGGTCTCCACCAGCCCCAGGGACTGCAGCACGCGGACCGCTTCCCGGGCAACGGATCGGGAGACATTGAGCTCTGTCTCGAGCTGTTCCGAGAGCATCGTGTCCCCGGCCTTGAGCTCGCCGGACACGATCCGCCGTCCCAAGGATTCGATGACGAGGCTATGCAGGCGCGAACTCATGCGGATTCCGGGGTGGCAGTCACCCTTTTATTCTAGGCAACCCTGGCTCAGGACTGCGGTTTGACTACCGGAAACAATCCATCCGGCTCTTCGCCCTCCTCATAATGGCTCGCAGCGGGGCCCACGATCAGCGGATCCGGAGCATGGGCAACGCTCGTGTCCTTGTTGGGATAGTCAACGCTGGCCAGGACATAACGCATGGCCTCGAGCCGGGCGCGCTTCTTGTCATTTGACTTCACCACGGTCCAGGGAGCATCGCCCGTGTCCGTGTAGAAAAACATTGCTTCCTTTGCCTGCGTGTAGTCGTCCCACTTATCCAGGCTGGCTAGGTCGGTGGGGGAGAGCTTCCACTGCTTCACCGGGTCCGTTTCCCGCGCCGCGAACCGGGCCAGCTGCTCTGCCCGGCCCACGGAGAACCAGAGCTTGCGCAGCAGGACGCCCGAGTTCACCAGCATGCGCTCCAGCTCGGGAACCTCCCGCATGAACTCCAGGTACTGGGCAGGCGTGCAGTAGTTCATGACGCGTTCGACACCGGCACGGTTGTACCAGGAGCGGTCCATCATCACGATTTCCCCGCCGCTGGGCAGATGGGAAATGTAGCGCTGGAAGTACCACTGCGTGCGTTCCTGGTCGGTGGGTTTCTCCAGTGCCACGACGCGTGAACCGCGGGGATTCAGGTGCTCGTTGAAGCGCTTGATGGCACCGCCCTTGCCGGCGGCGTCGCGGCCTTCGAAGATGATGAGCATTTTCTGGCCGGTGTCTTTGACCCACAGCTGCATCTTGAGCAGTTCGATCTGCAGCTGACGCTTCTGCCGTTCGTAGCTGCGGCGGCTGAGCTTCTTGTCATAGGGGTAGTTGTGCCGCCAGGCGTCGTCGGCCTTGTCCCGGATTTTGCCGTTCTTCGAATCCAGTTCGCCGAGCTCATCAAGCTCGGCGGCATAGTCCTCCGCCACCGAGACCCTGTCTCCCTCGCCGTCGGACGCCGCATTGCGCCCAGCGGGTTCTTCCGCCTGTTCTTTCTCGGCCTTCGTGTCCGACCGGGAGCCGTTCTTGCCCGTGGCCATAAGAATCTCCTTGCGAGAGTGGTGTCCTGCTGAGAATCTACGCGGAGCACGCGGCGCAGCGGAAGGGCAGCCCGCGAGCCTCGCCGGGATTGCCGGAGACGGCACGGATAATTAACGGCGATGAAATACCTGCGCTCCGCCCTGCTTTCCGCCGTTACCGTCCCGCTGATCCTTTTCGGAACAGCCTGCGTTCCGCAGGACACCGCCTCCTCGGCCGCACCGCCGTCGGAAGCCCAAGGCCAGACCCAAGCCCAAAACCAAGCCCAAGGCCAGACCCCAGCCCAAACCCAAACCCAGGCCGGGACCGCGCTCGAGCAGCTGGGCAGCATCCCCATCAAGGGCAGGGCGCCGAAAACCGGTTACAGCAGGGAGGAGTTCGGGCCGGCCTGGGCCGACGTCGACCGCAACGGCTGCGACACCCGCAACGACATCCTTGCCCGGGACCTGACGGAGGAGACGTTCAAGCCGGGAACCAAGGACTGCGTGGTCGCCACGGGCACTTTCGCGGACCCCTACACCGGCACCGTCATCCGTTTCGTCCGGGGAAACACCACCAGCACCGCCGTGCAGATCGACCACGTGGTGGCGCTCTCGGACGCGTGGCAGAAGGGGGCGCAGCAGCTCACTGCTGAGGAGCGCCGGCAGCTCGCCAACGATCCGCTGAACCTCTTCGCCGCGGACGGCCCGGCCAACGGCGCGAAATCGGATTCCGACGCCGCCACCTGGCTTCCGTCGAACAAGGCCTTCCGCTGCGAGTACGTGGCGCGCCAGACGGCAGTGAAGGCCGAGTACCGGCTCTGGATGACGCAGGCCGAACACGACGCGATAGCAACCGTCCTGGGCTCCTGCCCGGACGAACCGGTGCCGGCACGCGAGGGAACCGCTCCGAGGACCGTTCCCGCTGGTGAGGTACCGGATACGCCCGAAGGTCCGGGAAGCCCGACGCCGGTCTACGCCAACTGCACGGCGGTCAAGGCTGCGGGGGCAGCGCCCATCCGTCCCGGGGACCCGGGCTGGGACCCGAAGTTCGACGGCGACGGCGACGGAGTCGGCTGCACCTCCTGACCCGAAGCCGCAAGAGTCCTATGCGGACCGAACGTGTCCGCATCGCGTTTTATCGCGGACCCAACCTGTCCTGAAGCCCGTCGCCTGGCTCACCTGACCCGCCTAGCGTGAAAACAGTTCCGCGAGACAGCGGATAGAGCGCGAAGGAATGACGAACATGGGTTTGCTTGAGATTGAACTGGCGAAGCTGGACTACGCAGAACGGCTGCAGTCCGCGGAACGTACCAGGCACGTGCGCCGCCGTGAGGACACACTGCCCCGGAGGGCGGGAGCGCGGACGGCAGGACTCACGCCGGCAGGACTGCCTAAATCCCGGACGGCAGCAACGGCCGGACGCACTCGGCGCGCGAAGGTTGATGCTCCCGTCTTCACGGTCCGGATCGGTGGCTTCCGCTACCGGCTGTGGTTTACGCGGACCGTCGCGCTATAGCCGGGCGAAGAGCGCGCACCGGGAGCACAGCTGCCACGTACCCGTCCCGCAGCTAGGCGGCGTCCATCCGTTCGAGCACGAAGACCGGAATCTCCCGGTCCGTCCTGGTCTGGTAGTCGGCGTACGGCGGGTACGCCTCCACGGCCCGCTTCCACCAGGTGGCCTTCTCCTCGCCGGTAACCTCGCGGGCGGTCATGTCCCACTTCTGTGGCCCGTCCTGCAGCTCCACGTGGGGGTGTGCCTTGATGTTGAAGTACCAGACGGGGTGCTTCGGCGCGCCGCCCATGGACGCGACCACCGCGTAATCGCCGTCGTGCTCCACCCGCATCAGCGGCGTCTTGCGCAGCTTGCCGCTCTTGGCACCCTTGGTGGTCAGGAGCACCACCGGGCGGCCGCCGAGGGTGGTGCCGCGGGTGCCGCCGGAGGACTCGATTTCCTCCGCCTGGTCACGGGCGCGCTTGGAGGTGCTGGGGACGTACTCTCCGGTGAGGGGCATGCGCCCCAGTTAACACCCAATCCGGTGCGGCGCACCAGAGGCTTCTAGGACGCGGACGACGCCGTAGGTGGGGTAAAGATCCAGGGCTCCAGCGGCAGCCGGGCCGGATCGAAAGCTTTCAGGGCTTCCGGAAGGGTGCCGGGCAGTCCCAGCGACGTCAGGATTAACTCCACCGTTTCCGGCGCTGAAATCCCCAGTTCCGCCAACGCGCCCAGGGTGACGGCGCCGTCGCGCTTTGCCAGCCGCTTGCCGCGCTCCGAGAGGACCAGCGGAACATGGACATACTCCACCGGAGGCAGTCCCAGCAGCGACGCAAGGTAGGCCTGCCGGGGTGTGGAGGAGAGGAGATCGTCCCCGCGGATCACCTGGTCTATGCCCTGGGCGGCATCGTCGACGACGACGGCAAGGTTGTAGGGCGGCACGCCGTCATTGCGCAGCAGCACCAGGTCATCCACCACTCCGGTGTACCTCCCGTGCAGCACGTCGTGCACCGTGTACTCCTGCACATCTGCGCGCAGCCGCAGGGCCGGGGGACGTTCGCGCCGCCGTCGTTCGCGTTCAGCTTCGGAGAGATTGCGGCAGGTGCCGGGATAGGCGCCGGGCGGCGAGTGCGGGGCACGCGGAGCGTCGGAAATCTCCGCGCGGGTGCAGAAGCACTCGTAAACTCTTCCCTCGGCGCGGAGCTGCGCGATGGCTTCGAGGTAGACCGGTGTCCGGTCGGACTGGCGGATCACTTCGCCGTCCCAGTCCAGGCCGACGGCGGCCAGGTCATGCAGCTGGATTTCCTCAGCTCCGGCCCGGGCGCGGTCCAGGTCCTCTACCCGGAGGATGAAGCGGCGTCCGGTGCTGCGGGCGAACAACCAGGCGAGCAGGGCCGTCCGAAGGTTGCCGACGTGCAGTTCGCCGGACGGGCTCGGGGCGAAGCGGCCGGCGCCGGCCGGGGAGGGGATCAGAGGAGGCACGCCTTCCAGCCTACAAACCCCGGAGCGCATCGGCGCACCGGCACTAGACTAACCGCACCACGGCGGACTGCCTCCATAAGGAGCCACACCATGCCCGACTACGGCCGCGACCTGCTCTTCGGAGCCTTCATCACTCCCGTTGCCGCGCCTGCGCAGCAGGCAGTGGACCTGGCTGTTACTGCGGAGGAGGCCGGACTGGACCTGGCCGCCTTCCAGGACCACCCGTACCAGCCGAGGTTCCTGGACACCTGGACGCTGCTCTCCTATGCCGCGGCACGCACGTCCCGGATCCGGCTGGTGCCGGACGTGCTGAACCTGCCGCTGCGCCAGCCCGTGGTGGTGGCGCGCAGCGCCGCGAGCCTGGACCTGCTCAGCGGCGGGCGGCTCGAACTGGGGCTGGGTACCGGGGCATTCTGGGACGCGATCGTGGCGGCGGGCGGTGAGCGGATGTCTCCGGGGGACGCCGTCACCGGCCTCACGGAGGCGATGCGGATCATCCGCGGCGTCTGGAACCCGGATGATCCGGCCCCGCTGCGGGTGGACGGCAGGATCCACCGGGTGAACGGTGCCAAGCGGGGTCCAGCGCCGGCGCACCACGTCGGCATCTGGCTCGGTGCCTATAAGCCGCGCATGCTGCGCCTCACCGGAGAGGCCGCGGACGGCTGGCTTCCCTCGCTGGGGTACCTGCGCGGCGGTCCGGCTGACCTGGACCCGCTGAATGCGGTGATTGACGACGCCGCTGCCTCCGCCGGGAGGGATCCTGCCGCGGTGCGCCGGCTGCTGAACATCAGCGGCTCCTTCGAGCCCACCGGGAAGGGACTGCTGCAGGGCCCCGTGGACCAGTGGGTGGAGGAACTCACCGGAATGGCCCTGCGGCACGGAATCTCAGGATTCATCCTGGCCTCCGACGACGCCGCCAGTATCGCCAGGTTCGGTACGGAGGTGGCCCCTGCGGTTCGGGAACGGGTGGCAGCGTCCCGCGGCTGACAGCGTGGGGAACGGCGGCGAGCAAAACCGAACGCGCTCGCCGGGGCAGGGGCCTTCCGCACCTGAACCCAGCGCCCTACTGTGGGGAAATGACATCGGAGCTGCTGTTGCCCGCCCTGAACGCCGCCCGGAAGGGCAAGGAAGAGGGAGGAATCCCCATAGGTGCCGCGCTGTTCATCGACGGCACCATCGTGGCAACCGGCCACAACCGCCGCCAGCAGCTAGGAAGCGTCATCCGGCACGCGGAGATGGACTGCCTGGAACATGCAGGCAGGCTCCCTGCCGGCTCCTACTTGCAGGCGACCTTGGTGACCACCCTTTCGCCGTGCGAGATGTGCACGGGCGCGATCCTGCTGTACCGGATTCCGCGCGTCGTCATTGGTGAGAACCGCAACTACCGCGGAGCCGAGGACCTGCTGCTCCAGCACGGTATCCAGGTGGATGTCCTGGATGATCCGGCCTGCGTCCTGCTGATGGAGGAGTTCATGACGGACTACCCCACCCTGTGGAATGAGGACATCGGCATGCTCTAGGAGGCGCTGATTTGCGGTCCGGACCTGCGTTTTCCTTGCCTGTTCTCCCGCCGTCGTGAAGGATGGCCGCAGCGGGGGCGAAGAACTGCAACGGCGCAGGAAGGATCGGAACAACGCATGCGAAAACTAACAACCCTGGGGATCACCCTGTCCCTGGCCCTGGTGGCAGCACCGGTGACGGCCACGGCGGCGGAGACCACAGCTGAACCCGTAACCGAACTCGGCGGAACGTTGGCCAACGGAGCCACCTGGGCAGCGGAGGTGCCTGCCGGCTGGAACGGGAAGCTGGTGCTCTACAGTCACGGGTTCCGTCCCGGCCCGGACAACCCGGCCTGGGACCCCGGGTTCGACTCGACCGCGCAGGCCCTGACGGACCGCGGCTTCGCGGTAGCGGCGTCGTCGTACGCCACCGCCGGCTGGGCACTGGGCACGGCAGTCCAGGACCAGCTCGACACCCTGGCGGCGTTCTCCGCCGCGGCCGGTGAACCGGCACGGACCATCGCCTTCGGAACGTCCATGGGCGGGCTGGTCAGCAGCCTCATCGCCGAATCGCCGGACAGCGGCGTGGACGGGGCGGTCAGCACCTGCGGGCTGCTGGGCGGCGGCATCAACCTGAACAACTACCAGCTCGACGGCGTGCATGCGCTCGCGGAGCTGCTGCTACCCGGTCAGGAACTCCAGCTGACCGGGTTCCGTACAGCGGCAGAAGCCGGTGTGACCATCACTGCACTGATGCAGGCCGTGCAGCAGGCACAGGCCACCCCGGAAGGAAGGGCCCGGATAGCGCTCGCCGCAGCATTGATGAACACGCCCACCTGGTTCAGCGGGAACACGGCTCCCGGATCCCGGGACTTCGCCGCCCAGCAGGAGGCCCAGTACAACTGGCTGCTGCAGACCATTCCGTTCGTCGTGGGCTCCCGCGTCTCGATCGTTACCGCCGCGGACGGGGACAGCGGCTGGAACCAGGGCGTGGACTACGCGGCGCTGCTGCAGCAGTCGGCTCAACGGCAGCAGGTGGATGCGCTCTACCGTTCCGCCGGACTGGATCTGAAGCGGGACGTTCGCACCCTGACCACGACGGCGGATATTACGCCGGACGCGGAGGCACTGGAGTGGATGGACCGCACCTCCACACCCCAGGGCAACCTGCAGATCCCGGTGCTGACCATGCACACCCTCGCGGACATCCTGGCTCCGGTTGAGTACATGGAGGAGTATGAGGAGACAGTCCGGGAAGCACGGGCGACGCCGCTGCTCCGGCAGTCCTTCGTCGAGCGGACGGGACACTGCACCTTTACGGACGCCGAGCGGGTGGCGGCCGTGCTGGCCATGGATGAACGGCTGGATACCGGACGCTGGGCGAACCTCGCCGAACCAAAGCAGCTGGACCGCCGTGCCGAGTCGCTCGGGCTGGGAGACGCGGACTTCATCAAGTACCAGCCGGCCGAGTTCGTGAATGACAGAACCTGGAATCAGGACCAGGGCCCGGGGAACGGACACGGTCCCGGGAACGGACACGGTCCCTGCAAGGGAGAGGGCCCGGGGAGGGGGCATGACCATGGTCCGGGACACGGCCACGGCCCCGGAAAAGGCCGCTAGCAAACCATAGGTTCCTGCTCAGGCCCCGGCCCGCACTCCGCCGGCCAGTTCGCTGACCGGGCCGTTCCAGGGCGTGCCGTGGCCGGGCAGGATCCATTCAACGTCCGTCAGCGGGGTGAGCCGGTCCAGGGTCTCCAATGCCTGGGCGGGATCGTCCGTAAAGGGTGAGGGCTGCAGCCCAGTCCTGCCGGTGAGCACATTCCGGGTGGTCAGCGCGTCCCCAACGAACAGGGCCTTCACCCCGGGGACGTGGACCGCAACGCTGCCGGGAGAGTGCCCGGGAAGCCCGATGATCCGCGGCGATCCCGGAAGGTCCAGCACGTCACCGTCCGCAACCGGGACGACGTCGGTGAGGTACTTTGTGCGCCAGCCCTGCTTTCCCATGGAATACGCGAGGAAGCGTGCCGCGGGGCCCGGCCGCAGGCCGCTAGCAGAGCCCGGCGCCGGCTTGTAGCGCTCGGTTCCTTGTGCCCGCGCAGCATCTGCCGCATGGATGTACACCGGCACGCCGGTCTGCAGGCGGAGCCGCTCCGCGAAACCAATGTGGTCTGAATCGCCGTGCGTCAGGACAACGCCGCGGATGTCTTCGAGGGTCACGTCCAGGGCGGTGAGCTCGCGCTGCAGGTTCCGCCAGTGCCCGGCGAGTCCGGCGTCCACGACGGTGATGCCGCCGTCGGCCACCACCAGGTAGGCGGCAACTATGTCATTGCCGATCCGGTGCAGGTTGGGTGCGAGCTTCATGGCTGTCTCCTAGGGGAATGTCCGGTGTGTCCGGATTACATGGCTAACCTAATTAGCTATGATGGCTAATGTCAATAGCCGAACGAATGCCAGGAGAACCATGCCAACGCCGCAGCGAACCTCCCTCGAAGCCATTGTCGCCGCGGGCCGGGAGGCCCTGGAAGAGGGTGGGCCGGACCATGTCACCATGAATGCCGTCGCCACCCGGGTGGGTGTCCGGGCGCCGTCGCTGTACAAGCGGGTCCAGGACCGGGAAGCACTGCTGGGAAGAATCGCTGCTGCCACGCTCGAAGACCTGCGGGAACGGATGCAGGGCCTGGAAACCCTGGAAGACCTGGCCCGTACCTACCGCTCTTTTGCACGGGAACGGCCGGAGGGCTTCCGGCTGATCCAGACGCGAACGGCATCCGCAGAGGACCTGGCCAGGGCCAGCGAACCGGTCCTGGCCGCAGCCCGGAAGGCTGTGGGCGACGCCGATGCGCTGGAAGCCGCGCGGTTCATGACGGCGTGGCTCACCGGGTTCATCACCATGGAGCTTGCCGGGGCGTTCCGGCTGGGCGGGGACCTGGACAAGGCTTTCGAGTACGGAATCGAGCGGGTCGCAGCCGCCCTAGCGGACTGATGCTCCCCGCTCGCTTTCGGCAACCGGCCGCCTAGATTCCCTCACCCAGCTGCGGGCGCGCGCTGTAGGGGATCAGCGGGTGGTCCGCACGGGCCTTGATCTGCTGCACCACCCAGGTGTTGCCGTCCGGATCCGAGAAGCCGAAAAGGGTGCCGCCGTCGCGCTCATCCATCACCGTCACCTCGCCGGCTGCCACGCCGCGGGAGACCAGCTGTTCCCGTGCCGCATAGGCATCCGGCACCACCAGCTGCAGCCCCTTCAGGGATCCGGGCTCCATGGGATCGTCACCGGGCAGGTGGCCGATGACGATCGAGCAGCCCGAACCCGGCGGGGTGAGCTGGGCGAACGCCATCTGCTCGTTGACGGTGTGGTGGTCAAGATCGAATCCCACCGTGTCGGAGTAGAACGCGATGCTGCGGTCCAGGTCGCTGACCGGTACGCGGATGACTTCCAGGGTCCAATCCATGATTTCTCCCAAGGTGGTTGTAGGGAATCAGGCGGTGGCGAAGGCGAGCAGCTGCTCGAGCTTGTCGTAGCCGGCGGCCATGCCTGATTCCATGCCCGAGGACACGAAGCTATCCCGGGTCTGGACCGATGGGTAGACCGAATGGCCAACGAGTCTGGACCGGCCTCCGGGGAGGTCCTCGAACCGCAGGTAATCGAGGCTCGCCTGGTCCGGATACCCCTCGTACTCGAAGGTCTGGAGGATGAACTCGCCCGGGCGGATATTGTGGAAGACGCCGCGGAACGCGTACTCGCCGTCGTCGTCGCTCTGCACAAACCGGTAGGAACCGCCCGGGGTGGCCTCGAAGGCATCGATGCGGGTCTCCAGGCGGTCAGGGCCCACCCACTGGGCGTAGGAGTCCGCCGTGACGTGGGCGCGGAAGACGTCCAGTGCCGGGTAGTCGAACTCGCGGACATAGTCGATGTACGGTGCGCCGTCGGGAAGGGTGACTTCCAGTGCGTTGGTCATGACGCCTCCTGCGGAGTCCTGGTCTCGGCACGGGAAGCGAGCAGTTCCTCCAGCCGGGAGTAAGAATCGGTCATGCCGTCCTCCATGCCGGAGGCGGCCATTCCATCGCGGGCTTCCTGGGTGGGATATACGGCGTGCACGGTGATGCGGGTGCGGCCGTCACCCAGGTCCTCGAAGGTGTTGAATTCGAGGCTGACCACGTCGGGATAGCCGGAGAACTCGAACGTCTGGATGGCGAACTCGTTCTCCCGGACGGTGTGGAAGATGCCGGTGAAGTCGTACGGGATGCCCTCGGGGCCGGTATGCGTGTACTTATAGGTGCCGCCGGTGGTGAAGTCGTAGTGGTCCATTTCCATTTTCATGCCGCGCGGGCCCAGCCACTGGCTGACCAGGTCCGGGTCAGCGTGGGCGCGGAAGACATCCGCGACGGGGAAATCGATCTCCCGCGAATAGTCGATGAAGGGGACGCCCTCGGGTACGGAGAGCTGCAGTGCGTTGGTCATTGTTGGTCCTTTGACTGCCGGCCGCGCGTGGCGGCCTGTTGGTGGAGCACAGCGTCCAGGCTGCGGAACTGCCCTTCCATGACCAGCCGGTAACGGTCGATCCAGGCAGTGAGTGCCTCCAGCCGTGCGGGGTTCAGGTGGACGGGCCGGCGCTGCGCATCACGGGTTCGCGTGACCAGCTGTGCCTGCTCGAGGACCTGGATGTGCTTCGAAACCGCCTGCTTGCTGATTTCGAAGGGTTCGGCGAGTTCGTTGACCGTGGCCGGGCCCCGGGACAGCCTGGCGATGATCCGGCGGCGTGCCGGATCTGCCAGCGCCAGGAACGCCCTGTCCAGCAGGATGTCCTCCGGGGTTTCAGTCATAAGGGGCCAACGTTCGCGTCGCACGTTAAGCTGCGGTTTTCACACGGTGGGTTCTCGCTCCCGCCGGTATCCAACCCGCTTGTTGATCAACCATCTAGTTGATTACCCACGAAAGTACGCCCGGCGTCTCCGGACGGCAAGAGGGTTGGGGATATTTTTTGCCGGGCGCTGATGTCCCGGTCCGTGGGTTTATGACGGCGGGGCTTTACCGGCGCCGCCGAACGCGCCGCTACGCTGGGCGGATGCTCACAGACAACCGAATCGATCCGCCGGACGCAGCCGATGAGAGGGAAACCCTCAACGGTTTCCTGGACTACCTCCGTGCCAGCGTTACCTACAAGGCGCAGGGGCTCAGCGATGCCGACGCCGCACGCCGCGTGCTGCCCTCCCTGCTCACGGTTTCCGGGCTGCTCCGCCACCTTGCCGACGTGGAACGCTGGTGGTTCCGTGCGCAGCTGGACGGCCAGGAAGGCATTCCCACCCGCTGGAGCAGCGACGATCCCGACGCCGAATTCCGCGTCAGCGAACAGGACAGCCTGGCCGAGATCATTGCCGACTACCAGGCCGCCTGCGACGAGTCCCGCGAGGTCGCTGCCAGGTACGGCCTGGAAGACAGGTGCAAAGCGGAGCACAGTGCGGGCCACAACCTGCGCTGGGTGCTGGTGCACATGGTCGAGGAGACCGGGCGGCACTGCGGCCACCTGGACATCATCCGGGAACTGCTCGACGGCGTCACCGGGGAGTAGCTGGCCGGTGGGGGACGGCTACGGTACCGGCAGCACCAGCACGGCGACGATTCCGACTGCGCTGAGCGCCACGACGGCGACGGCCAGCGTCAGCACGGCGCCGACACTGGCGCGTCCGGCCTCCTGACGGATGGTGGCCGAGCCCCGGCCGTACCGGCGGCGCTGCGTGGAGTTGATGGCGATCGCCAGCACCAGCGCCGAGAAGACGAGGCTGACGGCGTACCAGCCGTGGGTGGGCAGCCAGCGCAGGAACATGGCCGAGGCCACCACCAGCGCCAGGGACGTCCTGCTCCAGGCAAGCGAGGTCCTCTCCGGCTGAAGGCCGGGATCCCCGTGCCCGTGCACCCAGGCCATCAGGCTGGCCGGAGGACCACGACGACCAGCAGTACGGCGGCCGTGATCCCCCCGCCTATAGCGAGGATGGGCGCCAGGACCGGAAGGGGCAGCGGCGTCCCGGACCGCATGGCCCGCTCAACCCGCAGCCACCGGAAGAAGGCCCCGCTGCCCAGAACCAGCGCGAGAACCAGCAGCAGCAGGGCAAGGGCTTTCCGGACCTCCGGAACAAAGAGGTCCGCGGTGAAGGCCTCGACGGCGATTCCTCCGGCAAGCAGTGCCAGGGACGTCCGGATCCAGGCCAGGAACGTTCGCTCGTTGGCCAGCGTGAACCGGGGGTCCGGCTCGGTGCCGCCCCGGAGCATCCGCGCTGCCAAACGCCCGCGCCCGGTTGTTTCCGCAGGCGTTTCTCCAGCAGCCACATGACCCTCTTCGATTGGTTGGACGATTCCACCTTGGATGGTAGACCCCGCCTCGCCGTTGTTCTCAACCCGGGTGGACATCTCCCGTGTCTTTCCACTCGACGGAAAACAGATAGTGCCGTGGGTCACCCGTAAACGTAACGTGCAATACAGACTTGCAGCGCCGTTTTCGGGGCTGGGCTGAAAGGAACTGCTGGTATGGCTCGAGGAATGGACTCCAGGACGGTTGTCCTGGAAAAGAAGGAGACGATGGCGGAGGGCGTGGTGCGCCTGACGCTGAGGAACCCGGACTGGTCCGACTTTCCGCAGTGGGAGCCCGGATCCCACATAGACCTGGTGCTGCCGGACCACATCCGCCAGTACTCACTGTGCTCGCCCTGCGAAGACGCATCGATCCTGCAGGTCTCCGTCCTGCACACCCCGAACTCCCGCGGCGGCTCCCGGTTCATACATGAGTCACTGGCCGAGGGTGCCGAACTCACCATCAATGGTCCGCGGAACAACTTTCCGCTGCAGGATTCTCGGAAATACCTCTTCATCGCGGGCGGAATCGGCATCACGCCCATCCTCCCCATGATTGCTGCCGCAGAGGCAGCCGGCCGCGAATGGCGTCTGGCATACGGCGGCAGGACCCGCAGCTCCATGGCCTACGCCGAAGAA
This sequence comes from Arthrobacter sp. IK3, assembly GCF_051337705.1. Taxonomy (NCBI): domain Bacteria; kingdom Bacillati; phylum Actinomycetota; class Actinomycetes; order Micrococcales; family Micrococcaceae; genus Arthrobacter; species Arthrobacter sp. IK3. The sequence continues at coordinate 175,025 of NZ_JBPPSW010000010.1, read as the reverse complement.
CTCGAAGCCCGGTACGGCAGGGAAAAGGTGCTGCTCTACCCGGAGGACACCCATGGACGGATCGATCTGCAGGGTCTGCTGGGCCTTCCACGCGCCAAAATGCTGGTGTACGCCTGCGGCCCTGCGCCCCTGCTCAACATTGTGGAGGACTTCTGCATGGGCTGGCCGCCCGGTGCCCTGCACACCGAACTCTTCTCAGCCGCCGCGCTGGGCGGCAGCGGCGCATCAGCGGAACCGTTTGAGGTGAACCTGGTTAACTCCGGAATCACGGTGGAGGTTCCAGTGGGTAAAACGGTGCTGGAAGCGGTCGAGGAGGCCGGGGTCCGCGTGCTGTCCTCCTGCCGGCAGGGGGTCTGCGGCACCTGCGAGGTCCCGGTTGTGGCCGGGGAGATCGACCACCGGGATGCTGTCCTGTCCGCAGAGGACAAGGCCTCCGGTGAAACCATGCTGGTCTGCGTCTCGCGTGCCGCTGCCGGATGCCCCTCACTGGCCCTGGAGCTTTAGGCATCCAACCCACGTCCGGAAGACCCGGACCCACTACCTGGACTTGCTGACGATAGGACCACAGATGACAACCGATACAGCTGCCGAAAGCCGCATGGCCCCGCCCGCGGGCGTACCCTCCGTTCCTGACGATCCCTTTTCCCTGGCGAACCTCGCTGATCCCTACCCGCTGCACGAAAAGCTGCGGGAAGCGGGACCCGTGGTCTGGCTGGAGAAATACGGCTCCTACGCCGTGACCCGCTATGACCCCGTCTACGAGATCCTGACCGACTTCGAGACGTACATTTCCGGGGGAGGGCTCGGCCCGGCGGACCGCAGGACGTCCACTGAATGGCGCCCGGCCGGAATCCTCGAATCGGATCCACCCACGCACACCGCCATGCGGCGCGGGCTCTCAAAGGTGGTGAGCCCGGCATCGGTGCGCCGGCTCCGGGCCGACTTCGAACCGCCGGCGCGCGCGCTCGTAGAGAAGCTCGTAGCGCAGGGAAGCTTCGACGTCGTCACCGACCTGGCGGAAATCTATCCGCTGCAGGTGTTCCCTGATGCCGTGGGCATACCGCAGGAAGGCAGGGAGAACCTGCTGCCCTACGGGTCCATGACCTTCAATGCCTTCGGCCCCAGGAATGAGGTCTACGAGGAAGCATTCCGGGACGCCGATGCCGTCTCCGCCTGGGTGATCGAGAACTGCGAACGCCGCAACCTCAGCCCGGGAGGCTTCGGCGCGGGAATCTGGGAGGTCGCCGACGAAGGGGGCATCACTCCCGACCAAGCCGTGCTGCTGGTCCGTGCCCTGCTCTCCGCCGGCGTCGACACCACCGTCACGGGGATCGGCAACACCCTCCTCTGCCTCGCAGCTAACCCCGAGCAGTGGGAGAAGCTCCGCGCCAACCCAAACCTGGCCAAGTTCGCCGTCGACGAGGCCCTTCGCCTTGAATCACCCTTCCAGATGTTCCACCGCACGGCTGCGGTGGACTCCACGATCGAGGGCATGCCCATACCCGAAGGAGCCAAGATCCTCCTGTTCATGGGAGCGGCCAACCGTGATCCTCGGAAATGGGGCGAAAACGCGGACTCCTTCGACCTGGACCGCAGTGCTTCCGGCCACGTCGCCTTTGGCATGGGACTTCACCAGTGCGTGGGCCAGCCCATTGCCCGCCTGGAAATTGAACTGGTGCTCCAGGCGCTGGCGGCGCGCGTGGAACGCCTTGAGCTGGCCGGGGAGCCCGTGCCGCAGATCCACAACGTGCTGCACGCGTTCTCATCGATTCCGGTGAAGGTGGTTCCGGCGGGCAGCTAGGGCGCCGAACCCAACGCACCATGACGCGCAGAGACGCCCGAGGCACCCGGATGGGGGAGCATCGGGCGTTTCGCTATATAAACAGGGATAGCCCATACATGGAATGGACGGATTTACCGGAGGTCGGCGCAGTGGCAGGACAGGCAGCAGCCAAGGGCAAATCGGTCACCTCCCGTGCGCTGAACATTCTGGGAGCGTTCGACGCCGGGCACGTGAAGCTGACGCTGTCGGAGATTTCACGGCGCTCGGATACACCGGTTGCCACGTGCCACCGGCTCCTGGGCGAACTGCTTGAGTGGGGGGCAGTCGCCAAGCGGGGCAACCACTACTACGTGGGCCACAGGCTGTGGTCGCTGGGGCTTCTTGCTCCGGTGGAGAAGGACCTGAAAACGATCGCCGGGCCGTATATGCAGGACGTGCTCTTCGCTACCAGGCAGGTGGTTAACCTGTTTGTCCTTGAGGGGCAGCATGCCCTGTTGATCGAACGTTTCTCGGGGACGGCCGTGGGCAAGCCCGTGGCCCAGGTGGGGGACAGGCTGCCGCTGCACGTCAGCGCTGCGGGAAAGGTCCTCTTGGGGTACGCGCCGGCTGAGGTGCGCGCGAAAGCCTTCGCCAGCCTGATCCGCCGCACTCCGTACACCGTGACCGAGCCGGGAAAGCTGCACCGTCAGATACAGGAGGCACGGGACAACGGGTATGCGCTCACGCGTGAGGAGCAGGCGCTGGGCACCTCCGGGCTGGCGGTCCCGGTGCTGAACGGAAGCGGCCAGCTTCTGGCAGCGCTGGGCGTGGTTTTCATTGGGCCCATGCGTGAACCCGAGCGGGTTATCCCCGCGCTCCAGGTTGCCGCGGCCGCCGTCGGGCGTGAAATCGGTTCACTCGGCTGAGCCGGAGGGCACCGGCCCTGGATCCTAGTGAACCGGGAGTGCCGGAACCCGGCTAATCTCAAAGCGGTCACCGGGCGCCGCGACCGTAACCGTTCCGGCGAACTCGGTGCGGACGCCCGCTTCCCATTCCTCATCCGTAGCCAGGCCTGCAAGGTGGGAGAGAACAACGTGCGGCACCCCGGCCTTCGCCGCAACGCGTCCCACGCCCGGGGGTGTGGTGTGGGAAATCTGCTGGTGATTCAGGAATTCAGGGGCCATGTCCAGGCCGGCGAAGTACTCAAGGTTGACGGCTTCGTGGATGAGGAGGTCTGCTCCGGTGGACAGGGTGACCATGTTGGAACACTCCGTGGTGTCGCCGGAAATGACTACCGAGCCGTAGCGGCTGTCGAAACGGAACGCGAAGGCCGGGAAAACTGGAGGATGCTCCACGAGGATCGCCGTGACCCGAACCGCATCATCCTCGAACACCAGGAACGGTTCCATAGCCGGAGTGGAGTTTCCGGAAGCGGCCGCGGCAACCGGTCCGGGGAGCGGAATGTCCGCGGCGACGATGAGTCCCCGCAGGTCCGGCCGGCCTTCGTCATGGACCCGGATCCGTATGTCGTAGGAGAACGCCTCAAGCAGATGGTCAACCATGGCGGCAGTCCCGCTGTCTTGAGCACCGGCTGCCTGGGGGTCCGCGCCGGGGCCGAACACGGGCACCGGGGCAGAGACTCCGTTCACCGGACGGCCCCAGTTCCAGAGGAAGTAGCCGGGCAGCTCAGCGACGTGGTCCGAGTGCAGATGCGTAATGAAGCCGGCGCGCAGGTCCTCGCCGCGCAGTCCGGCACTATGGGCGGCACGCGTGACGCCCAGGCCAAAGTCCACCAGGTAGAAACCTCCGTCCACCACCACGGCCGTTGCCATGCCCGGATGCGGGCCGCGGATCGCCGGACCGGCAGCGGTGCCCAGGGTAAGAACGGACATGCCGGGAGCAGGCTCCGGGCGGAGGGTCTTCATGATTGTGCTCGCATCTCTTCGCCTGCCGGGCGAGTTGGAAGTCGGATGCCTCCAGAATGCCCGCAGGCGGAGAGAAAGGAACGAAGTGGTTTCCAGCCACCGGAAAACTTCAATTGTTGCTCAGGTCACACAAATTTACAGTCGAATCCGTAATTGCTTCGCGCGTCCGTGCAGAATTCCCTCGACGAAAGCCTGGTAGGAAAGTGTCCCTCAAAGAACCCCCCACATCCCTGAAACAGGATGCCGGCACCCCACGCAACTGGTCCGCAGCCAAGCGCAGCCGCTACGGCTGGTTCATGACCTATTCGCTCCTGGTCCTGATGATGCTCAGCTGGGCTGACAAGGCAGTACTGGGTATCGCAGCCGTTCCGATCATGCGGGACCTGGGCGTTACCCCGCAGCAGTTCGGCCTGGTCAGCAGCGCCATGTTCCTCACCTTCGTGGTGATCCAGTTTGCCGCGGCACCGCTGGCCAACAGGATCCCCACCAAGTGGTTCCTCCTGGTGCTGTGCCTGACCTGGTCCGTGGCCCAGATGCCGATCCTGCTCTTCGCCACGCTTCCAGCGCTCTGGGCCTCCCGGCTCCTGCTCGGTGCGGGCGAAGGGCCCCTGGCCCCGGTGCTGATGCACAGCATCTATAAGTGGTTCCCGGAGAAGAAGGGAGCCACCCCGGCAGCAGTGGCGTCGGCGGGTGTGACCCTCGGTGTGGTTGCCTTCGCACCCGTCCTGGCATGGATCGTCGGATCATTTGGGTGGCAGACGGCGTTCGCCGTGCTGGCAGTCGTCGGCGTTGTCTGGTCCGTGTTCTGGGTGATCGCCGGCAAGGAAGGCCCCTACACGAGCCGCAGGGTGGAAGCGGAAATCGAGGGATTGGACCCGGCAGAGCTGAGCCCGTCGGAGGACACGCACTCGGTCGATACCAAGATCAGCTACCGGCGCACCATCTTCACGGCCAGCTGGATCATCGCGGTGCTGACGTCCTTCATTGGCTACTGGACCTTCACCCTGGCGATGTCCTGGGGGCCGGCGTACTTCGAAACGGTTCTCGGCTTCTCCAGCCAGTCCGCCGGAAGCATGATCGCGCTGCCCGCAGCGTGGGGTGCGGTCGCCACCATCTCCCTAAGCGCCCTGACCCAGCGCCTGCACCTTCGCGGACTTCCAACCCGCCAGGCACGGTCCTTCGTCCTCGGCGGCGCGGCCACCATTGCAGGAGCAGCGCTGCTCGGGGCAACCATGGTTGCTTCGCCGGCGCTGTCGATGGCCCTGCTGGTGATCGGCCTGGGAACGGCACCTGCGCTGTTCGCCATCACCTACCTGATCGTCTCCGAGCTCACCACTGTTGCCCAGCGCGGAGCCAACCTGACCATCGCCAACGCGGTGCTCTCCTCCGGCGGTATTTTCGCCCCGGCAGTCTCCGGCTTCCTGATCGGCGGAGGCACGTCCCCCGCCGCCGGCTACACCGCAGCATTCGCCCTGGCAGGCGGTTTGATGCTCCTGATGGGCATCCTGGCGCTGCTGTTTATCAACCAGCAGCGCGACGCCCGCAGGCTTGGCATTACGCCTGCCGCAGCCGCGGCCCCGTAGAAGTCCAGGCAGAGGCGCACGACCCGCAGCACGAACGCGAAAGGTCCCCTTCCAGCATTCGGAAGGGGACCTTTAGCGTTCCCTGCTGGCTGTCCTCAGGTAAGCCGGCAGCAAGCCGGTTGTGTGCAGGACGGGCAGGACGGGGCTACGCCGCGGAGCCGCCGGCCCCGTGGGCACCTGCCGCGGAGCCGCCGGCCCCGTGGGCGCCTGCCACGGCGTTGATGGTCCGGGTCTGCAGGTATTCGGAGAGACCCCAGGAACCGCGTTCACGTCCCATGCCGGAGGCTTTCCACCCGCCAAAAGGCGCGTCGACTTCCACCTGGGTGTGCTGGTTGATCCACACGGTTCCGGCCTCGATCCGCGAGGCCAGGTTGTCCGCGCGCTCCAGGTCCGGCGTCCAGACCGATGCACCCAGGCCGAATTCCTGTCCGTTGAGGTGCGCCAGGACCTGTTCAACGTCGTCGTAGACAGAGACAGGCAGCGCCGAACCGAACTGCTCCGTACAGACCAGCGGAGTGTCATACGGGGCATCGGCAACGATGGTTGGCTGCATGAAGTACCCGGGAAGTTCAGTGCCGGTGCCGCCGCCGAAAGCCAGCCGCCCGCCGTCGGCCGTTGCCTGCTTCACCAGCCCGGCAACCAGGTCACGCTGCGCCGCGTTGTGCATGGGGCCCATCCCGGTGCCGGCGTCCAGCCCCCGGCCAACCACCAGCCCTGCCGCAGCGGCGGCGAGTGCTTCCGTGAACTCGGCAGCCCTGCTGCGCGGCACGAAAACGCGCTTGACCGCCATGCAGACCTGCCCGGCGTTGCGGAAAGCCGAACCGATGATGCCTGCTGCCGTAAAGGACGGATCGGCGTCGGGCAGGACGATTGCGGGATCATTGCCGCCCAGCTCCAGGGTTACCCGCTTCACTGTGGGTGCCGCCTGGGCCATGATGGCGGTTCCCACTTCGGTGGAACCGGTGAAGGAAATCTTCCGGACGCCCGGGAGCGTGCTGAGCGCCCTGCTCAGGACACCTCGCCCCGTGACGCAGGCGAGAACGTGCTGCGGAAGGATGGTGTTTATCAGCTCCACCAGGGCAATGGTGGACAGCGGCGTGCTGGGGGACGGCTTGGCGATGACCGTGCAGCCCGCAACGAGCGCGGGAGCCAGCTTCACTGCGAGCAGCGAAATGGGAAAGTTCCACGGGGTGATGGCGCCAACAAGGCCCACCGGCTGGTACTGCACGGCGAGCCGGCGTCCGTCGCGCTCGGGCAGGTACTCGGTCTGATCCCACTCCAGGTCTGCGTAGTAGTCGAACAACCCGGCCGCCACCGTGAACTCCATGACGGCTTCGCGCAGGACCTTGCCCTGTTCCCGGCTGAGGATTTCGCCGAGCCGCGGAGCTTCGGTGCGGATGGCCCCGGCGATGGACCGCAGGGCGTCGCGGCGGGCCTCGCGGTCGGCGGCCCAGGCCGCGGCGGCGGTGCCGGCCCGGGCGACGGCCAGCTCGACGTCGGCTGCTGTATGCAGGGGAGCGGCGTCCACCACTTCAAGGGTGGCCGGGTCATGGATCTCGTACGTCGAGGGGGAAACAGTCACAGGCCGTCCTTTGTCGCGATATTACTGATGCTCCCAGCGTTGTCCGCAGCCCCCAAACGGACAAGTTCACTTGTTCGCCCAGTGGAAAGCAGAGCTTGCCTGCGCCGCAGTGCCGGAGAAGATGGGTGTAGCCGCGGCTGGTGCCGCGGAGCACGCAGGCAAGGGAAGGCAGGGGCATGTTTGCAGGACAGAGGATCGTAGTGACCGGAGCGGCGTCAGGCATTGGCGCCGCGGCCGCGGCGGCATTCAGTGCGTCCGGGGCAGAGGTCATCGGGGTGGACCGGAACCAGCCGGAGAGCTTCAACGGAGAGTTCATCCGCGCTGACCTGTCGTCGCCGCAGGGTGTTAGCGCGGCTGCGGGGCAGGTCCCGGGGACCATCCACGGCCTGGCAAACATTGCTGGTGTACCGGGAACCGCCCCGTTCGAGTTGGTGCTCGGAGTGAACGTCCTCGGGCTGCGGGATCTGTCCGAGGCGCTGCTGCCCCAGATTGCCGACGGCGGTTTCATCACCAACCTCGCCTCCTCAGTTGCTGCCGGCTGGGCAGAGCGCAAGCCGCAGCTCGCCTCCTTTGTCTCCACAGCGGACTGGGCTGAGGCGCTCGCCGCGGTCCAGGGCGATCCTGAGGTGACGCAGAATTCGTACCGCTTCTCCAAGGAAGCCGTCCGGCTGCTGACCGAACTTCAGGCGAGCCGGAACCTGGGCCGTATCCGGGTGAACTCGGTGAGCCCCGGGCCGGTTGAGACGCCGATCCTGGCTGACTTCAAGAAGGACCACGGCGTGGACAAGGTGGAAGGGGCGGTGGCGCTCCTGGGCAGGGCCGGATCCGTTCAGGACATCGCCGCGGTAGTGACGTTTCTGGCCTCCGCGCCGGCCGGCTGGATCAACGGCACGGACATTCGGGTGGACGGCGGCCTTGCCGCTCACCGCGGTTCGCAGCAGCTGTTGACTGCTTCCTAAACCGGCCCGCCCGGAATAGCCGCACATGGAACGGCTCCCCAGCCATGGCCAGGGAGTCGTTCCAAGGTCCGGCCGATGAACCTACTGGTCCCGGCCAAGTGGACCTGTTCTGGTCCCGCCTTAAGGAACCTCTTTCAGTAAAACACCGGCGGCGCCGGAAGGAACCCCCTCGCGGCGATTTTCTCGCCAGATTTCCGGTGCTCGATGTTCCGCAGGTCACCGAGCCGTGCCAGGCAGGACGAACGTGATAGACACAAAGCATGGCAACTACCGCATTCAAAGAAAATCCTGTCCGCACCTCCGGTGAACTCCCCGCTGAGGGAACTTCCGCACCCGCCTTCTCGCTGGTGGGAACAGACCTGTCCGAGGTCTCCAGCGAAGCGCTCGCCGGACGCCGGGTAGTCCTGAACATTTTCCCCAGCGTGGACACCGGCGTCTGCGCCGCCAGCGTCCGGCGCTTCAACGAGATTGCTGCCGGGCTCGAGAACACTGCAGTTGTCTGCGTCTCGAAGGACCTGCCGTTCGCGCTTGGCCGTTTCTGCGGTGCAGAGGGCATCGAGAACGTTGTTGCCGCGTCGGCGTTCCGCAGCAGCTTCGGCGAGGACTTCGGCCTGACCCAGTCCGAAGGTCCGCTGCAGGGCCTGCTGGCCCGCGCCGTCGTCGTGATCGACGCGGACGGCAGCGTGCTGCACACGCAGCTCGTTCCCGAAATCACCACCGAACCGGATTACGACGCCGCGGTGGCCGCCCTGGCGTAGCCTACCGTTCACTGAAAGGCCCGTTCCGCGCCTGCGGGGCGGGCCTTTGGCGTGCACCCGGAGTGCTGGGGCCGGGTGGATAGCGGCCTTGGGAGGCCGTGACTAGGCCTTATGCGGGGCAGGCCTTGACTAGGATGGGTTGCGGCGGTTCCCGGACGGTCCGCCTGAACGCACGACGAACAAATCTATGGGGGAAAGAATGGACAGGGACCAGGGACGGCCCGAGGACCAGGACGCCGGCAGCGAGGACACAGGAGTTGCCAGCGGCACCGGGGACAACGCGGCTGACGACGGCGGCACCCGGGACGGCATGCCGACGGCGCCGCTTCCGCCGGAAGCCGGGAAGGCACCCGAAGGCGAGCCGGTGCCCGAAGACGAGCCGACGCCCGCACGTGAACCGGCGCCCGAAAGTGAACAGGCGCCGGAAGCCGGGAAGGCACCCGACGGCGAGCCAACGCTCCCGCAGCCGGGAGGCTTTGCAGCTCCTGGGGGATTCGACGGCGGCCCGTCCCTTCCCTACGGAACGGACCAGGCACCGCCGGCACCGCCGCACAACCCCTACGCCTCGGTTCCCGGCGCTCCCGCGGGGTCCGGAGGCGGTTATCCCGGCCAGCCGCCGTTCACCAACCCCGGCGACTACCCGGGCTTCGCCGGCCAGGGAGCCGGAAGCCAGGAAAATGCCGGCCCGAATCCGCAGTACCAGGGCCAGGGCTACCCGGGCCAGCCCGGTCAGCCTTCCCAGCCCGGTCAGCCCGGTCACCAGGGCCAGCCTGGCCAGCCAAGCTACTCCGGCCAGCCAAGCTACCCGGGACAGCCCGGCCCCTACGGAAACCACGGCCAGTCCGGTTACCCCGGCTACCAAACCGGCTACCCCGGCCAGCCCGGTTATCCCGGCCAGCCCGGCTACCCCAGCTACATGCCGCCGCCGTCCACCCCGGGCAAGGGGCTGGCAATCGCAGCCCTGGTGCTGGGCATCCTGGCCCTGCTGGTGTGCTGGATTCCCTTCGTGAACGTGGTTGCCTTCCCGCTGGCAATCGTTGGCGTGGGCCTGGGCATTCCTGCGCTCGTCAAGGGCATCAAATCGAAGAACATCGCCAAGCCGCTGGCCATCGCCGGACTGTCCGTTTCAGTGCTGTCGATCGTCGTCGGGATCGTCGTGAACACCCTCGTCGTCGGGTCGCTCCAGGACGCAGGCTACTGGGAAAGCGGAACCGAAGCCGGTACGGAGTCCTCCACCGAGGACTATTCCGAAGAGCTCCTGGACGCTGAAGAGCAGGACTACTCCTACGAGTACTCGGAGAGCTACATCAGCGGCCTGGTCTCCGAACCGGCCAATTCCGCCGGTGACGAAGTTACCGTAGGCGATTACACGGTCACCCTGACCGAGCTGGACCGCGACGCCGCTGCCCAGGTGCAGGAACGTGACACCACTGCCGGCGCGCCGGACCACAACTATGTGATGGCCCGTTTCTCTGCGGTCTACAACGGCAGCGGCGACGGCCGGCCCTGGCTCGACCTGCCGGCAGAACTGATTGGAACCGACAACCGGATCTACAGCGTCCTTGGCTGCTCCAGCAACCTCGGAGAGCTCAGCGTTGACCAGGAACTGCTGGGCAGAGGGGACTCCGTCACCGTTGAACGGTGTTTCGACGTTCCGGACAGCGCGCTGGGAGAGGACTCCCGGCTGGCCATGCGCATGATCCTCGCCGAGGAGAACAACGACGAGGTGTACTGGCGCCTGCCGTAACCGGCACGAAAGCCGAACACACCAAACGGTCCCGCGGCAAAGTGCCGCGGGACCGTTTGCGTTTGTACAGGAATCAGCGGGAGGAGAAGGCGGCGTCGAACGCGGCCTCCGGCGGATCCATGGCCAGGGAACGTACAAAGGCCAGTGCCTCCGGGGCGCCGACCAGGCGGTCCATGCCGGCGTCTTCCCACTCGACCGAAATCGGGCCGTCGTAACCGATGCTGTTCAGCATCCGGAACGCGTCTTCCCACGGCACATCACCGTGGCCGGTGGACACGAAATCCCAGCCGCGGCGCGGATCCGCCCAGGGCAGATGGGAGCCCAGCCGGCCGTTCCGCCCGTTGGACATCCGCTTCTTCGTGTCCTTGCAGTCAACGTGGTAAATCCGGTCCTGGAAGTCCCAGAGGAAGCTGACCGGATCCAGGTCCTGCCACACGAAATGGCTGGGATCCCAGTTCAGGCCAAACGCGGGGCGGTGTCCGATCGCTTCGAGCGCCCGGACCGTGGTCCAGTAGTCGTAGGCGATTTCGCTGGGATGGACTTCGTGGGCGAACCGGACGCCCACCTCGTCGAACACGTCCAGGATCGGATTCCAGCGGTCCGCGAAGTCCTGGTAGCCGGCTTCCACGGCGTCCGCTGAAACCGGCGGGAACATCGCCACATACTTCCAGATCGATGAACCGGTGAACCCCACCACCGTCTTCACGTCCAGTGCTGCCGCCAGCCGGGCGGTATGCTTCATTTCCTCCGCGGCGCGCTGCCGCACGCCCTCCGGATCGCCGTCGCCCCACACCTGGTCGGGCAGGATGTCCCGGTGCCGCTGGTCGATGGGATCGTCGCAGACGGCCTGGCCCTTGAGGTGGTTGGAGATCGCGAAGACCTGCAGGTTGTACTTCTCCAGGATGTCCTTCTTGCCCTGGACATATCCGTCTTCATCCCACCGCCATGGATCCAGGTGGTCGCCCCAGCAGGCGATCTCCAGGCCGTCGTAGCCCCACTCGGACGCGAGCCGGGCCACCTCCTCGAACGGCAGGTCGGCCCACTGGCCGGTGAACAGGGTGATCGGTCGTGACATGTTCGGCTCCTTCGCCTAGGAATCGGGGGCGGGCCCTAACCCACCGGGGTCCAGCTGCTTGATGCGGCGGCGCTGCGGGTGACCGAGTCCAGGACCTTCTGGACCTGCAGGCCGTCAGCGAACGACGGCGACGGCGGGCTTCCGGCGGCCACAGCGGTAACGAAGTCGGTCACCTGATGGACAAACCCGTGCTCATAGCCCAGCGAATGTCCGGCGGGCCACCACGCACCAACATAGGGGTGGCCCGGTTCGGTGACCATGATGCGGGTGAAACCCTGCCGGTCCGCCGGGCCGGTGAAGTCGTAGAACTCCAGGAAGTTCAGGTCCTCCAGGTCGAAGCTCACCGCTCCGCGGGTGCCGGAGACCTCCAGGCGCAGCGCGTTCTTTCGTCCGGTGGCCATCCGCGTTGCCTCGAACGTGCCCAGGACACCGTCCTCGAAGCGGCCGGTAAACAGTGCGACGTCGTCCACCGTCACCGCCCCGCGCGCAGTTCCGGTGCCACGCTGGCCGCCCAGTCCGCCGTCGGCCCCGGCTGAATCCGGCAGCGGACGGCTCTCCACCAGCGTTTCCAGAGTTCCGCTGACCTCGGTCAGTTTGCGGCCGGTGACGTACTGGGCCAGATCGATGATGTGGGCGCCCAGGTCTCCCAGCACGCCCGAACCTGCCTTGTCCTGTTCCAGCCGCCAGGATAGCGGTGCCTCCGGATCCACCAACCAGTCCTGCAGGTAGGCGGCGCGAACCTGGCGTATGTCGCCAATCGCCCCGCCCGCCACCAGGTCACGGGCGTGGGTAGTCGCGGGGAGCCGCCGGTAAGTGAACCCCACCATCGCCTGGACGCCGTTCCGCGCAGCGCGGGCAGCGGCGTCGGCCATGGCGGCTGCTTCCTCAACGGTGTTGGCAAGCGGCTTTTCGCACAGCACGTGCTTGCCTGCCTCCAAGGCGGCGATGGCAATCTCGGCGTGGGAAGCGCCCGGAGTCACGATGTCCACGACGTCGATGTCCTCCCGCTCCACCGCTTCGCGCCAGTTGGTGGATGTCTCCGTCCAGCCCCACTTGGCGGCCGCCGCGGCCGTCCGGCCGGCGTCGCGCCCTACCAGCAGGGACATTTCGGGCTGCAGCGGAAGGTCGAAGAAGCGCGGCGCAACCCGCCAGGCCTGGGAATGCGCCGCACCCATGAACCCGTGTCCCACCAGTGCGATCCTCAGCGGTTTGTGCATGTTTCTCTCCTAGCTGCCGCGGGTATACCGCGGCGGGAATGGTTCCTGGGTCCATCTGCGGGGCGCCCCACCACGCCCCGCAGATGGACAGATCTAGGACTCGAACGCGGTGGGCAGGTATTTCTCCACGTTCTCGCTGGTGACCACCGGTGCGTAGAGGACCACACGGTTGGGCACTTCGATCTCCACCAGGTCACTCATCGCCTTGTCCTGGACCAGCAGGCGGGCGAGGCGGATACCATCCGCGGCCTGGGTGGAGGGATAGATGATGGTGGCCTTCAGGACGCTGTCGCCGGCCTGGATCTCGCGCATCGCGTTGGCGGATCCTGCGCCGCCCACCATGATGAACTCGTCGCGGCCCGCCGCATCGATGGCGGCCAGGACGCCGATGCCCTGGTCGTCGTCGTGGTTCCACAGTGCGTCGATTTCCGGAGCCGCGGAGAGCAGCTGGGACGTCGCCGCTTCGCCGCCCTGGACCGTAAAGTCAGCGGCAACCCGGTTGCTGACCTCCAGTCCGCAGCCCTCGAGCGCGTCCTTGAAGCCGGCGCTGCGGTCCTGCGTCAGCGGCAGGGAGTCAATCCCGGCAATCTCGGCAACGACGGCGTCGGGATTGTCTCCCACCTGCTCGCAGATGTAGGTTCCGGCGCTGACACCCATGCCGTAGTTGTCGCCCAGGATGGTGGTGCGGGCAGCGAAGGGGCTGGAGAATTCGCGGTCAACGTTGATCACCGGAATTCCCGCCTCCATCGCCTGCGTGGCCACTGAGGTCAGTGCCGCACCGTCCGTGGGCAGCAGGACGATGGCGTCCACGCCTTCGTTGATGAACTGCTCCACCTGGCTGATCTGCAGGTTGGCGTCATTGGTGCCTTCCGCCACCCGGAGTTCAACGTCCGGGTACTTCTCCGCTTCGGCCAGTGCAGCGGAGTTGATGGCCCCGAGCCAGCCGTGGTCTGCGGCCGGACCGGAGAAACCGATGACTACGGTGTCTCCCTCGGCCTGGTTGCCGTCCACCGAGTTGTTGGTGGGTTCGCTGCTGGATTCTTCGCCGCTTGAACATCCGGTGAGGACGAGCCCGCCAACGGCGATAAACGCCGCGGTGGTTACGAGCTGCCTCCGGCCCGGCATGCGTAGTGCCTGCATGGTTGTCTCCTCTAATCGATCGGTGTTCCTTCTCCAAGAGGCCTGTTGGCACCTTGCATGCCCCGCACCTCATCGTGATGGCCGTCACACTAACAGAAGTCTGTCGAAAATACTGCAAGATACTGTCAGTGATCGACATAAGTGTGTAAGCTCCGTTCCATGTCGATGGCCAGCGATGTCCCAGAACGCCTCCAGCCGCTGCTTGAGGTCCGCAACCTGAGCAAGAGTTTCGCCGGAGTGCGGGCACTGCAGGGGGTGAACCTCGAGGTGGTGCCCGGAGAGGTGCACTGCGTGCTCGGGCAGAACGGCGCCGGGAAATCCACGCTGATCAAGGCACTTTCCGGGGTGCACCAGCCGGACGGCGGCGAGATCCGCTGGCTGGGTGAGCCGGTGCAGCTCACGTCCCCCACCGATGCCCTGGAGCTGGGCATCGCCACCATGTACCAGGAACTGGACGTGGTGGACGGCCTGAACGTGGCCGAGAACATCTTCCTGGGACACGAGGACGCCCGTGCCGGCGTGCTGCGCGTCCGGGATGCGAAGGACAAGGCGCGCAAGCTGCTGGCGAGGCTTGGCCATGAAGACCTTTCCCCGGGAACCGAGGTTGGCACCCTGTCCGCCGCCGGCAAACAGATTGTGAGCATGGCCCGGGCGCTGTCCCGCAACGCGCGGCTGATCATCATGGATGAGCCCAGCGCCATCCTGGACACCGGAGAGGTGGCCAACCTCTTCCGGGTGATCCGCCAGCTCACCGGGCAGGGAATTGCGGTGGTCTACATTTCGCACCGCTTGGAGGAGATTGACCAGATCGGCAACCGGATGTCCGTCATCAAGGACGGACGAAGTACTGCGTCCTCGCTGCCGGTCAAGTCCGTGTCCCGGTCCGAGCTGGTGAAGCTGATGACGGGCCGGGAAACCAGCAACGTGTTCCCGCTGCGGGCAGCGGTCGCAGAGGGCAAACCGCTCCTCGAGGTGGACGGGCTGGGACTGGCGGGGTCCTTCCGGGACATCAGCTTCTCGGTCCGGCCCGGGGAAATCCTCGGCCTCGCCGGGCTTGTGGGGTCCGGCCGCTCGGAGATCCTCGAGACCATCTACGGTGCCCGCAAGGCCACCGCCGGCAGCGTGAGCGTGGACGGCAGCAGGCTGCAGCCGGGATCGGTTTCGGCAGCCATTCGCGCCGGCATCGGGCTCTCACCGGAGGAACGCAAAAGCCAGGGACTGCTCCTGGACGAGCCGATCTACAAGAACGCCACCCTGTCCACGTTCGCCCGGTTTGCCCGCCGCGGGCTGCTCAACGAACGCGGCGAAAGGAAGGCAGCGCAGGAACAAACCGCGGCGCTGCAGCTCACCCCGGCAGATACTGAACGCCCGGCCCGCACCCTCTCCGGCGGCAACCAGCAAAAAGTCCTGCTGGCACGCTGGCTGATCCACGGCACACGGATCCTGCTGCTGGATGAACCCACCCGCGGTGTGGACGTTGGCGCCAAAGCAGAGATCTACGCCCTGATCCGCCAGCTCGCCGCACGGGGAGTGGCAATCCTGGTGGTGTCCAGCGAAATCGAGGAAGTCATTGGCCTCGCTGACCGCGTGCTGGTGCTCGACGCCGGCCGCATGCTGGCCGTCAGCGACGCGAAAGACATCGATGAGCATTCCGTACTTGACCTCGTCCTGAAAGGAAACTCCCAGTGAGCGACCAAAACACAACGACGCTCCAGCCCTCCTCCGAGGGCGGGGGAGCCACCGCTGCCTCCGGCCAGCGGGGCGTGCGGCAGCTGATGGGGGGATCCGGCGTCCGCAACCTCGGCCTGATCATTGCCCTGGGGCTGCTGATCGCCGTGGGCGCGGCAACCGGCGGCTCGCAGTTCCTCAGCGTGGACAACATGCTCACGATCCTGCGGCTGGCCTCGATCATCGGGGTGATCTGCATTGGGGTCACCTTCGTCATCACCGCCGGCGGCATCGACCTCTCCGTCGGCTCGGTGATGGGCCTGGCCAGCGTGGTGGCGAGCCTCGCAGCGGTGCAGGCTGCGGCCACCAACAGCAGCTGGCTGCTTATGGTGGCCGTGGCCCTGGCCGTGGGTGCCCTCGCCGGGCTGATCAACGGCGTGATCATCGCGTACGGAAACGTGGTGGCGTTTATTGCCACCCTGGCTATGCTGGTGGCCGCGCGCGGCCTGGCGGAGCTGATCTCCGGCCGGAGCACGCAGATTGTCACCAACCGGGACTTCACCTCCGTGCTGCGCTCCAACTTCCTGGGCGTGCCGCTGCTGGTCTGGATCTTCCTGATCGTGGCGGCGGCGGGATGGTTCCTGCTTAACCGCACCACCTTCGGCCGGCGCACGGTGGCGATCGGCGGCAACCTCGAGGCCACCCGGCTCGCCGGGATCAAAGTGAAGCGGCACATCGTCTGGCTCTACGTACTCTCCGGCGTCACGGTAGGCATCGCCGCGATCATGATGATGGGCCGCACCACCGCCGGAACCTCCACCCACGGAACCCTGTACGAGCTGGACGCGATTGCCGCCGTCGTGGTGGGCGGGACACTGCTGGTGGGCGGCCGCGGAACGATCGTGGGCACCATCCTGGGCGTCCTGCTGTTCAGCACCCTCACCAACGTCTTCGTCCAGAACAACCTGGACACCTCGGTGCAGAACGTCACCAAGGGCGTCATCATCGTGGTGGCGGTGCTGCTGCAGCAGCGCTTCGCCGTGCGGGGTACCCGGCGCAAGGGGGCGATATGAGGTTCCCCGGTGCCCGCTGCAACCTCGTCCGGCAGAGTAACGCCGATTCCTGTGCTTGAATTGCCCGGTGGTCGATATAAGGAATGCCTCCGTGGTCTCCGGAGCGAGTGAACTTTTCCAGCTGCTCCGGAACGGGCAGCCACGAACCCGGTCGGAGCTGGCGGAGATTGTGGGAGTGGCACGGTCCACCATCGTGCTCCGGCTCGAGGCCCTCATGGAGATCGGCCTGGTAGCTCCCGTGGAGGACGCCGTATCCACCGGCGGACGCCCGTCGTCGCGGTTCGCCCTGAACACCGGAAACCAAGTGGTCCTCGGTGTGGACATCGGGGCCTCCCATCTGCGGCTGGGAGTCTGCGACCTCGCGGGCAACACACTTGCCGCGGCCACCGAGGAGCTCCTGGTCAGCGCCGGGCCGGAGGCGGTCCTGGACACCGTGGCGAAGCTGGGGGACCGGCTCCTCGAAGAGGCCGGCCGAGCCTCCCGTGACCTGCTCGCCGTCGGCATTGGCGTTCCGGGACCCGTGGAGCACCGGACCGGGCGGCCGATCAACCCGCCCATCATGCCCGGCTGGAACGGCTTCGACGTTCCGGCCTATCTGGGATCACACTTCGGCGTGCCCGTGCTGGTGGACAACGACGTGAACGTGATGTCAGTCGGTGAACGCGAGGCGGCATGGCCCGACGTCGCTGACCTGGTGTTCCTGAAGGTCGCCACCGGCATTGGCGCGGGCATCATCTGCAACGGCGAGCTGCTCCGCGGCGCCGACGGCGTGGCCGGGGACATTGGCCACATCCGGGTGAGCGGGGGCGGGGACAAACTCTGCCGGTGCGGGAACTACGGGTGCCTGGAAGCGCTGGCTTCCGGCAACGCCGTAGCGGAAAAGCTGCAGGCCGCCGGGCTGGACGCCCGGGACGGCCGGGACGTAGTGAAGCTGGTGAACCAGGGCAACCACGAGGCCGTGCATGCTGTCCGCCAGGCCGGCCGGGATGTGGGGGAGGTGCTCTCCGCCTGCCTGTCCATGATCAACCCGGCGGTGATCGTGATCGGCGGGTCAATGGCCCTGACCGGTGAGCACTTCATCGCCGGAGTGCGGGAAGTTGTCTACTCCCGCACCATGCCCCTGGCCACCCAGCACCTGCGGATTGTGCAGTCCGTGTCCGGGCTGGACGCCGGGATGCGTGGGGCCGGGGTGCTGGCCATCCAGTACGCGCTGTCCGCGGAGAGCATCGAGCGGATGCTGCTGGCCCGGGTAAAACCGTAGGGCAAACTGCCCGGACTGCGGGCAGCCATCACTGGAGACGCATTGGCGACAGGCCACCGGATCAGCGGGCGGGTCAGTGTCCGCACCGAAGCTGCCGGCCCCAAACACACCTTCCATGTAAAAAGCATGTAAAGAACCCGCGATTGTTCAACAAAAAGACTGGCGGATTGTTCAACAACCTTTAGACTGCTGGAAGCCCCTGTGGCGCCCCCCACATTCTCCAGTGATCGGAAAAACCATGGAAACCAAGCCGACGAAGGTGAAGGTTCGGCCTAACGCCAAGCGCACGGCACTGCTCGGAGCCATGTTCCTTATGGCCACGAGCGCCATCGGACCTGGCTTCATCACCCAGACCACCGTGTTCACAGTCCAGCTCGGCGCGGCGTTCGCGTTCGCGATCCTGGTCTCGATCCTCGTGGACATCGCGGTCCAGATGAACGTCTGGCGCATCATCGGCGTCTCCGGGCTGCGTGCCCAGACTTTGGGCAACAAGGTGCTGCCGGGGGCGGGCTGGCTGCTCGCGGTACTGGTCTTCATCGGCGGCCTGGTATTCAACATCGGCAACATTGCCGGCACCGGCCTGGGCATGAACGCCATGCTCGGCATGGACACCAAGGTGGGCGGTGCCATTTCTGCCGCCGTCGCCATCTTCATCTTCCTGTCCAAGAAGGCCGGCCTGGCCCTGGACCGGATCGTGGTGGCGCTCGGCGCCATCATGATCCTGCTGATGCTCTACGTAGCAATCAGCGCCGCACCGCCCGTCGGCGAGGCGCTGAAGAACACCGTGCTGCCCGAGCAGGTGGACTTCCTGACCATCACCACCCTGATCGGCGGCACCGTCGGCGGCTACATCACCTACGCCGGCGCCCACCGCCTACTCGATTCCGGCACAACAGGCCCCGGACACGTCAAAGACATCACCAAGGTCTCGCTCCTGGGCATCATCGTCACCGGCGTGATGCGTATGCTCCTGTTCCTGGCCATCCTCGGTGTGGTGGCCAGCGGCGTCACCCTGGCCGGCGACAACCTCGCGGCCGATGCTTTCTACCACGCAGCAGGTGAGATTGGCCTGCGCATGTTCGGCATTGTGTTCTGGGCCGCGGCCCTGACCTCCGTCATCGGTGCCGCCTACACTTCGGTTTCCTTCATCACCACCCCCGCAACCAAGGACCGTACCCGCAGCCTGTTGACCGTGGCGTTCATCGCCGTCTGCACCGTTGCCTTCCTGCTGCTTGGCCAGGCTCCGCAGACGCTGCTGGTCTTCGCCGGTGCCTTCAACGGCCTGATCCTGCCACTGGGCTTCGGCATCCTGCTCTGGGCTGCCTGGCGCCGCCGGGACCTCCTTAACGGCTACGACTACCCGAAGTGGCTGCTGATCATCGGTGTCCTGTCCTGGGCGCTGACCCTGTTCCTGGGCTGGAATTCGCTCTCCGGTCTCGCCGCCCTCTGGCAGTAGTCCGCATTCCGCGGCACGGGCCCGGCCCGAGCCGCCTACAGAAGGATGAACGCATGACAAAACCTGAAACACTGGCCGCACTTGACCGGGCTGCCCTGTCTCCCGCCGAGGCCCGGGAACTCTTCCGGGATGGTCTGGTGACGCCGACGGCGGGCTGGGCGGCCGGGTACGCGCAGGCGAACCTGATCATCGTGCCGAAGGCGCAGGCCTTCGACGTCCTGCTCTTCGCCCAGCGCAACCCCAAGTCCTGCCCCATCCTTGGTGTGCTCGACGCCGGTGAGACCAGCGGGCCGCTGCTGGCCGGCGGGGACATCCGCACCGACGTCCCGCGGTACACGGTCTACGTGAACGGAGAAAAGACCGCAGACCCGACGGACATCACCGACTACTGGCGCGATGACCTGGTGACCTTCATCGTGGGCTGCAGCTTCACCTTTGAGGCGGCGCTGCAGGAGGGCGGCATCCGGATTGCACACATCGACCAGGGCACCAACGTGCCGATGTACCGCACCTCGGTGCGCTGTGAGCCGGCCGGTGAAATGTCCGGTCCGCTGGTGGTGTCAATGCGGCCGGTGCCGGCCTCCCAAGTGGCCGACGCCGTGCGGATCACCTCCCGCTATCCGGCGGTCCACGGGGCCCCGGTGCATGTGGGCAACCCGGCCGAGATCGGCATTGCGGACCTGGGCCGGCCGGACTTCGGCGACCCGGTGGACATTCCCGCGGGACACCTTCCGGTGTTTTGGGCCTGCGGTGTGACCCCGCAGGCGGCGGTCATGGAGTCGAAGCCGACCCTGGCCATCGGCCACGCGCCGGGCCACATGCTGATCACCGACGCCCGGGACAGCGCCTACCTGGTGCCTTAGCAGGCTTTTGCTGCGGGCGGGCTAGTGCCCGTCCGCAGCCAGGTGCTCCAGCAGTTCGGCCTCGGCGGCGTCGAGGTAGCCGCGGAGCGTTTCCGCCGCTTTCTTCCGCTTTCCGGCCCGCAGCAGCTCCACGATCCTCGCGTTCTGTTCCACGTAGTGGGAGTGGAAGTCCGGTTCGCTGCGCATGGCATAAAAGACCAGCCGCATTTCGGCGAGCACGCGGGACATGAGGTCCTGCAGCTGCGTACTGCCGGACATCGCGATGACAGCCTCATGGAAGGCCTGGTTCGCAGCTGCCATCTCTGCCACGGAGCCAAGGGATTTGGCTTCCCGTGCAGCGGCAATCACCCGATCCAGCCTTTCGAGGTCCAGTTCCGGACCCCACAGCGCGGCCGACGGTTCCAGCATCCGGCGCACCTGGTAAATCCGCCGCACCGCGTCGGCGCCGGGGGAGGCAACGAAGACGCCGCGGTTCGGATACCGGCTCACCACGCCCTCGCCGCTGAGCACTGTAAACGCCTCCCGCAGCGTGTTCCGGGAAATGTTCAGGGACGAGGCAAGCTGCTGTTCAGAGAGCTTGGTGCCGGGGAGGAGTTTCCCCGCAGCAATCTGGGCCCGCAGCACTTCCGCCGCCCACAGCGTGATGTTGGTATGCGAGGCACGCTGTTCGGCGTACTCGTCCAGGTTCAGAGCCATCCATCCAACCTAGCGGCTGGAAGGGGTCCGGCGGTGTACCCGCCGGAGGTGTTACGGCTGTGCTCAGCCAATCTCGCCCAGGGAATCCCCGCGGCCGACGGCGGCACCGGCCTCCAGCGAAGCCCGGGCAAAGCTTCCGGTGCGGTGGGCCCGGACGGTGGTTTCCATTTTCATTGCTTCCAGCACTGCCACCGGATCGCCTTCGGCCAATTCTGCGCCGTCGTCCGCCAGCCACTTGACCAGGTTCCCGGCCATTGGCGAGGCCAGCCGGGCGGCGTCGGCGGTGTCCGGAGTGTTGGAGGACGCCTGCGCGGTGCCGCTGCCGCCGGACCGCAGTGCGTTCAGCAGCGCAGCGGGCAGGCCGACGGCGACGGCACGGCCGTCGATGTCCACGGTGATGGTTTCCCGCGCGGTGTCCGACGCCGCGGCAATGTGCGGCGAGGCAGCCAGCGGTTCAGCGAACTCGGATTCGATCCATGTGGTGTAGACGCCCAGCTCGCCGTCGCGGGTGAACGCCTCGGAGCGGACCACGGCCTGGTGGAACGGCACCACGGTGGGCACGCCCTTGATCACCAGTTCGTCCAGTGCGGCCTTCGCCCGGCGCAGGGCCTGCGGGCGGTCTTCACCCCAAACGATCAGCTTGGCCATCAGGGAGTCGTACTCGCTGGGAACCACGGAGCCGGACCGCACACCGGTGTCCATCCGGATGCCGGGGCCAGTGGGCGGCTCGAAGGCTTCCACCGGGCCGGGGCCGGGCAGGAACCCGCGGGCCGGATCCTCGGCGTTGAGCCGGAATTCGAAGGCGTGACCGTGCGGGACCGGATCTTCGGTGATGGACAGCGGCAGGCCGTCGGCAATGCGGAACTGCTCGCGGACAAGGTCAACGCCGGCGGTCTCTTCAGTGACCGGGTGCTCCACCTGGAGCCGGGTGTTGACCTCCAGGAAGCTGATCAATCCGTCGGGGGAGACCAGGTATTCCACGGTTCCGGCACCGGTGTACCCGGCTTCCCGGCAGATGGCCTTGGCGGACTCATGGATGGTGGTGCGCTGTTCATCGGTGAGGAACGGCGCCGGGGCTTCCTCCACCAGTTTCTGGTTCCGGCGCTGCAGTGAGCAGTCACGGGTGCCGACGACAACGACGTTGCCGTGCGTGTCCGCCAGCACCTGAGCTTCAACGTGCCGCGGCTTGTCCAGGAACCGTTCGGCGAAGCACTCACCACGGCCAAACGCGGACACTGCCTCGCGGACCGCAGACTCAAAGGCGTCCTCCACGTCCTCCAGCCGGCGGGCGATCTTCATGCCTCGGCCGCCTCCGCCGAAAGCCGCCTTGATGGCGACCGGGAGGCCGTGTTCCTCGGCGAAGGCGCGGACCTGTTCGGCGCTCTCAGCCGGGCCTTCGGTGCCGGGCACCAGGGGAGCACCGGCGCGGACGGCGATCTCCCGGGCGGTGACCTTGTTGCCCAGGTCGCGGATGGCCTGCGGTGACGGGCCGATCCAGGTGAGTCCGGCGTCGAGCACTGCCTGCGCAAAGTCAGCGTTCTCGGAGAGGAACCCGTAGCCGGGGTGAACGGCGTCCGCGCCGGCCCTGCGGGCAGCATCGATGAGTTTGGGAATGTTCAGGTAGGTGTCCGCGCCGGAGGCGCCGCCGAGCGGGAGGGCCTCGTCGGCCAGGCGCACGTGCAGCGCATCGGCGTCGGGGTCCGAGTACACGGCAGCGGAGGAAATGCCGGCGTCGGCGCAGGCGCGGGCCACGCGGACGGCGATCTCACCGCGGTTGGCGATCAGGACCTTTTTCATACGGGTGTTCATTCGGTTCCTTCGGGAAACAGTCCGGCGGCCTGCTCCGCGGTAAGCGGTGCGAGGGTGTCGGGGTCAACAAAGATAAAGCGCACCGGATCTCCGGGAGGCAGCTGGGCGGCCACCGGCAGGTCCTCCGGGATCACGACGGCGATCACCGGGTAGCCGCCGGTGACGGGGTGGTCGGCGAGGAACAGGACGGGCAGGCCCGACGGCGGCACCTGCAGCGAGCCGGCCACCACACCTTCGCTGGGCAGTTCACCGTCGCGGGCGCGGGTGAGCGGGCTGGCTGCTGTGTCCTGGGGGTCCAGGGCGAGCCGGACGCCGATCCGGTTGGATTCGCTGGTGGTGAGCCAGGTCTGGCCGGCCAGCGCAGCGGCGGCGCCGTTGCTGAACCAGTCCTGCCGGGGGCCGGCGGTGATGCGCAGCAGAGCGGGTTCGATGCCGTTGCCCAGGGTTCCGGGGACGCCGGCTGCGGCCAGAACCGGAGCCTCGGGGTCCCCGACGTGCAGGCTTCCCGCCACCGCCACCGGCAGGCGGGTGCCGGCGGCCAGCGGTGCCGGGCCGATGCCGCTCATCGAGTCGGTGCTGCGGCTGCCGAGCACCGGGTCCACATCCAGCCCGCCGCGGACGGCGAGGTAGGCGCGCACCCCGCGGACCGGAGTGCCCAGGACCAGGGTTTCCCCGTCCAGCAGGGCGAACGGTGCGGCGTGCGGCGCGGGCCGGCTGCGAACGCCTGCGGGATCGATGACGTCCGCGGGGAGTTCGGCGCCGGTAAGCGCCAGGACGGCGTCGCCGTGGGCGGTGAGTTCCAGGCTGCCCAAGAGGTTCTCGACGACGGCGGCATCAGCCGGGTTGCCGACCAGCCGGTTGGCCTGCCGGGCAGCACGCGGATCGGCGGCGCCGGCGGCGGAGACGCCTAAGTCCGCATAGCCGGGGCGGCCGAGGTCTTGGATCAGGGACTGGAGGCCGGGGTTGGTGATCTCGAGGTGGCAGTGGTCGCCTTGGGTGGGCGCGGGCATCTCATTGTCCCTTAGCGCTGCGCCTCCGCCCTCCTCCTCGCAAGCTCGGAGAGGGAACCCTGAGCCTTCGCTGCCTCCTCGTTCCTCGCTCGGCGATGCGGGGCTCACGGAATCGCCGCTGCTGCTCGCTCGTGGCCCCGTCTTAGCTGGCGAAGAAACCCCGGCATCCCTGGAATCGGCCGGAGAAGAAGGGGAGGAGGTGGTGGGGAGGAATTCTCGGATGGGGGTGAACTGGACCAAGTCGCCGGGAGAGATGAGAGCAGGGTTGGGACGGGAAAGGTCCCACATGGAGGCGGCGGTTCGGCCGATGAGCTGCCAGCCGCCGGGGGATTCTCGGGGATAGACAGCTGAATAATCGCCGGCAAGGGCGACAGCGCCCGGCGGGACCGCGGTGCGGGGGCTGGAGCGGCGGGGAACGTTCAGGGCAGGATCGCCGCCGGTGAGGTAGGTGAAACCGGGGGCGAAGCCGCCGAATCCGGCGGTCCAGGCGGTACCAGTGTGGGCATTGACCACAGCTTCTTCGGAGAGCCCGGTGAGTCGGGCGACCTCGGCGAGGTCGACGCCGTCGTACACCGTTTCAATGATGACGGTGCGCGGTTCGTCCGCATCCGCGTGGGTGAAGTCCAGGGCCTGCAGCAGCGGCAGGCCGGCCACGGCGTCGCGGCGGCTGGCAAAGCGCACCAGCACCGTGGTCGCTGCGGCGAGGGCATCGACCTGGCCGCGCAGGGGGTTTGCCTTGAGCTGGGTGTGGAGGGCGACGACGTCGGCCAGCGAACCCAGCTCGACCAGCAGCGCACGGGTTCCGGCGGGCCGGATGCCGGTGATGGTTCCGGCGGGCGCGTCCGCGGCGTGCGGGAGGCTCATACGAAGCTCTGGATGCTGACGCCGGCTTCTTCGAGGCCGGCGCGGACGGCGCGGGCCATGGCGACGGCGCCGGGGGTGTCGCCGTGCACGCAGATGGATTCGGCGTTCATGGGGATTTCGGAGCCGTCAATGGCGATGATGGTGCCTTCGGTGGCCAGGCGGACCATGTTGGCGGTGACCTGGTCGGCGTCGTGAATGACCGCGTTGGGCTCACGCCGGGACACCAGCGTGCCGTCCGGGTTGTAG
This sequence comes from Arthrobacter sp. IK3, assembly GCF_051337705.1. NCBI lineage: Bacteria > Bacillati > Actinomycetota > Actinomycetes > Micrococcales > Micrococcaceae > Arthrobacter > Arthrobacter sp. IK3. The sequence goes on along the minus strand of NZ_JBPPSW010000010.1, from coordinate 150,331 downwards.
TTGCGGTCTGCGAAGGCTTCCGAGACTCCGCGCATTCCGGCGTCGGCGGCTTTGTCCAGTGCGATGGCGCCGGGAAGCAACAGGACGGGGAGTTCCTTGTTGAAGGCGCGGATCGCGTCGATGACTGCCTGGGCGTGGTGCTCGTGGTGAACGATCGTGTTGTAGAGGGCGCCGTGCGGCTTCACGTACTGGATGTCTGCACCGGCGTGCTGGGCCAGGGCCTGCAGGGCGCCGAGCTGGTAGAGCACATCGTCGGCCAGTTCGGTGGGGGAGCAGTCCAGGAAGCGCCGGCCGAAACCGGCCAGATCCCGGTAGCCCACGTGCGCGCCGATGGTGACGCCGGCAGCGACGGCGTCGCGGCAGGTCTGGGCGATGACGGAAGGATCGCCGGCGTGGAAGCCGCAGGCCACGTTTGCCGAGGAAACGGACTCGAAGACGGCGGCGTCGTCGCCCATCTCCCAGTTGCCGAACGATTCGCCGACGTCGCTGTTCAGGTCAATGATCGGCATGGCAGGTCCTTACTCGCCTCGGGAACGGGGTCCTCCAAGTGTGCGGGATCACGCCCGATTGTTCAACAATCTGCGGCGGTATGTTTCAGAACTGGTGCCTGGCTGCCGAACCAACCCGCCCTCAGGCCGGCGGACTCGCGCCCGGCACAGAGGCCCCCAGCGTCGACGCACGGGGGACCAGCAACGGAGGCAGCAGGGTTGAGGGAACTGGCCGGCCAGCGATCCGGTCCAGCAGCAGCTGCATTGCAAGCCGTCCCATCTGGTCCCGGTCCGAGCGCACCGAGGTGAGGGACACCGGCAGCTCCGCCGCCAGCTCGACGTCGTTGTAGCCCACCAGCGCGACGTCGGTTCCCACGGTGCGCCCGGCATCACGGAGTGCGCCGATCACGCCCACTGCGGTGAGGTCATCCACTGCAAACACTGCGCTCGGTGCCGGGTCCTGCCGGCAGATCAGCTCCCCGGCCCGGTGTCCTGCGGCAACGCCGAACCCGGTGGACGCCACATAGCGGTCCGGAATCGGCAGCCCGGCGTCGGCGAATGCCTGGCGGAAACCGGCAGTGCGGTCCCGGCCGGTGCTGGTCAGCGCGTCGCCGGCAGCCACGGCTGCGGTGCGGTGGCCCAGTTCCAGCAGGTGGCGTGCGGCGAGCCGGCCGCCTTCCACATCGTTGGTACTGACGCTGGCATGGCCCGGCAGGGTGCGCATGGCCAGGACGTAGGGAACGCCAAGGCGCTCAAGCCTCTCGGCCACCGTGTCATCCAGCCGCGCATCAGCCAGGATCACCCCGTCAATACCGCGCGCCAGCAGGGCGTCCACGCGTTCATGGCGGACCGCGGGATCATCGAGTCCGTTCGCAACCACTGCGCTGTAGCCTGCGGCCGTGGCAGCAGCATCCACTCCGGCGTACATGGTGGACAGGGCCAGGTCCGTGAGCCGGTGCACCAGCACCCCGATCAGCCGGGAGCTGCCCGTCCGCAATGCCGCTGCCGAAGCATTCGGCCGGTAACCGAGATCCCGGGCTGCGGCGCGCACACGTGCAACGGTGGCGGCGCTGATCCGTACCGGAGATTCCGCCAGGGACCGCGACGCGGTGGAGGGGTGGACCCCGGCGAGCCGGGCGACGTCCTGCAGGCTGGGCGGGTGCTGCCCGGGACCGTTCTGGGTGCTGATGTCCTGGCCTCCGATGGCTCTCGCTGGGACACCCGCGGCGCTCCCGAATGCAGGCCAGTGTAAACCGCGTCGGTGACCGGCAGGTGCCAGTTAATCGTTCTGATCAAAAGAATTTACATGGCGCAACATAGTGCGGGAAATATTCAGCGATATCCGGAAAATCACTGGACGCGGATTGTCCCGGCATGGAACTGTGGCAACACATCCGGGCCGGACAAGCACAGGCACAGCAGGCCCGGCTTTTTTGGAAATGTTTGTGCAATCGATTGCATTTACCGCGCTGGAGGAAAAGCATGCACGATGCCGCAACGGCCGCAGGCCTGGACGCATGGCTGGAGAACGCCGTCGGCGAGCTCTCCGGTTTCAGCGACAGTGACAGGCCCGGCTGGACCCGCGAAGTGTTCAGCGAGCCCTACCGCGCCTCACGGGCCTGGACGGCGGGGCAGATGCGGAAGGCCGGGCTGGAAGTCCACCAGGACGCGGCCGGCAACCTGGTGGGCCGGCTGCCCGGCACCAACCCGGCAGCACCCGCCCTGGTCACCGGCTCGCACACCGACACGGTGGACGGCGGCGGCCGGTTCGACGGCGTCGTCGGCGTCCTCGGGGCCCTGGCGGCCGTGCAGCTGCTCGCCGAACAGGGCGTGAAGCTGCAGCGGGACCTGCTGGTGGTGGACTTCCTCGGGGAGGAATCCAACCCGTTCGGGCTCAGCTGCCTGGGCAGCCGGGCCCTGGCCGGAGAGCTTACCGCCGCAGACCTGGAGCGCACCGACTACCGCGGCCGGTCCCTGGCAGCGGCCTATGAGAACTTCGGCATCGACCCCGCGGCGCTGCTGTCCGCCGCGCCCTGGACCGGCGAGCGCCGTCCGCACGCCTACGTTGAGCTGCACATCGAGCAGGGCCCGGTCCTGGAGGAACGCGGACTGCCGCTGGGCATTGTCACCGCCATCACCGGCATCGAACGGCTGGTCGCCAGCTTTACCGGCTCCCCGGACCACGCCGGCACCCGGCCCATGGCCGACCGGCGGGACGCCATGGTGGCCGCTGCGGAAGCCGTCCTCGTCGTCCGCCAGGAAGGCTGCGGAGCCCCGCAGCACGGCGTCTCCACCGTCACCCGGCTGGAAAACGCCTCGCCGGCGCCGAACGTGGTGCCGTCCCTGGTCCGCCTGCACGGAGAAGTGCGCAGCGTCGATGAGACGTGGCTGGCCGGAACCCGCTCCCGGCTCGCCTCGGAGATCGCCGGCCGCGCCGCAGCGCACGGCGTGGAAGCGGACCTCAGCTGGAGCACCGACAACACGGTGGTCCGCGCCGCAGACAGCGTGCAGGACCTCGCCGCGCAGGCCGCCGACGCCGCCGGCATCCCCTGGGCACCGATCCCCAGCGGCGCCACACACGATGCCGTGCACATGGCCCGGCTGGCCCCGATGGGCATGATCTTTGTTCCCTCCGCCGGCGGCCGGAGCCACTGCCCCGAGGAATTCACCAGCACCAGCCAGATCACTACCGGCGTCCAGGTCCTCGCGGACACCCTGGTCCGTCTGGACACCGCCCACCTCGCCCCAGCCACGTCCTAAAAGGAGCACCCCCATGAGCCTTGCCCCAGCCCGGAACGGCAGTTCCACCGACATCCTCGCCATCGGCAACATCCCCATCCTGTGGGTGTTCGCGCTCGCCGTGTTCGCCGTCGTCATCATCCAGAGCCTGATTTACATGAAGGCTGCCGCCAAGGCCGGACCCGCGGCGGACATTTCCAAGACCGAGCTGCGTGCTTCCTTCCGGGCCGGAGCCGTGGCCGCCACCGGACCGTCGCTGGCGGTGGTGCTGGTCAGCATCGCGCTGCTGTCCCTGTTCGGCACCCCCGCCGTCCTGACCCGGATTGGCCTGGTGGGCTCCGCCGCCACCGAAACGGCGTCGGCCTCCATTGCCGCCGGCACCATGGGCGCGGAACTCGGCGGCGCCGACTACACCCAGACCGTCTACGCGGTGGCATTCACTGCCATGAGCCTTTCCGGGGCCATGTGGATGGTGTGCTGCCTGATCTTCACACCCCTGCTGCGCCGCGGCGACACGAAGCTGCGCAAGGTAAATCCGGGGCTAATGGCCATCATCCCCACGGCAGCGCTGCTTGGCGCCTTCGCCTCCCTGGGCGTAGCCGAACTGCCCAAGAGCGGCGTGCACGTACTGACAGTTGCGGCCTCCGCAGCGGTGATGGGCATGTGCCTGTTCCTAGCCAAGCGGCTGCAGGCCCCCTGGCTGCGTGAATGGGGGCTGGGCATCTCCATTGTCCTGGGCCTGGTCATCGCGTACCTCGCCCACACTGCCGGCGCCTAACCATTCCCATCTTCGAAGGAGAACGGCTAATGTCCACCACTGCCACGGGCGCCAACGCCACCGCGCTTGCCGAATTCGACCGCACCACCACCCGCTGGGGCCAGCTGACCATGTTTGCAGCCCTGCTGCTGTCCCTGGCCGGCCCCGCCTACCTGGTGTTCTTTGCCGACCTGGGGGTCACGGGCACCATGGTGCTCACCGCAGCCCTCGCCGTCGGCGCCTCATTCTTTGTGCTCTGGTTCGTGGAGCCCATTACCTACTACCCGGTGCTGGGTCCGGCCGCCATGTACCAGGCATTCATGATCGGCAACCTGGCCAACAAGCTGCTGCCCGCCGCGATGGTTGCGCAGGCCACCATCGGCGCGAGGTCCGGCACCAAGAAGGCGGACTTCTCCGCGATCATGGCCATCTGCGGTGCCGCCATGGTGCACGTGCTCTCCATGCTGATTTTCGTGGGCCTGCTGGGCACCTGGCTGCTGAGCCTGGTGCCGCCGGAGGTCATGGAAGTTACCCGCATCTACATTTTCCCGGCCATCATCGGTGCCGTGGTGGTGCAGCTGGTGGTTTCCGCCAAACAGCCGCGGATCACCCTCGTTGCCGTGGGTGTGGCGCTGCTCGTGATCTTTGTCCTGGTACCGCTGGTTCCGGCCCTGGCCAAGCTCGCCACCGGCATCAGCGTAGTGATCACCGCGGTGCTGGCCTGGTTCGTCCGGGACCGCAACGCGGCCGCCGGCAAGGCAGAACTGGTTAACTGACCCCCCAGCAGGCCCGGTGCTCCGGGCACCATCCTCTTCCGAAACTGAAAGGCTCGAATCCATGACCACCACCACCGCATCCACCGGCACCATCGCCCTGCTGGAGACCTTCGGCTACGGCGCAGCAGACCAGCAGAAGCTGCACGAAACCTACCGGTACCTGCACACCCATCCGGAACTGTCCATGCAGGAAACCGAAACCGCGGCGTTCCTGGCCGGACGCCTGGAAGAGCTGGGACTTGAGGTTTTCACCTGCGGCGGCACCGGCGTCGTCGGTATCCTCCGCAACGGCGAGGGACCCGTGGTGGGCTACCGGGCAGACACCGACGGACTGCCCATTCGGGAGAACACCGGCCTGGAGTACGCCAGCACCGCCACCGGCACCCTGGAGGACGGCACCGCGGTGCCTGTGATGCACGGCTGCGGCCATGACACCCACATGTCTGTGGCGCTCGCCGCCGCGGAACTGCTGGCCCGTACCCCCGGGGCCTGGGCCGGAACCGTGGTGTTCATCTTCCAGCCCGGGGAGGAGACCGCCGCCGGTGCCCGCGCCATGGTGGAGGACGGACTGTGGGACCGTGCTCCGAAGCCCGAGGTGATCTATGGCCAGCACGTGTGGCCCGGCGTCGCCGGCGGAATCGAGATCAGCAGCGGCACCGCCATGGCCATGGCGGATTCCTGGCGGGTCACCGTGCTTGGCAAGCAGGCACACGGCTCGCAGCCGGAGAAGTCGATTGACCCGATTGTGCTGGGCGCCCACATGATCGTGCGGATCCAGACCATCCTGGGCCGTGAGGTGCCCGCCCGCGAATCCGCCGTGATCACCGTGGGCACCTTCCACGGCGGCCTGAAGGAAAACATCATTCCGGGCAGCGCCGAGTTCACGCTCAACGTGCGCAGCTTCGAACCCGCGGTCCGCGAGCAGGTGCTCGGCGCCCTGCGGCGCATCCTCGCTGCGGAGGCAGCGGCGTCGGGCGCTCCCGAACCGCTGGTCGAGGAAATCTCCAGCTTCCCGCGCTGCTACAACGAGCCCGACGCCGCCGCCGGGGTTATCGAGGCAATCCGCGGTTCGCTGGGCGAGGAGAACGTCCGCGTGGTGCCCCCGGTGATGGGCAGCGAGGACTTCGGGCTGCTGGCTGATGCCATCGGTGTGCCGTCCGTGTACTGGATGTTCGGCTCCACCCGGGCGGACCGGCTGGAAGCCGGGGAAGACGTGGCAGGGAACCACTCGCCGGAGTTCGCCCCGGAAGTTGAACCGACACTCGGAACCGGACTCACCGCCGCCCTGGCCGCGATTCTGGGGCGCACCGGGGCCGGTGCCGGTGCCGGCGAACTGAGTTAGATATGGCAGCAGCGGCAGGCACCTCAGTAATCCAGGACATGTCCGCAGTTGAGTTGACCGCGGCCATCCGGAACCGGACCGTGTCCGCCCGGGAGGCCCTGGATGCCCATCTGGAACAGATTGAGTCCGCGAATCCGGCGATCAACGCCGTCGTGACCCTCGACGCCGATGCGGCGCGGCAGGCCGCGCGGGCCGCGGACCAGCGGACCATGGAAACGGACGCACGGGAGCTGCCGCTGCTGCACGGGCTGCCGATGACGCACAAGGACACCCACGCCACGCGGGGGCTGCGCACAACGCAGGGGTCGCCGCTGTTCCGGGACTTTGTGCCCCAGGAGGATGACCTGATCATTGCCCGTCTGAAAGCGGCCGGCGTGGTAACAACGGGTAAGACCAACGTTCCGGAGTTCGCGGCGGGGTCGCACACCTTCAACGAAGTCTTCGGCACCACCACCAACCCGTACGCCCCGGACCGCAGCGCCGGCGGCAGCAGCGGGGGAGCCGCGGCCGCGCTGGGCGCACGGATCCAGGCCATCAGCGACGGCAGTGACATGGGTGGATCGCTGCGGATCCCGGCGTCGTTCTGCAACGTGGTGGGGTTCCGTCCCTCCGCCGGAACTGTGCCGTCCTGGCCGGCAAAGGACGTGTACAGCTGGCTGTCCCGCAGCGGACCCATGGCCCGGGAGGTGGCGGACATCGCGCTGATGCTCCGCGCCGTCGCCGGACCGGACCACCGGCGTCCGCCGGAGGCAGCCCTGGCCGCGGAGTCCTTCGCCCGGCCGCTGGACCGGGACCTGACCGGGCTGCGCGTGGCCTGGACGCCGGACTTTGGGCTGGGCATTCCGGTGGAACCGGAGGTACTGGCTGTACTGCAGGGGCAGCTGGCCGTTTTCGAACAGCTCGGCGCCGGGGTGGAGCAGGCGTGCCCGGACCTGCGGGACGCGGACACCGTTTTCCGGAAAACCCGCGCCGTGGAGTTTGTGCACGCTTTTGGCCCACTGGTCCGCGAGCACGGGGAAGCGGTCAAGCCGGAGGTGCACTGGAACGTGGACCAGGGGCTGGCACTCACCGCGGAGGATTTCGCAGCGACTGCCGCGGCGCGCACACGCCTGCACCTGGCTGTGCAGGACTTCTTCGGGAACTATGACGTCCTGCTGGCGCCTGCTGCACAGGTGCTGCCCTTCGACGCTGGGCTGCGCTGGCCGGAGACGGTCAACGGTGTGCGGATGGAGACCTATCTGGACTGGATGCGGGCGGCCTGCGTCATCTCCGCCACCGGCTTGCCGGCGCTGTCCATGCCCGCCGGGTTCAGTTCCGGCGGACTGCCCGTGGGGATGCAGATGGTGATGAACCACAACGAGGACTTTGAGCTGCTGCAGGTGGCCCGGGCGTTCGAGCAGGCCACCGGCTTCGCCTGGCAGGCGCCGCCGGTGGCCTGAGCGTTCCGACCGTGTCTGCGGGCCCGTAAGTCCGCCGGCCGAGCATTGAACGAACAGGAGCCGGGGCGCGTGCTCCCGCTGTTCTTGGCCTTAGCGGTCCAGCTTTGCCTGGATCTCTTCCCAGGACGGCTCCGAGGCGCCCTGGTTCCACGGCAGGTAGGCCAGGGCCTTGCCCATGGCGCAGGTATTGGAGAGGGCTGAGAACACCAGACCGCCGCTGATACCGCCGGCCAGGACCCGGAACTTCGGCGACGCGATGCGTCCGGCAAGCAGGCCGAGGCCCACGAGGCTGCCCGCCGCAAAACGCACCTGGCGCTCCATGCCCCAGACCTGCCGGCCGCGGACCACGGCGCCGCCGGCCTTTTCGACGTCGGCGGCGCTGTCAGTGAGCACCTGTCCGCCCTGCAGTCCGGCTGCTGCCAGGCGTTCCTGCGCCTGCTTTGCACGGACGCCGGACTGGCACATCAGCACGACCCCGTCCTGCAGCCGGGCGGCCAGCTCAACGGTGTGCGCGGAGAGCAGTGGCAGGGGAATGTTGTGGGCACCTGCGATGTGCGCGGACTCGAACTCTGCCGGGTTGCGGACGTCAATGACGGTGAGGTTCGGGTTGTCCTCGAGCAGGGACTTCAGGGTGGCGGCGTCGATGGTCTTGGCGGTCTCTGCGGTGGACTTGGTGGTGTCTGCGGTGGCAGCGGGTGACATGCGGATCCTTCGGTTGGAGTGGCCGGAGTCAAGCACCCACCCTATGAGCTGAATCTGGGAGAAGTCAGGGGATGTTACGCCGTGTGGCCCTGGGCTGGCTGGGCTGGCCGGGCTAGCCTGCGGCGCTGCGGCGGAGATTCCCTGCGTCTCTGGTTCTTGGGGCAAATGTGTGTTTTTGCTCTTGACGAACGTCCCAAGCGGCCTTCTCGAGCCAAGCCGAGTGCTGGGCGAGTGCTTCAGCGGGTGGAGGTGCATCGTGTGTCGCGATAACGCTGCTTGGGGGCTTTTCGGGGGCATCGTGTGTGGCGATAACGCTGCTTGGGAGCTTTTCGGGGGCATCGTGTGTGGCGATAACGCTGCTTGGGAGCTTTTCGAGGGCGTCGTGTGTGGCGATAACGCTGCTCTCGCTCGGTGGAGGGGACGTTATTGCAGCAGAGGATGAATTCCTGACTCTGATAAGAGCGTTATTGCGACAAAGGATTCTCCGAAGGGGATCAGCGTCGCCGGCAGCCCATGCATGCCATTACTCGGCCTTCCCGCTGGCGGCCGCGCCGCCGCCCCTACCGCCCACGCGCGCCGCCCGCCTTCCCGCTCGCGGCCGCGCCGCCCGCCCCTACCGCCCACGCTCGCGCCGGATCCTACCGGCTCACCGCCGCAGCCCCAGCGCCGCCCGCCCCACCGAGCGCTCGCGCCCCAACACTGCAACCCCGCAGCCCGCAAAACCTCCCCAAACCCACGCATTGCGTTTGCATAACGTTCCGGAAACCCCTTGCCGTGATCCACGTCACGGGCATATGTTGTGCTCGCCTACAAATTGTCGGTAGGGGTACCGGCAGGGCGCTACAGCGTTGTATCCGCTCGATCCAGCCGTCCGGGTCACGAGGATGTTTCCCGCAGTCTCGCCGCGCAGTTCCTTGCCGGCGGCAGGATCCTTTTCAAAGGTTCGACCATGAGCAGAAGAAAGAATGTTTCGGCCGTCTTCCTGGCATTCGGCCTGGCAGCAGGCATGGCGGCCTGCGCCCCCGCCGGCACCACGAACAGTGACAGCGAAGGCGGCGACGGCGTCGAATGCAACGTGGGCATCTCCATGCCCACCCGCAGCCTGGAACGCTGGATCAATGACGGCGAAGGACTGAAGGAAAACCTCGAGGCCCGGGACTGCACCGTTGACCTGCAGTACGCCGATGACAAGACAGACCAGCAGATCTCCCAGATCCAGAACCAGGTGGCCGGCGGCGCCAAGATCCTGGTGGTTGCCGCGATCGACGGAGAGACCCTGGGCCCGGTCCTGGAGGACGCCAAGAGCCAGGACGTCACCGTGATCGCCTATGACCGGCTGATCAACGGGACCGACGCCGTGGACTACTACGCCACGTTTGACAACTACAAGGTGGGCCAGCTCCAGGGCGAGTTCATCGAGGAGCAGCTGGGCCTGGCCGACGGCGAGGGCCCGTACAACCTCGAACCGTTCGCCGGCAGCCCGGATGACAACAACGCCAAGTTCTTCTTCTCCGGCGCCTGGGATGTGCTGCTTCCCTACGTGGAGAGCGGCCAGCTGGTGGTTCCCTCCGGCAAGTCCCCGGCCTCGAATGATGACTGGGCGTCCATCGGCATCCTCGGCTGGGGTTCGGCGGACGCGCAGGCGGAAATGGACAACCGCCTGCAGTCCTTCTACACCGGAGGCGACAAGGTCGACGTCGTGCTGTCCCCGAATGACAGCTTGGCGCTCGGCATCGAGCAGTCGCTGTCCAGTGCCGGCTACACCCCCGGCACCGACTGGCCGGTGATCACAGGGCAGGACGGCGACGTCGCGAACATCAAGGCGATCCTCGCGGACCAGCAGTCCATGACCGTCTGGAAGGACACCCGCGAACTGGGTGCCCAGGTGGACACCATGATCGAGCAGATCGTCAACGGCGAAGAGGTGGACGTCAATGACACCGAAACCTACGACAACGGCGTGAAGGTGGTCCCCACCTACATCCTCGAACCGCAGGTAGTGGTCAAGGACCAGGTGCAGGAGAAGCTGGTGGACTCCGGCTTCGTGGAGGCCGGCGACGTCGGACTCTAGGGCACCCAGCCCCGCGGGGCACGACGGCGACTGCCGTCGTCGTGTCCCGCACCCTCCGGACAGAACAGGCAAGAAATGATCGATCAGGACGTCATCCTGTCAATGGACGGCATCGTGAAGGAGTTCAACGGCGTCCGCGCGCTCGACGGCGTGTCCGTCGCCGTCCGGCGCGGTGAAGTACACGGGATCTGCGGCGAAAACGGGGCCGGCAAATCCACGCTGATGAACGTGCTCAGCGGCGTCTACCCGCACGGCAGCTACTCGGGCACCATCTCCCTGGACGGGCAGGAAGTGCGTTACGGCTCCATCAATGACAGCGAGCGGGACGGGATTGTGATCATCCACCAGGAGCTGGCGCTCAGCCCGTTCCTGTCCATCGCGGAGAACATCTTTCTGGGCAACGAGGTGCAGCGCGGCGGGGTGATCGACTGGAACCAGACCAACCTGCAGGCCGCGGCGCTGCTCAAACGCGTCGGCCTGGACGAGAACCCGGCCACGAAGATCCTCGAGCTCGGCGTCGGCAAGCAGCAGCTGGTGGAGATCGCCAAGGCGCTGTCCAAGGAGGTGAAGCTGCTGATCCTGGATGAGCCGACGGCGGCACTGAACGACGGTGACTCGGCGCACCTTCTGGGGTTGATCGACCAGCTGCGCGAGGGCGGGATCACCTCGATTGTCATCTCCCACAAACTCAAGGAAATCCGTGCCATCGCGGACACCGTCACGGTGATTCGGGACGGGAAGACCATCGAGTCCTTCCCGGTGGAGGATTCGGAGGAGATTGAAACCCGGATCATCCGGGCCATGGTCGGACGCCCGCTGGACAGCCAGTTCCCGGACCGGAACCCGCAGATCGGCGAGGAGAAGTTCCGGGTGGAGGACTGGACTGTCCACCACCCGATCGACGTGGACCGCGTGGTGGTCAATGACGTGTCCTTTAACGTGCGGGCCGGGGAGATCGTCGGGTTTGCCGGGCTGATGGGTGCCGGGCGCACCGAGCTTGCGATGAGCATCTTCGGCCGGTCCTGGGGAACCGGGGTATCCGGGCGGGTGTTCAAGGACGGCGTCGAAATCCAGACCCGCTCGGTGGGGGAAGCGATCCGGCACGGACTCGCGTACGTCAGCGAGGACCGCAAACGGTACGGGCTGAACCTGATCGGTTCCGTGGTGGTGAACGTGTCCGCCGCGGCTCTGGGGAAGCTCGCCCGGCTGGGTGTGATCGACAAGCACCGCGAATACTCGGTGGCCGATGACTACCGGCAGAAAATGAACATCCGCACCCCGACCGTGGCCGCCGTGGTGGCGAACCTGTCCGGCGGAAACCAGCAGAAGGTGGTGCTGAGCAAGTGGATCTACTCGGGGCCGGACGTGCTGATCCTGGACGAACCCACCCGGGGCATCGACGTCGGCGCCAAGTTTGAGATCTACGGAATCATCAACGAGATGGCCGCGCAGGGGAAGGCCGTCGTCGTTATTTCCAGTGAGCTGCCGGAGCTGATCGGGCTTTGCGACCGCATCTACACCATCGCCGAAGGCCGGCTCACCGCCGAGGTGCCAAGGGCCGAAGCAACGCAGGAAGAACTGATGCGGCATATGACGGCCGCCAGGATCGGAACCGGGGCCACGGACGCCGCTCCCGGCTCCGTCCGAACGACATCCGCTGGAAGTGAAGGGACGCAAGGGACGTGACCACAACAACTCCTGAACAGGCCAAGACGCCTGCCCCGCCGCCTGCGGGCGGCACCAGCCGGAAACGGATGCGGATCGACCTGCAGCAGTACGGCATCCTTGCCGCGCTGGTGGTGATCGTGCTGCTGTTCCAGGTGCTCACCGGCGGGCGGCTGCTGTATCCGGGCAACGTCAGCAACCTCATCCAGCAGAACGCGTACGTGCTGATCCTGGCGATCGGCATGGTCATGGTGATCATCGCCGGGCATATCGACCTGTCCGTGGGGTCGGTGGTCGCGACCGTGGGGGCGATCGCGGCGCTGGCGATGAACAGCTGGGGTATGCCCTGGTGGGCTGCCGTCATCCTGTCCCTGGTGGTGGGTGCCGCGATCGGGGCGTGGCAGGGGTTCTGGGTGGCGTTCGTGGGGATACCCGCGTTCATCGTGACGCTGGCCGGGATGCTGGTGTTCCGCGGCGTCGCGCTCATCCTGCTCACCGGTGGAACCATTTCCGGCCTGCCGCGGCCGTTCAACGCGATTGGCTCCGGCACGCTGCCGACTACCGGCACGCCGGACCTGCTCACGCTCGGCATCGGGGCGCTTGCCTCCGTGGCGCTGGTGGTGCAGCAGCTCAAGGCGCGCAATGACCTGCGGAAGCTTGACCTGCCGCGGGAGCGCACGGCGTCGTTCGTGTTCAAGAACGCCGTGGCCGTCGCCGCGATCATGTACCTCTGCTACCTGCTGGCGTACAACCGCGGGACGCCGATCATCCTGATCATCCTGGCCGGGCTGGTGCTGGCGTACTCGTTCCTGCTGAACCGGACCGTGTTCGGCCGGCACATCTACGCGATGGGCGGGAACCTGCACGCGGCCATGATGTCCGGGGTCAAAACCCGCTGGGTGAACTTTATGGTGTTCGTGAACATGGGCTTTCTGGCCGGGCTGGCTGCCGTGGTGAGCACGGCGCGTGCCGGCGGTGCCGTGGCTTCGGCCGGGCAGGGCTTCGAGCTCGATGCGATTGCTGCCGTGTTCATCGGCGGCGCGTCGGTGCAGGGCGGTGTGGGCACGGTGGTGGGTGCGGTGATCGGCGGCCTGGTGATGGGTGTGCTGAACCAGGGCCTGTCCATCCTGTCCGTGGACGCCGCGTGGCAGCAGGTCATCAAGGGCCTGGTGCTGCTGCTGGCCGTGGCCGTCGGGTTCGCCCGGCGGGGGAGGAGCGCACGGTAGGCGGGGGCGGGTAGGCTGCCGGGCAACGAGGGCGGCCGTCCTGCGGACGAGGGCGGTCGCCGTAGTTGTCGCTGGGACAGGCTAAAAGTGAGTCACGACACCGCGGTGTTCAATGGGCTCACGAAAAGGGGAACGAACAGATGCTCAACGGGCGCTGACCACAAGTGCTACCGGCGCTGGCAAGCGACCGGGAGGGGTAATTGGTCTTTTTCGTCAACGATGGTGGTAGCGTCTGCAGAACAGTGGCTCAGAGCAATTTTACGGATCTCCGAAGTACCTCGGTGTGGCAGAGAGCGCTGGTACACCGGTTTCGCGGGTGCCGGGAATCGGTGCAGCGTATCAGGAATCCTTCGCGAATCGCTCTAACTGCCCGATTGGTGGCACCATAAAGTTCGATTGTATGGGGACAATTCTAGCCCCAGAGTTTGTCAGTTAACTCTGTTGGGACGGGTGCCCAAATTAGCCGCGGACCCGTGAAGCTCATTGTCCATTATGAGAAGCTGCGAATGATGGCGTCCCGGTAAACATTCGGTGATGGCAGCTCTACGTTGTTGAAGCGTTCTTGAACTTTATAGACAGTCGTACTGTGCACGAGATCAAGGTTGAGAGGCATGGGTTGGCCCGACGATTGTGGAGAAGAATCACCGTAATCGTACGACATGAAAGTGATTGACGCAGGTTGAAGGTGATACTTGGTTAGTCCCTCTTCGCCCCCAAGGCGGCGCATGACCCTGTCGTATACGGGGGTTGGCGAGACAAAGAACAAGCCCTTTTTGCATCCCTCTTCGCGCTGCAGGACCTGTCCTTTGTATATGAGCTGTGGTAAAATCCTCTTGTTGACATTTTCCCAGTTTAGGCCGGCTGAACTTTTCGCAATCTCGCGGTTCTCCAAGAGTGCTGTCCGACTGGCCCGATAATTTCCAGTAGTGTCGATCGTCTGCACCTCAACCGCCACAAATTCGGTGAGCCCCTCCACGGGATCGACAAGCGCTAGTATCCAGTCCACGAAGTAGTTCCCAACTCCTGAACGTTGGGGGAGGCGCAGTTCGCCTCCCCAGCGCTTTCCAAAAACCCCTATAACTTGTTGCCCTCGTTCCTGGGCATTCGTCAGCGCCCCAGGCCCGGGGACGAGTTCCAGCCCAGCCGGGAAAGCCCTCGCGGCAACGTCCAGAAGAAAACTGTAGTTTTCGGCGTAAAGTCGATTCGGGCAGCATATGACAGCAGGACTGTTTGCGGGTTTTATTGCGCATGCTCCGGAAATGAGTCCGTCACTTAGCGTCTTAACGCAAGTCCGGTCAAGGAACGGACAATATAGATTTCTGGCTGCGCCAATAGCAGCCGCACTTACATCCGTTACCGGAAAACCGAAAAACTCAGAAACATGAGACATCCCTCCACTATACCGCCAGGGGCAACCTGCTTGAAGCAATCGTGGCACGGATACTAGCACCTACCGCGGCGGCGAGTAGCGGTGGGACCGCGTTCCCTACCTGTTCGTATTGTTCAATTCTCGATCCTTTGAAAAGATAGTGGTCAGGGAACGACTGTATCCTCGCAGCTTCACGTACCGTGAATATACGGTCCTGGCTGTAGTGGAAGTAGGCACCCCAATGCGGATCACATTTGGTAAGGATCGTAGACGATAGAGCGTCTGGAAGTGATCGTCCGTAGCGTTTCGTGTGGTCCGACCGACGTGCCCGTTTCATACCGGCTGGTAATAGCTCCGTCGGAATGTTGGTCCAGTTACCGCCTGGGGGGATGTGCTGAAGTCTTTCAATGTTAACCTGGCCCAAGCGTGCAGCCTCATGGTTCATAACGCCGGTAGAACGCGAACGCAGTCTCTGTTGGTACAGGTTCTGTGCCGGGCTGGCGTATTCCTTCACGGGGTCCCCTGATTCTCCGTTGACGAGGGCTGGCAGATCCCCGATTGCGTCCCGCACGCTCGTATGGGGTTTCAAATCGTTTTCTGCCGGCATGACAACGATATTCTGCCCTCGGAATGTGCTGGTGAAATTGACACGCATGGGAGCGCTATGAGTGGGATTCGGGAAGGCGTCTCGAGGATCTCCGTCGAGGAAGCCCAAGATTATGGTTCTCCACCGTGTCTGAGGTACTCCATACAGCGGCGCGTAGAGTATACGAACATCTGCGTTATAACCGAGTTCTTCTAGAGCCTGAATGATTGCAGCGAGCGTAGCGCCGTTCTCGAAAGATACCAATCCTGGGACGTTTTCGATCAGTACGGCAGTCGGCAAGAATTCATCTACAAAGCGCAGGAAGTCGCGGAAGAGGTGATTGCGGTAGTCATCTTTACTGCGAACTGGTGCGTTGACACTGAACCCTTGGCAAGGAGGCCCTCCCGCAATTAGTGACAATTCTCCACGAGCTAGTCCCAGCTGTTCCCGCACCTGGGACGCGTCTACTTGCCGGACGTCACGATTGTCTACAAGGACATCCGGGTGGTTGGCCCTAAAGGTCTCTGAGTACCGCTCCACAACCTCGTTGGCATACAGACTAGTGAACCCAGACTCTCGCAACCCTTCGGACAGTCCGCCCGCGCCGGCGAATAGGTCAATCATGGTGTACGTGACAGAAGAGCTGGGGACCGTGCGTTGCATGCTCCAACTGTATAGCAGCAGAGCTACCGGCTTCCTAGCGTAGAAGACGTGTTGTGTCCAGCTCGCGTGTGGCTAAACCGTTACATGAGGGAGCTCACGCTCTCATGTCATGCAACTATGGCCATCCCTCTCCTCGCCGCACATCTGCCATGGCTGACTGCTACTCCTGGGCGAACTAGAGAGCGATATTAGGAGCCAGAGCGCCATGAGATCCCCCGATACCGTGAGGTGATAAAAGTGGTACGCCGCACTACATAGGCTACGCAATGCCGCTTGTGGTTGTCGGGCCGAGTGGGAAGTCTACGTTTTGTCCTCGGCGACCCAACGTGGCCACTTGATCGGGAGATCGCTCTTCCTGCAGATGTTCGGCTGTTCCCGGTAGCGTCCTCCATCGTCTGGCCCCAGAGTTTCGGTCGGGTGCAGTACTCCGCCCGACCGAGGGGTGTGAAGCCGGCTACAAAATCGCTAGACACGTCGATTCGCCACGATGGTCGCATGATGGAAACTGACGATGAGAGGAAGTGAGTGCATCAAGCCAACTCCAGGCTATGAACAGGTCGTGCTGCGCAGTGGAATCATGTTGTCCCTGTGCTCGGCCCCTTCTATACATACGAACGTCCCCAGGCACGTTATCGGCTTGGTCAGTGGTGGCTCTGGTTTGGTCTTTTCATCATACTTAGGCCTTAGAACGTCTCGCGGTTCGGTGCCGATGCTCACGTCGTGAGGGGAACCCGTCCAAAGCCGGACGCTACCGCGCTCCTAGGAACTAGATCAGCGAGCTTTGACACTAATCAAGGACAGCACTATCACGGTCCAGGGAAGAGGATTCGAGAATTGGCAGGATAGCTGCATATATACCGCGACGTAAAAGTTGTGTATATGAATAAGCTGAGGCATCGGATACACTCCCATCATGCATACTCAACTCCCGCCCCTGAAAGATCTCCATTTCGGTCAGCTCGATGCGGGTGAAGAGGCAAACGATGAACCCCTGCTGCTCACAAATGGGTACTTCGACTATAAGAATGCTGCATACGGTGCGACTCAAGGACACATTTGGCTCGTGATTGGACCAAAAGGGTCCGGTAAATCAGCCGTCTTAGAGCATATCCGCCTGTCATGGGAGGAGCGCCATGACCGTTTCTTTTCTTACTGGAATCTAAATACTTTCCCGATTGTAGACATAACCACGATCAGTTCGGGTCTATCGGTTGGAAGCTCAAGGGCGCAGTCCTCATGGGAGTTCCTGCTCTGGCTTAGAATCGCTGAATCTCTTAGCAAAGATGAAGGCATAACAGCCAAGTCTTCCTTTGTTAAGATGATAAAATCCCTCAAGGAGCGAGGGTATATTGAGGGGGACTGGCTATCGCGAGTAAGCAGATGGACTGGCGGTACGCTCAAGATTGATGCCAAAATCTTTAGCGTTGAAAATCGTTTCAATGAAACATATATAAGTCCGCTGGAGATGAGTGCTTACATCAGATCGGAGATTCTCGCAGTCACTACCTCAAGTCGTCACATTGTCTCGATAGACGGACTGGATTCATTCTTTTTTGAAGCAGACAATGAGTGGTCGTCCTTGGCTGGGTTGATGCAGGCTATGAGCAGCGTGAACAAAGAACTAAGTCGCGTTGATCTGCCTATCAGAATTCTTACCGCAGTGCGATCCGACATCCTTGATGTTCTTCCCGGGCCAGAAATCAACAAACTAAAAACCCATTCCGTCTATCTTGATTGGCACAAGAACGGTATCGGTGCGAGAAATGAACTATGGGATTTGGTGACCCGGAAAGCGCAAGTGAGTAAACCGGAAGTCACAAATATTGTAAGTCAGTATTTAAAGAAACCTTTTTCGAAGGGGCCACACACTGAGATGGCCGAGTATCTTTTGGATAATACGAGATTGTTGCCCAGGGATCTTGTCGCTCTACTAACGCACCTTCAGCGAGAGTTTAAGAGAAGCGGGCCAGTTCCTCAAGCGAATGCATTAAGGGCTGTGAATACCTATTGCTCGGAGTATTTTGTGGGCGAGATTTTCGATAATCTCGCAGGCATACTGCCTACAGGCCATGCAAGACAGCTCGGCAATTTCAAGGATGCGCTCCGGACTGCACCATCTAGGCGGTTTAATTTTGATTATATGACTAAAGAACTTGATGGGGAGCTCAGTCCTAGTCAGATTCGTAGTTTGTTGAAGCAGATGTTCGAAACTGGGGGAATCGGCATACAGAACGGGCGACACACTGACTTCGTCTTCCGCCAAACTTCCGGGGGCGGCTTCAGTACTAGGTATACGTTCCTTCTCCATGACGCCTTAGTTAGAGCATGGAACCGCCCCTGGAGCGATGATCGGGCTCGGGAGCCTGCTGGTCAAAGTTAGCGGGGCAGGTTGGGCAACTGAAGGGGGTGTGTAGAAACTGGCGGAGCGACGAGCGCCGCAGCAAGCTGGCTTCTAGTGTCGTTGGGCTCATGGAATCAGGACACTTGGCGTTAGTTGACGGTCCGCCGACGCTGCTCGGCTTCGGAATGACGGTGATGCCGCTAAGCGGCCTCTCTGCCACGCCGGATGGCTCCTTCGCCTCGTCAGCCCCGGGCAACCGGACGAGCCCGCCGACGCTGTGCTGGATCCAGCAAGATGTACTGCGTGAACCTGCCCAGCAGCGCGGCCCCACGGACATCCCGCTCGAACGCATTTTCCTCTCTCGGTTCCGACCGCAGGAGTAGCGCGCCCGCGCACCGACGTTTGTCACAGGCGCCCACGTGCCTGTCGCACAGAACACATCCCTGCACCCGCGAATCCGTGTATACGGCGTAAACAACACGACTAAAATTGAACTATGAGCACCAAAGCTTTCCCGCACCTGATGGCCACCGGCCGCATCGGTCCGATGGAAACCCCCAACCGCATCGTTCTGCCGGCCATGGACATGAACGTCTCCGAGCACGGCGAAATCGAACAGACGGAGATTGACCACTACGTTGCCCGCGCCAAAGGCGGTGCAGGCCTGATCATCACCGGAGCCTGCGCCATTGCGTTCCCCGTCGGCGCGGCGTCGATGAAGGAACCGGGGCTCTCCGATGACAAGTACATTCCCGGTCTGAAAGCCCTCGCAGATGCGATCCACGCGGCAGGCAGCAAGCTCTGCATCCAGTCCACGCACCACGGCAAGGTAGCCCGTGTCGACGTCGCCAATGACCGCGCGGTCCTCGCGCCGAACCCGCAGGACTACACCTACGACATGTCCGCACTGGCCGACTGCACCCGGGAAGAACTCGGCAAGATGGGTGCCGCGACCGCCGGCAAGCAGACCACCTACAAGGAGATGACCCAGGAGGACATCGACTGGCTGATCCAGACCTGGGCCGACGCCGCCGAACGCATCGCGAAGGCTGGAGCCGACGCAATCGAGATCCACGCCGCCCACGGCTACATCCTGGGTGTCTTCCTGAACCAGCGGGACAACAAGCGCACCGACGCCTACGGCGGATCCCTCGCCAACCGCGCCCGCCTGGCCTGCGAAGTCATCGCCGCCGTCAAGGCACGCGTCGGCAATAAGCTGGCCATCCTGGTCCGCGTCGCCGGCGAAGAATACGGCCAGGAAGGCGGCCTCACCCGCGCCGAAGCGATCGAAGCGTCCAAGCTGTTCGAGGAAGCCGGCGCAGACGCCATCCACGTCACCGGCTGGGGCCGGAACCCGTTCGACAACTTCACCGACGGCCCGCTGCCCAACAAGGTGGGCGCCTACCTGGAGAACGCCGCCGCGATCAAGGAAGCGGTGAATGTCCCGGTCATCGCCGTCGGCCGTATGCTTCCGGAGATCTCCGAAAAGGCCATCGCCGAAGGCAAGATCCACTATGCCGCCATGGGCCGCCAGCTCCTCGCCGACCCCGAACTGCCCAACAAACTGCGCGAGGGCAGGTTCAGCGAGGTGCGCCCCTGCATCAACTGCTACCTCTGCGTCGCGGAGAACTTCTTCGACGACACCCCCTTCTGCGCCGTCAACCCCGCCCTCGGCAACGAAGCCGTGCTCCCGCTCAAACCCGCCTCGCAAGCCAAGCACGTGCTCGTCGTCGGCGCCGGCCCTGCCGGTCTGGAAAGCGCGCGCGTACTCACCGAACGCGGCCACCGCGTCACCGTGATCGACAAGTCCGACCGCCTGGGCGGCACCATGTGGTTCTCCACCATGACGACGCCGGACAACGAGCGCCTGATGCGCTGGTTCAAGGCCGAGATCAAGCGACTGCGCATCGCGGTCAAACTCAACACTCCGGCCACCGTCGAAACCATCCGCGCGCTGAACCCGGACCACGTCATCGTGGCCACCGGCGCCGTCCGCCCCAAGCCGGACTTCCCGGGCGGTGACCTGCCGATCGTGCAGACCGGCGACACCCTGCGCGCCATGATGCTCGGCACCGCCACAGCCGAGGAAGCCGGTGCCGTGCTGAGCACCCTGGGCAAGATGGGCCGGCTTTCCGGCGTGACCAAGAGCCCCGAGTTCGTCCGCCAGTTCACCAAGTTCTGGCTGCCCATGGGCAAGGACGTAGTGGTGATCGGCGGCTCCCTGGTGGGCTTGGAACTGGCCGAGTTCCTCGCCGAACGCGGACGCCGCGTCACCCTGCTGCACGAGAAGCAGCAGCTCGGCCTGCCGCTGGCCATGCCGCGCCGCTGGACCGCGGTCAGCGACGCCAAGAAGCACGGCGTGCAGATCCACCGCAACGCCGTGATCACCCGCATCACCGAGAAGTCCGTGGAATGGACGGTGGGGGAGGAGTCCTTCTCCGCACCCGCCGCCATGGTGGTCTACGCAGACGGCACGACGTCGGCAGCACCGCTCGCTGACGAGCTGCGGAACGCGGGCATCCCCTGCGACGTCGTCGGTGACGCCGGCGCGGTGAACTACATCCACGGGGCCATCCACTCCTCGTGGAAGGTGACTGCGGAGCTCTAAGGATTTCGCTCACGCAGCCGGGCCGTTCGAAGGGGCGGCCCGGCTTTTTCACGGCACGTCACAGTCCCCGGCTCTCTTGTATCTCTGAGATATATCTGTAGCATCTTTGTCATGCAGGTCACATCATGACGCCCGCCGACAACGTCCACCCGCTGCCAGCGGGCAGCGCGCCGGCCGCGAAAGAAGCAGCCGCTCAGTCCCAGCCCGAACGGATCCGCAGCATGATCCGGCGGCAGATCATCCGCGCCGAACTGCGCCCGGGACAGATCTTCACGGAGCCCGATCTCGCCCGCGAATACGGCGTCTCCAAGACGCCTGTCCGCGAAGCACTGCAGATGCTCACCGTCGAAGGCCTGGTCAGCGTGCTGCCGCGCAAGGGCTACATGGTGCGCAGCCTCAGTTTCCACGACGTCCGCGAAGTCATGGACCTGCGGCTCATCCTCGAGCCGCCGCTGGTGGCCGCAGCGGCCCGCAACGTCACAGCCGAACTCGTCACCGAACTCCGTGCCCGGATCGAAGACCAGTTCCGGGACGGCAACACCCTCGAAGAACGGCTCTCCGCCGCCCGCGACTTCCACGTCACCTGCGCCCATGCCTCCCGCAACACCCGCGCCGCAGCCATGGACCGCAGCCTCACCGACGAGGTCATGCGCTTCTACCACCTGATGCCCATGGCCCACGACCACTTCTCCTCCACAGAGGAGCGCACCGCCCACGAAGCGATCTTCGACGCCGTCGCCACCGGCAACGCCGAAGCAGCGCAGCAGCTCATGCATGACCATCTGCTTGAAGCCAACGCAGCCATGATCCGCACCTTCTACAACGCCGGACCGCTCTAGCCCCGAACCACCCGAAACCCCTAGCCCACACCAGCACCCCGTCCACCCGAAAGGCAGCGCAATGAAGCGTTCACTCAGCACCCTCGGTACCGCCACCCTGCTCACCACCGGAATCTTTCTCACCTCCTGCGGCTCGGACGCAGGAACCGGCGACGGCGGGGGAGACAGCCCGGTGAAGATCGGCATCTCCCAGCTCATGGACATCGAAGCCCTCGATGACACCCGCGAAGGCTTCATTAAGGGCATGAGCGAAAACGGCTACCCCGAGGGCGAGGGCGTGGAGTACGACTACCAGAACGCCCAGGGCGACCAGGCCACCGCCACCCAGATCGCCGCCGGATTCGCGTCGTCGGACCTTGACCTGGTCTTCGCCATCGCCACCCCGGCAGCCCAGAGCGTGGCGCAGGCCGTAGGCAACATTCCCGTGGTCTTCTCCGCCGTCACCGAGCCGGTGGAAGCCGGGATCGTCGACTCATGGGACGCCCCCGGAGCCAACATCACCGGAACCAGCAACCTCGGCCCGGTGGAGGACCAGATGGCGCTGATCAAGGAACTCGCCCCGGATGCCAAGACCATCGGCGTCGTCTACTCCTCCGGCGAAGTGAACTCCCGCGTCCAGGTGGATCTGGCCCGGGAAGCCGCCGAAGAACTCGGCATGGAACTGAAGGAGGCCGCCATCTCCGCGACCTCCGAGGTGCAGCAGGCCGCCCAGTCCCTGGACGTGGACGCGCTCTACGTCCCGACGGACTCGCACGTGGTCGCTGCCATCGACAGCGTGGTGGAAGCCGCGGAAACGAAGCAGATTCCCCTCGTCGTCGGCGATGCCGCGTCCGTGGAGGCTGGCGGCGTCGCCACCTACGGCCTGGACTACGAACAGCTCGGCTACCAGACCGCGCTGATGGCCATCAAGATCCTCGAAGGCGAGGACCCGGCCGGCATGCCCGTGGAAAAGCAGACCGAATCCCTGCTGGTGCTCAACAAGTCCGCTGCGGCACGCATGGGCATCACCCTTCCGCAGGACATGCTCGACGCCGCCGACACCGTTATTGACTAATCCCACCCTTTCGAAAGCAGCCATGAAGCGCCGAATCCCCCAGTACTCCGAACTCCGCGAACTCGTCCAGTTCAAGGCCTTCGACCCCGACCGGCGGCGAGCCCGCCTGGCCAAGGCCAACACCATCGCGGACCTGCGGAACATCGCCCGACGGCGGGTCCCGACGGCAGCGTTCGAGTACGTGGACGGCGGTTCCTTCGCCGAACACTCGCTGCGCCGGAACCGGGAGGCGTTCGACGCCGTCGAATTCAACCCGCACGTGCTGCGCGACGTCGCGGCCGTGGACCTGCGCACCACGATCGCCGGAGCGCACGCCGCCCTGCCGGTGGGCATCGCACCCACCGGCCTGACACGGCTGATGCACGCCGAAGGTGAGGTGGCCGGAGCGCAGGCCGCGGCGTCGTTCGGGATTCCGTTCTCCCTCTCCACCATGGGCACGGTGTCCATCGAGGAGGTCGCCGCGGAAGCGCCCGACGCCGACCGCTGGTTCCAGCTCTACCTCTGGAAGGACCGTCCCCGGTCCCTGGAACTGATCCGCCGGGCGGAAGCTGCCGGGTTCGGGGCGCTGGTCGTCACCGTGGACACCCCGGTCTCCGGCGCGCGGTACCGCGACACCCGCAACGGCATGACGCTACCGCCCACCCTCACCGCGAAGACCATCCTCGATGCGTCCTACCGGCCGGAGTGGTGGTTCAACTTCCTGACCACCAAGCCGCTGGGCTTCGCGAACTTCGAGGGGGAGCGGACGTCGGTGGCTGAGCAGGTCAACACCATGTTCGATCCATCGCTGAACCTGGAGGACCTGGCCTGGCTGCGGGAGAACTGGTCCGGGAAACTGATCGTGAAGGGCATCCAGTCCGCGTCCGACGCCGTCGACGTCCTGGCCCGCGGTGCGGACGCCCTCGTGGTCTCCAACCACGGCGGCCGGCAGCTGGACCGCGCCCCGGTTCCACTGAAGGTGCTGCCGGAGATCCGTGCCGCCGTCGGGCCGGAAGCGCAGTTGATCCTGGACTCCGGGATCATGTCCGGCGGGGACATCGTGGCGGCGCTGGCCGCCGGTGCGGACTTCACCTTGATCGGCCGGGCGTACCTGTACGGGCTGATGGCCGGCGGACGGCAGGGCGTGGACCGGGCGCTGGAAATCCTGCGGACGGAGATGACCCTGGTGATGCAGCTGATCGGCGCTACGAGTGTGGCCGAGCTGGGACCGGAGCATCTGCGGAACCCTGCCGGCGTTCCCAACGCGGCCATGCGGGGTGCCGGCGCCCGGTAGGCACCCTCCGATTCGGAGACCGCGGTTCCTTCTGCGAGGATGTTCGTAAGTCTACTTACTAAGCACCAAGGAGATTCAGCATGCCCTCCGAAACCGCCGCAGGCGCGGCCGCGTCCTACGGCGTCCACTCCGAAGTGGGCAAGCTGCGCAAGGTCCTGGTCTGCGCGCCGGGCCTGGCGCACGAACGCCTGACTCCTACCAACCGGGAAGACCTGCTGTTTGACGACGTCCTGTGGGTGGACAACGCGAAGCGCGACCACGCTGACTTTGTGGTCAAGATGACCAGCCGCGGGGTCGAGGTGGTGGAACTGCATGACCTGCTGGGCCAGACCATGGACCTGCCCGATGCGAGGGCCTGGCTGCTGGACCGCAAGATCATCCCCAACCGCGTGGGCCTGGGGCTGGTTGTCGGCGTCCGCGCCTTCCTGGATTCGCTTTCAGGAGCGGAACTCGCGCGCTACCTCATTGGCGGCCTGACGCCGTCGGACCTTCCGGTGGATTACCGCAGCGGTTACGTCGGGCTGATCCGGGAGTCCCAGGGGCGGCCCGAGTACCTGCTGCCTCCGCTGCCCAACACCCTCTACACCCGGGACACCACCTGCTGGATCGGCTCGGGACTGACCCTGAACCCGCTGTACTGGCCGGCCCGGCACGACGAAACCCTGCTGATGCAGTCCATCTACCGGTTCCACCGCGACTACGCCGGATCGAAGATCTGGTGGGGCGACGCCGAACAGGACTGGAGCCAGGCCACCCTGGAAGGCGGCGACGTGATGCCCGTGGGCAGCGGCACCGTGCTGCTGGGCATGGGGGAGCGGACCTCCCGGCAGGCCATCACCCAGCTGGCGCAGGCACTGTTCGCGGACGGGGCCGCGGAGCGGATCGTGGTGGCGGGGATGCCGAAGCTGCGTGCCGCAATGCATCTGGACACCGTGTTCACCTTCGCGGACCGGGACCTGGCTACCATCCATCCGGCGATCGTGGACGGCATCCACGCGTTCACCATCCACCCGTCGGACAAGGCCCCCGGTCTTGAAGTTCGGGATGAGCGGGACCGTCGCTTCGTGGACGTGGTGGCGGAGGCGATGGGCTACAGGAAGCTGCGGCTGGTGGAGACCGCCGGGGACTACCATGCCACCGAACGCCAGCAGTGGGACAGCGCAAATAACGCCGTTGCGCTGGAGCCCGGCGTGGTGTTCACCTATGACCGCAACACCCAGACCAACGCGGCGCTGCGGAACGCCGGCGTTGAGGTGATTCCCATTGTGGGAGCGGAGCTGGGCCGCGGCCGCGGCGGCGGGCACTGCATGACCTGCCCGATCATCCGGGACGGGCTGGACTGACCCGGGCACGCGGCCGCACCGCCGCCGGAAACGCTCCGCAGGAACGTTAGCCGAACAGCTCCCGCTCCAGCGCGTCAATTTCCGCCGTCATCGATGCCTTCAGCGCGGCCTTCTCCGGCTCCGGCAGCCAGCAGGCATCCACGCCGGCCAGCGCGGACTTCCGCAGCCAGGCCCGGTCCAAGCCCAGGTCGTCCACGGCGATCCGGTATTCGTTGGCCAGAGTGGTGGGGAACATGCCCGGATCGTCCGAGGCAAGGATGACGTTCAGGCCGGCGTCCACCATGGCCTTGATCGAGGCGCGGCGCCACGGCCGCCAGGACCGCCGGGAGGTGGTGAAGATGCCCGTGAACGGGACCTGCTCCTCGCGCATCCGGGCGATGACGGCGTCGTCCTCCATCACAAAGTAGCCGTGATCAATCCGGTCGCAGCCCAGCACGTCCAGGCAGGTGATGGTGTTGACAGCCACCGGAGCGTGCTCGGAGGAATGCGCGGTGCGCTTCAGCCCGCCCCGGCCGGCGAGCTGGTAGGCGGCCTCGAACCGCTCCGGCGGCCCGGCCGTTTCAAGGTTGTCCAGGCCGATGCCCACCACGTACTCATGCGGGGCGTTCAGGATCTGCTGGACCCGGCGCACGGCGTAGGCGCCGTCCTTGCTGCGGTCGATGCCGACAATCAGCCGGCCGCTCATGCCGAAGTCCCGTTCGGCCTGCCGGATGCCCTCCGCGTAGGCCTCGATGCAGCCGGCGTATCCCAGTTCCTTCAGGGCGGGGGGAACGTCATCGATGAACAGTTCCAGGTGCCGGGTGTTGCTGGTGCGGTGCGCCGCTTCGAACGCTTCGTAGGTGATGCGGGTCAGGTCTTCCGCCTCGGTCAGGGCCTGCATGACCCACTCAGAGGCCTGGAAGAGCGAATACCGGTCGCCCGAGGGGTCCAGTGAGTAGTCCTCCACAATCGGAATCCGGGCATTCTCATACGGCGTGAAGTCCCGCATCACCGAGGAGATGTTCGCGAAGATCATCTCCGGATCCTCCGGCAGCACCAATCCGGCCTTGGCAGCCAGATCGGCGAACGTGGAAGCACGCACGGTGCCGATGAGGTGGCAGTGCAGGTCCGTTTTCGGAATGCGGGCAGCGAACTCGTGCAGGGCTGTGGACTCGGTGGCTGCTGTTGTCTCGGAAGAGGTCTCGGTGGTCATGCGTCCTGGCTTTCAGTGCTGCGGAGAATGCGGGAAATAGGAAAAGGCGGCAATGCGGGAAAAACGGACGGGTTCCGGTTCCGGCGCGGAAAGCCGGGACCGGAACCCGCGGAAATTACTTGGACGAAGCTTCCCGGGCAAAGCGGTCAACCCAGGTGTCGTAGTTGGCCACGATGGTGGGGAAGTCCAGGGTGGAGAAACCTGCGGCGATCGGATCCTCGGCGATGTCGCCCACCACGGCCGTCAGCGAATCCGGAACGGTGGCCTCCGGGTTCACTGGCAGATCGCCCACCAGCTCGGCCGAAGCGGTCTGCGCTTCGGTGGAGAGCAGGTAGTCGATGAACTCATGCGCGGCGTCCACGTTCTTGGCGCCGGAGGGGATCAGCACCCGGTTGGTGGCCATGTAGCGGCCTTCATCCGTGGCGGTCCAGGCCACCGGCTCGCCGTTTTCGATCAGGTCCGTGGCGAAACCGTTCAGCGTGGGGGAGGCAACAATCTCGCCCTGCACCAGCAGGTTGGTGATCTCGGTGGAGGAGGAGACGAACTTCAGGATGTTCGGGGACCAGCCGCCGATCGCTTCCAGGGCAGCGTCGATGTCATACGGGTCCTGCCCGTAGGTGTCCGCCACACCGGTCACGGAAAGCTGGCCGCCGGTGGTGGAAATGTCCGGGAAGGCCACCCGTCCGGCGTAGTCGGCGTTCCCGTAGAGGTCCCAGCTGGCGGCTTCCTCAGCGGAGACGTCTCCGGTGCGGTACAGCACGCCGTTGAGCTGGTAGCTGTAGGACGGACCGGAGAAGTCATCGGAGACGGCAAAGTCCGCGATGTTCTCCAGATTGGGCACCTTCTCCGCGTTCACGTCCTGGAACAGGTCCTTCTCTTCGCCCATGGCGGCATAGAAGTCGGACATCAGCATGACGTCCACACCGGAGTCGCCGCCGGCCAGTTCCAGCGAGGAGAGGCGGTCCGCGTTGGATCCCGTCTCGATTTCAACGGTGATGCCGGTCTTTTCCTCGAAAGGCTTCACCACGGCTTCCTCGAACGCTTCCGCGCCGAACGGGAACGCGCTGAGCACCAGTGTCTTGGACTCGGCGTCGGAGGATGAATCCGAGCCGCAGCCGGACAGGAGCAGTGCGGCGGCGACGGCGGCAACGGAGAATTTCGCTGCACGGTTGCGGGGGAGGGACATGGGGATTTCCTTTCGGTGGTACCCGGCACAGCTGTGCCGCGTAGGTTCAGGGCAATACGGGATGGGGGAGGACGGAAGGCGCCGGTTGGGGGGACAATCCGGCGGCTCCCGTCCGGTCTAGGCGGCGGAAGGAACGACGTCGGCGGGCAGTGCCACGATGTCCCCGCCGGAGGCGGTGACCCGCACCGGGTCTCCGGGGCGAAGCGCGGGAAGCGCCGCAGTCTGCGAGTTGCGGTGCACGGAGACCTTCAGCACCGTTCCGGCAGCGTCCACGGTGAGGATCTCGTCCGTTCCGCGGTAGGCCACCGAGGTGACCACAGCAGGAACATCCAGCCCGCCGGCGTCGTGCACCGAGTCCGCGGAGGCGAGGTGCAGGTGCTCCGGGCGGATGGTCACCAGGCCGCGGCCGGGCAGCTCCAGGAAGTTCTCGTAGCCCAGGAAGTCGGCGACGAACCGGCTGGCCGGCGCGGTGAAGACCTCGGACGGGGAACCCGTCTGCTCGATTTTGCCGGCGCGCATCACCACCATGGAGTCGGACATTTCCAGCGCTTCGTCCTGGTCATGCGTCACCAGCACTACGGTCAGGCCGGTTTCGGCCTGGATGCGGCGGATTTCGGCGCGCATCTGCACGCGCAGCCGGGCATCGAGGTTGGAGAGCGGCTCATCGAGCAGCAGCAGCCGCGGGCGGATGGCGATGGCCCGGGCCAGCGCCACGCGCTGCTGCTGCCCGCCGGAGAGCGCCTTGGGCTTACGGCTGGCCAGGTGCCCCAGCCCCACCATGTCCAGGCACTCGGCGATGCGGGCCTTCCGCTCGGCGGCCGGGACCTTGCGCAGCTTCAGCCCGTAGCCCACGTTGTCCGCGATGCTCAGGTGCGGGAAGAGGGCGTAGGACTGGAAGACCATGCCCAGGTTCCGCTTCTCCGGCGGCAGCCGCGTGGCATCGGAGCCGCCGATGATGATCTGTCCCGCGGTGGGCTGCAGGTACCCGGCGAGCATCCGCAGACTGGTGGTCTTGCCGCAGCCGCTGGGACCCAGGAGGGTGGTGAGCTTGCCTTCCTCGATCTGGAGGTTGATGGAGTCCACGGCCAGGGAGGAGCCGTAGTTCTGGCTCACGTTCACGAATTCTGCTGCGGGCGTGCTCACGAGTTGATACCTCCGAAGATTTTGGCGAAGCCCACGGTCCGCTCGGCAAGAATGGCGATGACGACTGTTCCAGCCATGATCAGCGTGGACATGGCGGCGATCATGGGGTCGTAGGACTGCTGGACGTAATCCAGCATGGTGATGGGGAAGGTACTGAAGTCCCGGCTCTGCAGCAGCAGGGACAGCGGCACGTTGTTGAACGAGGTGATGAAGCTCAGCAGCGCCGCGGAGATCAGGCCCGGACGCATCAGCGGCAGCGTCACGGTCCGGAAGGTGTGCAGCGGCGTCGCTCCCAGCCCGCGGGCCGCGTCTTCGATGCTGAGGTCGCTGAGCACCAGGGTGGAACCGGTGACCCGGACGGTGTACGGCATGAGGATCACCACGTGGCCCAGCAGCAGAACCCAGAAGGTGTCCGCACGCAGCGCGATCACCAGCTGCTGGTACAGCGCCAGCCCGATCACCAGCTCCGGCACGATCAGCGGGGAGGCGAAGAACGTCTGGACCGCGCCCTTCGCCGCGAACCGGCTGCGGGCAATGGCCAGGGCCGCCGGCACGCCAAGCAGCAGGGCCAGCACGGTGGCAACCACGGCCAGCAGCAGCGAAGAGACAAGCGAGTCCATGAACGGGGCGTAGGAGAGCGCCTTTTCGAACCACTGCAGGGAGAAGCCCGACGGCGGAAAGGCCAGGGAGCGTCCGGCGGTAAAGGAGGTCAGGACTACGAACACGATCGGCACGATCATCACGAGGTAGCCGACCACCGCGAGGCTGAGCAGAACTGGACGGGTTCTCATTCGACCCTCCCCTTACGTGATCCGAGGGCGGAGGACAGGCCGGAGACCGCAAAGACCAGCACGGTCATGATCAGGGCCGTGGCCGAGGCCGCTTCCCAGTTCACGGTCACGGAGGAATAGGTGAACAGCTGGGTGGAAAGCACCCGCTGTCCGGTGCCGCCAAGCAGGTACGGGGTGGTGTAGGCGGTGGCCGCGCCGGCAAAGACCAGCGTGGCGGACACGACGACGCCGGGCAGGGACAGCGGCACCACCACGCTCCACAGCGTGCGGGTGCGGGACGCGCCCAGGCCGCGGGCGGCGTCGTCGAGGTTCTTGTCCACCTGCGCGATTGCCGAATAGCAGGTGATGATCGCCAGCGGCAGGAACAGCTGCAGCATGCCCAGGATGACCGCCAGCGGCGTGTAGAGCAGCTGCGGTCCGCGCTCGCTGAGGCCCAGCCAGACGATGAGCTGGCCAACGGCACCGTTGCTGCCCAGGATCACCAGCCAGCCGAACGTGCGCACCACGTTGCTCAGCAGCAGCGGGAAGATGGCCAGGGCCAGCCAGACCCCGGCGAAGCGGGAGGTGGACCGGGCCAGCAGGAACGCGATGGGGAAGCCAAGGAGAATGCAGAGCGCCGTAACCGTGAGACCGAAGAACAGCGTGCGTCCAATGATGGCCAGGTCGTAGGGGTCGCCAAGCATCTGCCAGAGACGGGCGAAGACTTCACCCGGGCCGGTGCCGGGCGGACTGAAGAGCATTACCAGTGCGGGGATGGCGAATCCCAGCACCAGAACTATGGCCCCCGGTGCAAGCAGGAGCTTGGGTCTGCGCAGCATAAGGCGATATCCCCGAATTCGAATGGAGTGATGAAACCGGTTGTGGAACCGATTGCACCCTAGCCTAGTAGGATCGTGTTTCAGCATTGTTACCGGACTTCACAAGCTGTCGTGTTCCCACGTCACGGCTATGATTGCGGCCTAGAAGAGGGGGGAACTGATGGCAACACTGGACGACGTCGCCGTGCTGGCCGGCGTGTCGAAGGCGACCGCTTCCCGTGCCCTCGCCCGGCCGGAACTGGTAGCCAGGGACACCATTGAGCGGGTCCGTGCCGCCGCGGACTCCCTTGGCTTCCAGCCGAGCCGGATTGCCCGGGCCCTGGCCCGCGGCCGCACCGGGCTGCTGGCGCTGGTGGTGCCCAGCCTGCAGAACACGTTCTTCGCCCCGATCATCGAAGGCGCCCAGGCAGCTGCCGAGGAATCCGGCAACCACCTGACCATCGCCGTCAGCAACCTGGTCTCGCCAGCGGGCAACGCCGGCCTGGAACGCCTGGCCAGCCAAGTGGACGGACTGATCCTCAACGCGTCACAGGCCAGCCCCGAGGTGGTCCGCCATGCCGAGTCCCTGGCGCCGACCGTGCTGATCGAGCGCGAACTTTCCGGTATCCCCTCGGTGCTGGCGGACACCCCGGCTGCTTTCGGCGAACTCGCCGCGGAGTTCGCGGCCCGGGGACACGCCCGGATTGTATACGTGGGCGGACCGGATGGTTCCTGGCTGGACAGCATGCGCGCCCAGGCGGTGCAGGATGCCCTGGCAGGCAAGGCTGAGCTGACGCTCCTTGGCCCGCTGCCCCCGCTGGCCGAGAGCGGCATCCGCCTGGCCGAGGACGTGCTGGCCGCCCGCGCCACCGCCGTCCTGGTCTATGCCGCACCGATCGCCCTGGGACTCATGTATGCCCTGCAGCTGCGCGGCATCAGGGTGCCGCAGGACCTCGTGGTGAGCGGGGACGCCCGAATCGCCCGTGCACTGGGTTCCTCCGGTGTGCCCTCGGTGGACGTGGATGGGACCCAGGTGGGGCGGCAGGCGGTTGAGCTGCTGCTGCGGAGGCTGGAACTGCGTGCCCTGGAGGTGCGCGGCCTCCCGGTGTCCGCGCAGGCAGGCCCGGAACAGCGCCGGCTCGCGGTGCCGGTGCACTGGTCCTAGCGGCAGGGTAAATCCATCCAGCAGCTAATTAGGACATCTTTCTGTCACCAAATTTCCCACCAGCCACAAACGTCGCTTAGGGTTACCTTGGTTAGCCTGCCCTAAGCACGTATCCGGAGCGTCGCAGGAAGGCTTCCGCCGGCCCAACCGGGACCGGCCCGCACCTGCATCAAAGGAAACGACTCTTGCGCTCCTCCAAACTCGCTGCGCTCTCAGCCGCCGCCCTGCTCACCGCATCCCTCGCCGCCTGCGCCTCCACTCCGGCGGAAAGCCAGGCCGCACCCGAAGGCGACTGGGAAACCGTCACCATCGAACACGCCCTCGGCACCACCGTGATTGATGAAAAGCCCGAGCGCGTCGCCACCGTCAACTGGGCCAACCAGGAAGTGCCGCTGGCCCTGGGCATTGTGCCCGTGGGCATGGCCGCCGCGAACTTCGGCGACGACGACGGCGACGGCATCCTCCCGTGGGTCGAGGAAAAGCTCGAGGAACTCGGCGGCGAAACACCGGTGCTCTTCGACGAGAACGACGGCATCGACTTCGAAGCCGTCGCCGACACCCAGCCGGACGTCATCCTGGCCGCCTACTCCGGCCTGACCCAGGAGGACTACGACACCCTGAGCGAAATCGCCCCCGTGGTTGCCTACCCGGAAACCGCCTGGGGCACCTCCTGGCGCGAAATGATCGAGTACAACTCCACCGCCCTGGGCCTGGCCGAGGAAGGCGAGCAGCTGGTAGCTGACCTGGAACAGGAAATGACCGACGCCGCCGCCAAGTTCCCGTCCCTGGCCGGCAAGTCAGCCATGTTCATGACCCACGTGGACACCACGGACCTCAGCGAAGTCAGCTTCTACACCACGCATGACCCGCGCACCCTCTTCTTCGAAGACCTGGGCATGAGCGTGGGGGACAGCATCGCCAAGGCCTCCGCCGAAACCGAGAAGTTCTCCCTCACCCAGAGCGCCGAGCAGGCCGACGCCTTCGCCGACGTGGACATCATCGTCACCTACGGCGGCGAGGAACTGATCACCGCCCTCGAGTCGGATCCGCTGCTCTCCCAGATCCCCGCCGTCGCCAACGGCGCGATTGTCACCCTGCCCGGCGACAACCCGCTGGGCACCGCAGCCAACCCCACCCCGCTGGCCATCAGCTGGGTCCTGGACGATTACCTGACGGTGCTCGCAGAAGCCGCAGACGCCGCCAAGTGACGCCCCCGTCCCGCCCAGCCGCCCCGGCCGCTGCACCCGCACCCGGAAAGGACTCCCCGGAGTCCCTCACCTCAGGGCCTGCGGCGCGGCGCCCGGGGCGGCTGCGCGCCCTCTGGCTCGCAACCGCCGTCGTAATCCTGGGGCTGCTGATGCTTGCCTCCGTGACGGTGGGGGCGCGCGACGTCGAGTGGGCGGACATTCTTGCCGCACTGGGCGGCTCGGCGGACGGCTTCAGCGAAGCCGCCGTAGCCAAGCGGATTCCGCGCACGCTGCTGGCCGTGCTGGCCGGCGCTGCGCTGGGCGTGGCCGGAGCGGTGATGCAGGGCGTCACCCGCAACCCGCTGGCGGACCCGGGCATCCTGGGCGTGAACATGGGCGCATCCCTCGCCGTGGTGGTGGGCATGGCATTCTTCGGCCTGACCGCGGCCAACAGCTTCGTCTGGGCCGCGATCCTCGGCGCCGGCATCACCGCGCTGTTTGTCTACGCCGTGGGCTCGCTGGGCCGCGGCGGCGCCACCCCGCTGAAACTCGCCCTGGCCGGCACCGCGATCTCCGCGGCCCTGGCCTCCTTCATCTCCGCCGTGGTGCTCCCGCGGAATGACCTCGCCGGGGGAGTGCGGTCCTGGCAGATTGGCGGCGTGGGCGGCGGTTCCTTCGACGCAATCGGGCAGGTGCTGCCCTTCCTCGCCGTCGGATTCCTGGTCTGCCTGGTCACGGCCCGGTCGCTGAACTCCCTGGCCCTCGGTGACGAACTGGCCGCCGGCCTGGGCGAACGTGTGGCGCTGGCCCGCGGCACCGCCGCCCTGGGAGCCGTGCTGCTCTGCGGCGCGTCCACCGCCGTCACCGGACCGATTGCCTTCGTTGGCCTCATGGTGCCGCATGCCTGCCGGCTGCTCACCGGGGTGGACCACCGCTGGCTGCTGCCCTTCTCCGCCGTCGCCGGAGCCGCGCTCGTCACGGCCGCGGATGTGCTGGGCCGGGTGATCGCCCGCCCGGCGGAGATCGACGTCGGCATCATCACCGCGCTGATCGGCGCCCCCTTCTTCATCTGGATTGTCCGCCGGCAGAAAGTCCGAGCCCTGTGAACGTTCCCTCCTCTCCAGCCGCGGACGTGGCCCCGGATCTGGAAACAGGCAGCAGGACGACCATCGCCGCCGTCGTGCGCGGACGCCGTAACCGCGGCGTCCGCCTGCGCACCGTCGTCACTGTCCTGGCCCTCCTGATCCTGGCGGTCTTCGCGCTCAGCGTGATGGCCGGGCGTACCTTCTATCCGCTCGGAGACGTGCTGCGGGTCGTGTTCGGCGAGGACGTGCCCGGTGCCTCCTTCGCCGTCGGCCGCCTGCGCCTGCCCCGCGCGGCAATGGCCGTGCTTGCCGGGGCCAGCTTCGGCCTGGCCGGCGTCGCGTTCCAGACCATGCTGCGCAACCCGCTGGCCAGCCCGGACATCATTGGCATCAGCTCCGGCGCCGGAGCGGGTGCGGCCTTCGCGATTGTGGGGCTGGGCCTGGGCGGCGCCTCGGTTTCACTGTTCGCGATCACCGCCGGGCTTGCTGTCGCGCTGGTGGTCTATGCCCTCTCCTATAAAGCGGGCGTGGCGGATACCCGGCTGATCCTGGTGGGCATCGGCATCGCCGCGATGCTCGAATCCGTCACCGCGTACATCCTGAACCAGGCGCCCGACTGGGAACTGCAGGAAGCCATGCGCTGGCTCACCGGCAGCCTCAACGGCGCCTCCTGGAACCAGGCCCTGCCCGTCCTCGCCGCGCTGCTCATCTGCGGTCCGGTGCTGCTCAGCCAGGCCCGCAACCTCGGCGCCACCCGGCTGGGCGATGACACCGCCTCCGCCCTGGGCGTGCGCGTGGGCCGCACCCGGCTGGTCATCATTGTTGCCGCGGTGCTGCTGATTTCCTTCGCGACGGCGGCCACCGGACCCATCGCGTTCGTCGCCTTCCTCGCCGGGCCGATCGCCGCCCGGCTGGTGGGCCCCGGCCCGTCGCTGCTGGTCCCCGCCGCCCTGGTGGGAGCGCTACTGGTGCTCGTGGCCGACTTCTGCGGCCAGTACGCCTTCGGCTCGCGCTTCCCGGTGGGAGTGGTGACCGGCGTGCTCGGCGCCCCCTACCTCGTTTACCTCATTGTCCGCGTCAACCGCGCAGGAGCCTCACTGTGACCGCTGCCCACACCCTCGCCGTCGAAGGCCTCACCCTCGGCTACGGAGACCGCACGGTCATCGAGTCCCTGGACCTGCTGGTGCCGCCCGGGCAGGTCACCGCTGTCATCGGCGCCAACGCCTGCGGCAAGTCCACGCTGCTGCGCTCCATGTCCCGGCTGCTCGCCCCGAAAAAGGGGCATGTGCTGCTGGACGGCAAAGAGGTGCACCGCATGCCGCCCAAGGCGCTGGCCCGCACGCTGGGCCTGCTGCCGCAGTCCCCGGTGGCGCCGGAAGGCATCACGGTTGCGGACCTGGTGGGCCGCGGACGGCACCCGCACCAGCGGCTGCTGGCCCGGTGGAACGCGGACGACGACGCCGCCGTCGCCGCCGCGCTGGACGCCACCGAAACGGCGGGGCTGGCCGAACGCTCCGTGGACGAGCTCTCCGGCGGACAGCGCCAGCGCGTCTGGATCGCCATGGCCCTGGCCCAGCAGACGGACCTGCTGCTGCTCGATGAACCCACCACGTTCCTGGACGTCAGCCACCAGGTGGAAGTCCTGGACCTGCTCACCGACCTGAACCGCAGCCGCGGCACCACGATTGTCATGGTGCTCCACGACCTCAACCTGGCCGGCCGCTACGCGGACCACCTGGTGGCCATGGCGGATGGGAAAATCCTCGCCGCCGGCACGCCCGCCGAAGTACTCACCGAAGACACAGTGCGCGCGGTCTACGGGCTGGAAAACCGGGTCATCACCGACCCGGCCTCCGGAAAGCCGCTGGTCCTGCCGCTGGGCCGGCACCACGTCCTTGCCTGAACCGGTCTCACCGGGAAGCGGCACCGCCGTAACGGATGCAGGACGGACGGCGCCAATCGCCTAGCCTGAGCGCATGGCTAAACCAGTGCTGACCATCCTTACCGGCAACCGCGAAGTCACGGGACTCGACACTCTGCGGCAGCTCGCCGACGTGCGGCTGGCCGCCGACGCCGATGAGATGGCCGCCGCACTGCCTGGCACGGAGATTGTGTACCTGTGGAACTACTTTGCGGACGGGCTCCAGCAGGGCTGGGAGAGCGCCGATGCCCTGAACTGGGTGCACCTGCCCGCCGCCGGTGTGGACCGGCTCCTGTTCCCCGAACTCGCCGCCTCCAACGTCACCGTCACGAACGCCCGCGGCATTTTCGACGCCGCCATGGCCGAATATGCCCTGGCCGGGATCCTGTACTTCGCCAAGAACTTCCCGCAGGCGCGCCTGAACCAGGCGGAGCGGCGCTGGCAGCACTTCGGCACCTCCAACCTAGCCGGGACCCGGGCGCTGGTCGCCGGAACCGGAAGCATTGGACGGGCGACCGCCCGCCTGCTGCGCGCCGTCGGCATTGAAGCGGACGGGCTGGGACGCACAGCGCGCGACGGCGATGCGGACTTTGGCGCCGTGCACGCCAGCGCGGACTTCGCCGCTGTGGCCGGGAACTATGACTGGGTTGTGCTCGTCGCGCCGCTGACCGAGGACACCCGCGGCATGCTCAACGCCGAGGTTCTGACCGCCATGAAATCCTCCGCCGTCCTGGTGAACATGGGCCGCGGTGAGCTGGTGGTGCAGTGCGCCCTGGAGGGAATGCTGCGGGACGGGCGCATCCGCGGGGCGGTGCTGGACGTCACCAGCCCCGAGCCGCTGCCCCAGTCCAGCCCGCTGTGGGGGCTGGAGAACGTGCTCATCACTCCGCACCTGTCCGGGGACTCCCGCTCGCACCTGCCGGCAATGGCTGCGCAGTTCGAAGCGAACCTGCGGGCGTACCTGGCGGGGGAGCCGCTGGAGAACGTCGTGGACAAGCAGCTGGGATTCGTGGCCGCCCCCGCGGGACGGTAACCCGGCCACCGCCGAACCGGAACGCGTCCCCCGTAGAATCGACGGATGCCAGAAACCCAGCAGGCCGCAGCCGGCCAGTCCGCGCAGGCGTCCTCCCGGCTGGCGCGCATCGTCACCGAAACCACGGCCCCTGCCGTGCTGGTGGGAATCCTCCTGCTGCTGCAGCCGCTGCTCAGCCCGGACGTGACCTGGCTGCAGGCCATCACGGCGGCTGTCTTTACCGTGGGCCTGCCGTTCTGCCTCGTTCTCTGGCTCAAGGGCCGCGGATCCGTCACCGACCACCACGTGGGGGTGCGCTCGCAGCGTGCCCCGATCCTCGCGGCGTCGGCGGTGTCCCTGGGCGTGGGAGCGCTGGTCCTGCTCCTGCTGGATGCCCCCGCCGGCCTCTTCGGCGAGATTGGCGGCGTCTTCATTGGGCTGATGATCTGCATGGCAGCAAACCTGGCGTGGAAACTCTCGGTCCATTCCGCCGTCGCGGCCTACGTGGGCCTGGCCCTGCTGGCACCCGTCCCGGTGTTCGGGCCCGCGCTGGTACTGATGCTGGCCTCGGCAACCGGCTGGTCCCGGATCAAGCTCGGCGACCACACTCCCACCCAGGTGCTCGCCGGTCATCTGGCCGGCTGCGTTGCCTTCGCAGCCGCCCTGTTGCTGCCCTGACCTTGTCCCCGCCGCTTTCCCGACACCTTCTCCGACACCTTCTCCGACACCTTCGCCGACACCGGGGCATCGGCGTCGGGCTCCTGATGTGGGATAAAGTCGCAGGGTCCGTGCCGGTCATTCGGGGCACGGCTGCAGGTGTGGGACAAGGACGGGGAATTCATGGCACTGCGTTTTACCAAGTCAGCGGGCAGTGAACGGGAACGCGCGGCTTCCAGGGCCGTAGTGGAGGCGCTGAATCTGGCCGAGCACGTCAGCTTCGAGGACCTGCTGGCCGCCGTGTCCACAGCCCACGGCAAACCCATTGAACTGCACGATATAGACCACGGAATCATTCCCGCTGTCACCGGCCTGTGGATCGAAAAGGAAAAGAAGTCCATCATCCTGCTGCCCGCCGGGGACAACCGCCTTCACCGCACCCATGCAGCGTGCCACGAGTTCGGCCACATCCTGCTGCAGCACCGGAGCTGCGGGGGAGTGGAAACCGCAACCCCGTCCGTCTTCGCGCACGTCGGCAGCCGCCGGGGCATCAAGACCATGCTGGCCCGGTCCCTGGACTGGAACGAGACCGAACGCGCTGCGGAGCACGTGGCCTACCTGCTATCCCTCTCGCTGCTGGGAGACCGCGGCAGTTCCAGCGACTTTGAGCGGACGTTTATATGACGTACCTGCAGGTTGCGCCCGTCCTCGTGCTATGGGCCGTGGTGGCCATCCGGCTGCTCGGACTGCGGTACGGGTGGAAGGCGGGGGTGCTTCCCGCCGTAAGCGCTGTAGCGATCGCGGGAACCCTAAACATCGACCCGGTGTACCTGGCTGTTGACCAGGCACTGGGTGGCCGGAACGTGCTGAACCTGGTGATCCACCTGCTGGTGGGTGCCGGCATGACGGACCTGAGCCGCCTGCTGCTGCAGGTCACCGGGCGGGGCCGGCGGGTGAAGGTTCTGCTCGCCGTCGGGCTTGTCCTCGGGGCAGCGCAGATCGTGCTGCTCGCGGTGTCCGACACCCGGGGGTCCGCCGCGAGTTTCACGGATACCTTCGGCAACATCCCCACCATTGCCTGGTACCAGGCCATGTTCTTTGCCTGGTTCGCCATGATCTGCGGGTACACCGCCGTTGAGATGATGCGCCGGAACCGCCGCGGGGAATCCCGGGCGTTCCGGATCGGCTTCGATGTGCTGGGGCTGGGCTGCTTTACCGGCGTCGCGGCCGCAGTCCTTAAAATGATCCAGATAGGCATGGAACTGAACGGCATCACCGATTCCGGGGGACCTCAGGCCGTGGCCTACCAGGTGCTGCTGGCTTTGATGATTATGAGCTTCGCCGTAGGCTTCATCCTTCCTTCCTCGGAACGGATCAAGGCAACCTTCCGGGTCCGCGGCCAGCGCGCGCAGGACATTGCGGCGCTGCGGCCCATCGTTGCCCGGCTGGTGCAGACGCCGCAGGGACGCAGCTCCATTGGAGCCGCGAAGATTTTCCTGGGAGACCGTCCGTCCAAGGACCAGCTGTACCGCTGGTTCATCTTCATTGGCGACGTCCGGGTCCTGGATCCCACGCTGCTCTCCCCGCAGGAAACCACAATTATTGACGAGATAGGCACACGCATTGAGCACAACGGTTCACCGGTCCAGCGCCCGGCTGGCGCTGGCCGCTAGCCTCTCCCGGGTCCTGCCGCCGGCCCTGGTGCTGGCTGTCCTGGTACTCCTGGCCGGGCTCGAGGCCGGGCTGGGCCTGCTCGGCGCCGGCGTGCTCCTGGCGGCGATCATCGGTGTGCCGGGCCTGCTCTACAAGCTGGCGAAGCGGCCTTTCCAGCGGCGGGGATTTCCAGACCGGCTGCGGATCCAGCTGCTGGCCGGGTTCACGTTCGCCGGCGCCGTCGCCTGTTTCCTGCTGCCGCTGGGATTCCCGGTTCCGCTGACCGTGGCGGCGCTCTTCGTGGGAAACGCCGGCCTGGTGTTCTTCCGCCGCTGGCTCAACGTGTCCGCCCATGTGTCCGTTATAACCTTCGGCGCGCTGTGGATTATGGCGATATTCGGGGGAGCGTGGGCATGGCTGTTGATATTATCGCCGTTGATGATGTTCAGCAGGGTCTCTCTTCGTGAGCACACGTGGCCGGAGGCTTTTTCGGGCGCCGCACTGGGAACGGCTACTTTCTGCTGTTTCCTCATAGCTATGACATGGAGCTGAACTACGTGGAGAATCTGGATCTTCCCCCCGAGCGGGCGGCGGGACTGCGGCGCGCGGAAACGCTCGCCCGGAAGATCAACCTGCTCCTGGACGTGATCATGTCCGAATCCGGCAAACCCTACGACTACCCGGCGATCCGTGATGGTGCGCAGAAGGCCGGTTATTACCTGTCCCGGACCCGGTGGTCGCTGCTGAAATCCGGCAAGGAACAGGTGGTGCCGGACGAAGCCCTCCGCGCCATTGCCGCAGTGTTCGACGTCGATCCCGAGTACCTGCTCCAGGAGGGCGGCAAGCTGCCCGAGCGGGTGGAAGCCGAACTCGAGCTGATCCGCAGCCTGCGCCGGGCCGAGGTCCGCAACTTCGCGGCCCGGGCCCTGGGTCCGGTGGACCCCGAGGCGCTGCGTGCCATCGCCAAGATCCTCGACGAAACCGAATAGAGCCGTTTTTGACCGTCCTGCGGTGCGCTGCTATGGTTTCACTCATGTCTCACACATGTGTGAAACATGAGTGAAACCGAGAATGACGGACGGGGAATGCGCTCACCGAACGGTGAAGCCGCAGGCATTATGTGATTGGGGGATCACGCCTGCAGCCCTGGCTTGGGGCTGAGTCCCGTAAGCCGCGCACCCCGTCCGCATTCTTGGGACGCGTCCGGTGAAGCTACGCCCGGACGGTTAGGCAACATCCGCTGCCTGTGGGGGTGCAGCGGAGATTGCGGGTGAAAGCCAGCGAAGTCGATTCGCTGGCTTTTGCTGTCTCCGGGATTGTGGCGGTTTGGGTTTGCGGGTCCCGACGTTCCCGTCCTTCGTTACTGGTGAGGCAGGTGTGACCTCAGGAGGAGGCAGTTTTCACGGCGGGTGGGAATCTCCGCGCTGCCCCGGCCGTGCGTGCTTCAGCCGAGCAGGCACCTCCGTTCAGAGTCCACCCGGGACCTGGGGCGAACGGGACAAAACGGGCCGTCCGCCGCTCGGTCGTGCAGGCGTTCCCACCCTTCGTTGCTGGTGAGTCGGGTGTGGTCCCAGAAGGAAGCAGGTTTCACAGCGGGTGGGAATCTTCGCGCAGCCCCGTGCCGGCCCCGCTCCGCTCGACCCCCAGCCCGCCCGGCACCCGGTGCCCGGCCAGCCCGCCCGGCACCCGCCCCCCCGCCTACCCGACCGGGCACCTCCGCTCAGGAGACCACCCGGGTCCTGGGCCGAACGGGACCAAAAGGACCTTCCCGCCCCACGCCCGCGCAACCCCCACTACAGCCGAGGCGTCCGGGGAGGCTCGGTGCGTCGGGAACCGGTTGCCTCAAACGCAGCACCAAACCGGAGCAGCGCGTTGTCATCCCAGCCGCGCCCGGCGAAGGTCAGCCCCACCGGCATACCGATATCCGGCAGGGTGCCCATCGGCACGGTGACCGTTGGGATGCCAAGATGCCTCGGCACGAGGTTGCCGTTGGCCACCCAGACGCCGTTGCGCCAGGCAAGATCAGCAGACTCCGGGTTCACATCGGCGTCAGCTGGGGCAATGTCCGCCACGGCAGGGAACACCACGGCATCCAGTCCCAGCGAATCCATCCACACTTCCAGGTCGATCCGCCGGATTTCCTCCAGCCCGCGCACGCCGCCCGCCAGATGTGGAATGTCCGTGAAGGACTCCACCGGATGTTCCCGCACATGCTGCGGGTACATGGCGATGTCGTCGTCGAACCCGGTGTACCGGTCCGGCAGCGCACCCTCGGGATGCGGGAAGATGGCGGCGGCGTCGACGTCGGCCAGTGACATCAGCTTCGGATCCCCGTTGGCCGCCAGAAAGTCTTCCCACGCCCACGCAGACAGGTCCACGATTTCCCGGTGCAGGAACTCCGGGCTGACCAGCCCGCGGGTGGCGACGGACGGAGTGCCGGGCCGGTCACCCTCGTAGTTGGAGACCACCGGAAAGTCCACCTCCACCACCTCGGCACCGGCAGCTTCCAGATCACGGCGGGCAGCCCGCCACAGCTCGATCACGGTGTCCCGGGTTTCGATCCGCTGACCCGTCGGCCCGCCGATGCCGGGGGAGTCCGCCGTTCCGGCGTCGGGGTCCTCATTGATGTACATCTTCGGCACGCCGAAGCGCGTTCCGGACAGGACTCTGCGCGCGGCGGCGGTGCCCACGGCCAGGGACGGGTACGACGGCGGACGCACGTCGGACGCTGCAGGCACCTTCACCCACGGCTGGGCGCGCCAGAAATCGCCGCGCGTCTCGGCGTCGTCCGCCACAATGACGTCCAGGACCTCCAGCAGGTCCGCCATGGTGCGGGCATGCGGAACCACCACGTCCATGGTGGGCACCAGCGGCCAGTTGCCGCGGATGGAGATCACGCCGCGGGAGGGCGTGTAGGCGCAGAGTGCATTGCACGACGCCGGTGCCCGGCCGGAGGACCAGCTCTCCTCGCCGAGTCCGAACGCGGCGAAGCTGGCCGCCGTCGCCGTCCCGGACCCGTTGGAGGAACCGGACGCGAATGCCGACGTCAGGTACGCCGCGTTGTACGGACTTTCCGCGCGGCCGTAGAGCCCACGCTGCATGCCGCCGTTGGCCATGGGCGGCATGTTCGTCAGGCCGATCAGCACAGCCCCCGCATCGCGGAGCCGCCCGATGGTGAAGGCATCCTGCTGCGCCACCAGGTCCGCAAAGGCGGGGGAGCCGGCGGCGACGGTCAGCCCCCGGACCTTGAAACTGTTCTTCGACGTATACGGAATACCGTCCAGCGGGCCCAAGGTCTCTCCGCGGGCACGCCGGGCATCGGAGGCGCGGGCCTCCTCAAACACTCCGGGGTTCTCCACGATGACCGAGTTCAGCCGCGGCCCGGACCGGTCATAGGCCTCGATTCGCGCCAGGTAGGCAGTGACCAGTTCCTCGCTGGTGGTTTTCCCGGACTCCAGCGCATCCCGCAGTTCGGCAATGCCGGCTTCAACGACGTCGAACATCAGGCGCCCGGGGTCCGGGGAGCCGGCTGCTGCTGGGTAATGCAGTGGATGCCGCCGCCGAATTCGAAGATGTCCCGTGCATCCACGAGTTCGATGGCGCGGCTCGGGTAGGCGCGGGACAGGATGTCCGCGGCGGCGGCGTCGTTCGCGTCATTGAACCCGCAGAGGATCACCGCCCCATTGGCGACGTAGTGGTTGATGTAGGAGTAGTCCACGTACCCGTCCCCGGCATCGATAACCGTGGGGGCGGGAACATCGATGAGCTCCAGTTTCCGGCCGCGGGCGTCCGTTGCGGCTGCGAGGACGGCGCGGATTTCCTGCATGACCCCGTGGTCCGGGTGCGCCGGGTTGTCCTGCCGGTGCAGCAGAACCGTGCCCGGGGAGGCAAAACACGCAACGATGTCCACGTGGCCGCGGGTGCCGAATTCGTCGTAGTCGCGGGTCAGGCCGCGCGGCAGCCAGATGGCCTTGGAAGTGCCGAGCCGGGCGTGGATTTCGGCTTCGACGGATTCGCGGGTGGCGCCGGGGTTGCGGCCCGGATCCAGCTGCACGGTTTCGGTGAGCAGCACCGTGCCCTCGCCGTCGGTATGGAACCCGCCGCCTTCATTGACCAGCCTGCTGGAGTGCACCGGTACGCCGGCCTGGGCGGCGACGAACCGGCCCAGGTGCTTGTCCTGATCCCAGGCCGCCCAGTCCTGGGCACCCCAGCCGTTGAAGATCCAGTCCACGGCCGCCACGGAACCCTCCGCCGTGTGGACGAAGGTGGGCCCGGAGTCCCGCAGCCACGCATCGTCCAGGTCAGCGGCGAGGACTTTGATGCCGTCACCGAGGTATTCTCGGGCGGCGTCCAGGTCTGCCGGGTCGGCCAGGACCGTGACCGGCTCGTAGCGGGCGATGGTGCGCGCGACGGCGGACCAGGCAGCGCGCGCACGGTCCAGTGTGCTGCTGCCCGGCTCGCCAAAGGTCTCGTTCGACGGCGGAAACGCCATCCAGGTGCGCTCGTGGCGTGCCCATTCGGCGGGCATGGATGTGATGCTCGAAGACATATCGGTGGGTCCTTACGGGTCGTTTAGCTCAGGGTAGCGGCCGCGGCATCGAAGAACGTTTCACCGCCGTTAACGGTCAGTAACACGCCGCTGGCTAGGCGGGCTGTGGTGGAGGAGCCGCTGGCCGCAGGTGTTGCAACGCGGCGGGGTTCCAGGCCTAGAGGCTCCAGCCTGCCCGGACGGAACGGCGCGCCCGCTCGGGATCGTCCCCGGCGCCGGCGAAGAGTGCGCTGAGGATTGGAACGGTGTGCTGGAGGTTTTCGCGGGGAAGCGGGCCGCCGGCCACGAGGGAGAGCAAGCCGTGGGCGACAGCCCAGCTTTGGGTGGCGACGTCGAGCGCTACCGTGTCCGGGCGCAGGCGGCCGGCGTCGCGGGCGCGCGCGGCGGCCCGAACCAGATAGTCCAGGGTGGCATCGGCTGCGGGCAGGTCCACCAGTTCGATGCTGGCGTCGAACATGACCCGGTAAAGGTCCGGGTGATCCAGTCCGTGCCGGAGGTAGGCGCACACCAGGGCCGTGAGATCCTGCAGCGGATCGTCGGTGGAGGGGATTCCTGCGAATGCGTCCTCGAGCCCGGTGAACCCCTCCTGGCGCAGCGCCTGCCACATTCCTTCCATGCTGCCGAAGTGGGTGTAGACGGCCATGGTGGAGGCGCCCGTGCCGGCGACCAGGGAGCGGAGCGTCACGGGTTCGCGGTCGCGGAGCATGCGTGCTGCGCGCTCCAGGAGGCGTCGTCGAACCGCCGGATCAGTGGGGCGTGCCATGCCGTCAAGATTACATGGCATAGCAATGCTATGTTAACTCCAGTACGCCGCTCGGCAGCCCTGCCCGGCGGCACCAACCCGTGGTATCAACCCGTAAGGAGCCCGCCATGCCCGTGACACTGATGAACCCGGAAGCCCTGCCCGAGGTGCCGCTTTACCGCCAGGTTGCCGTTGCCTCCGGCTCGAAGATGGTCTTCCTCGCCGGCCAGGTGGCGGTGGACTCCTCGGGTGGTCTCGTGGGGGAGGGGGACCTCGCCGCACAGGTGGAACAGGTGTACCTGAACCTGGCCGCGGCCCTGGACGCAGCCGGTGCCACTTTTGCCGACGTCGCAAAGCTGACCTGCTACCTGGTGGACTACAAGCCCGAAGATTTCCCGCTGTTCATGGAAGGCCGTGACCGCGCCATCACA
Organism: Arthrobacter sp. IK3; assembly: GCF_051337705.1. Lineage (NCBI taxonomy): Bacteria > Bacillati > Actinomycetota > Actinomycetes > Micrococcales > Micrococcaceae > Arthrobacter > Arthrobacter sp. IK3. The sequence continues at coordinate 105,539 of NZ_JBPPSW010000010.1, read as the reverse complement.
AAGCTCGGAATCACCGAACCGCTTCCGCCGTTCACCGGCATTGGCGTGGCAGCCCTGGCCGGTCCCGGCCTGCTGGTGGAGATCGAGGCAGTGGCCGTGCTGGACTGAGGTCCGGCCTCCCGCAGTGTCCGTGTCCGGGGTTAGGCTCCGGGCATGGGTTGGGGAGAATTCTGGCCGGCAGTCACGGACTGGGCCATTACGTGGATACCGGTGCTGGGTCCGCTGGGCATCCTTGCAACGGCGCTGGTGGCGTACTTTGCCTACCGCCAGAAGCTTGAAGCTGACCGCCGGGCTCAGTGGTGGGTGCGGGCACAGTGGGCGCTCGATGCCTCACTCAGTGCCGATCCGCGCCGTTCGCTGGCCGGGCTGGCCGTGCTGAATCACCTGAAGAGCTCCTCCCTGGCGACCCGGGAGGACCAGGAGCTCTTCCGGCTCATCGGGGCGGCGGTGCGGGAAGAACTGTCGGGTGCCGGTCCCGAGGCTCGTCTTCCCCCGCCGCGGGTTCCGGCGCCGCGGGCTTCCGAGGTGCGGGCTCAGGACACGCCGGTTTCTGAGGAGCGGGTTCCGGAGGCGGACGACGGCGGTCCCCGGGTGCTCCGGGGCAGGCTCCGGACGCGGGCCGGACCGGCGGCAGGGTCGATGCTGGAATCCGAGCTGAGGGCACAGGCGGAAAGGCTTGCAGGGGACGGGACGGAAGAGTCCGCGGTGTTGCTGGGTCCACCTGGCGCACCTACCGTGGGAGAAGCGCCAAACCACTGACCCGCAGGCTTGCCTGCCGGGACCGGACCAGCGAGGCAACTATGGGCTCCCAGCCGCACGACTCCCGGGGCTATCAGGGGTATCCGCCGCCGAATCGGAAAGACGGCCGGGGACTGGCAGCCGCCGGCCTGATCGCCGGCATCGCCGCACTGCTGCTGGTCTGGTTTCCCGCCCTCAACCTTCTGGCGATGGCGCTCGCCATCATCGGGCTTGGCCTCGGGATCGGAGCACTCGTAGCCGCCGGGAGGGCCCGCAGCTCGGCGAAGGGACTCTCCGTTGCAGCAGTCATCATTTCCGCCGCCGCGCTGGTGTTGAGCATTCTGGCCGCGGTGATGTGGGCGTCACTGTTCACGCCCATGGAGCGCAACACCGTGACTCCCTCGCCCGAGCCCACCCGTACGGCCACCGCCCCGCCGTCGTCATCCGCCGGGCCTGGCAGCCCCAGCGGACCGGCGTCGTCGTCTGTGCCCACCGGGACCTCGGGGACGTCCGCTCCCGCGACGCCCCCCAGCGGCGCGACGGCCTCGCGCTGAATGCAGGGAATGCGGCGCGGGCGTGGCGGGGAAAGCGCACATCCTTGTAGCGCTTCCCGGGCGCGCCTACCGTTGAAAGACCCGAAAAACCGACCCGCTGCCGGGAGGGCCAGGAACAGGGTTCCCCAGCTGCGGTGTCCGAATTCAGCGAGGCGATCATGGGTACTGGGCCAAACGATCCTATGTACGGCTATGGCGGGCAGGGGTATCAGGGGTATCCGCCTCCGCCGGGGCTGGTGCAGTCCAACAAGGGCAGGGGCATGGCGCTGGCAGGACTGATCCTGGGGATCGTGGCGCTGTTCCTGTTCTGGATTCCGATCATCAGCTGGGTGGCGCTGGTGCTGGCGCTTGTCGGCCTGGGGTTGGGCATCGCAGCGCTGGTGATCGCCGTCCGCGAGCGGACATCGGCCAAGGGGCTGTCCATCGCCGCGGTGGTGGTATCCGCCGTCGCGCTGCTTGCCGCCATCCTGGTCACCGCGTTCTGGGGTGCGCTGTTCAGTGCAGTACAGGACGAGGTGAACAGCAACTCCTCCTCCACAAGCGCACCGCGGTCCACGGCCGGTCCTTCCGCGTCCACGTCCAGTCCTTCCGCCTCCACGTCCGGGTCGGCCAGCACCGAACTGCTCCCAGTAGGTACAGCGGCGGAGGTGGGCGACTACACCGTCACGGTTTCCAGCGTCCAGCTTGACGCGACCGACGCGATCCTGGGCTTCAATGAATTCAACGAGGCACCCCAGGGGCAGTATGTGCTGCTCACCCTCGACGTCGTCTACAACGGCTACGAGGAGGGCGACCCGTGGCTGGACCTCACGCCGGCCTTCGTAGGTTCTGACAGCCGCCAGTATGACGAGTCGACGTGCACCGCCACCCTGGACCTGGACGGCACCTCGGTGCCGACACTCGAAAAAGGCGGCGCGGCCCAGTACGAGGTCTGCATGGACGTTCCTGCCGCGGCGCTTCCCGGCCAGCGCGTGCTGGTCGAGGAGACCTTCGGACTTACGGAACCGACCGAGGCGAGCTGGCGGACCGAGTAACGTCGCGGCGTCGTGCCCTTCCCGGCCAGCGCGAACCGACATCAAGCGCCGACGCATTGGACGCCACCAGTGCTCCGAGAATGAGGGCGAGGCCGGCCAGCTGCCCGGGAGAGAAAGCCTCGCCCAGCACTGCGGCGCCGGCCACCGCAGCGACTACTGGGCTGAGCAGGGACAGGAAACTGACGCCCGTCGCCGGCAGCCGGCCAATTCCGCGGAACCACAGCCAGTAGGCCAGTACGGTTCCCACCAGTGCCAGGTAGAGGTAGCCGGCAAGGTTTGCGCCGGTGAAGGCGGGCAGGGCGGGCCCTTCGACGGCGAGCATGACCGGCACCAGGAACACTCCTCCTGCCACCAGCTGCCACGCCGTGGATGTCAGCGGCCCGGCCGGTGGCTGCCAGCGCTTGGTCAGCACGATGCCCGCTGCCATCGAAGCGGCCCCGCCCAACGCCGCCAGCACCCCGGCGGCGTCGAGCCTGGCGTCCGCGGAGAGGACCAGCAGGCCCACCCCGGCGATTCCCGCCATGCCGGCACCGAGCTTCACCGGACCCAGGCGCTCGCCGAGTACCCGCGCAGCCAGGACTGTGACGAGCAGCGGCTGTACCGCCCCGACCATCGCCGCGACGCCACCCGGCAGGCGGTAGGCGGCGATGAACAGCAGTGCAAAGAAGGCACCGAAGTTGAGCAGCCCCAGCACGGCGGACTTCCACCACCAGGAGCCGGCAGGGAGGCGGCGGAGCAGGAGCAGCAGTACCAGTCCGGCGGGCAGGGAACGTAAGACGGCGGCGAGCAGGGGCCGGTCCGGCGGCAGCAACTCGGTGGTCACCAGATAGGTGGTGCCCCAGACGGCAGGCGCAAGGGCGGTCAGGAGGAGCAGGTTTATTTTGCTAAGCACTTAGCCATAATTGCCTAAGCGCTTAGCAAAGTCCAGAGCTGCCCACATCGAGATGGCAGAAACTGCACGTATGGCCCTTTATTCGGGCAGTTTCTGCCATCTCGATGGGGGAAACGCCTGACAAACCGGACGTGACATTGCGGTGATTGGATGCCGAAACGGGCTCGGTGCCTTCCGCTCCTGTAGTGCAGCAGGAAAGGCTGCCTAAGTATCCCCATTTCCGCAGGTCCCAAGGAGCTGGTTCCACGTGTTCTTTCCCTCGCACCGGCCGCGCACGCGCGTTGCCGCCGTACTCGCCGCCGTGTGCGCGGCTAGCCTGGTTGTTATGCCTGCTGCAGTCGCCTCGCCGGGTCCCGGCCACGGACAGGGTCACGGACCTGGCCATGGATCCGGGAGCACGCCAGGGCACGGCAGCAAGCCGGGACATCCAGGCAAACCGGCACATCCGGGAAAGCCGGACAAGCCCGGTAAACCGGGTGGCGAGAACACTGCGAGCATCACGGTCATGGGCACGTCCGACCTGCACGGCTACATCGAAAACTGGGACTACTTCAAGAACACGGAGTACGACGACGCCGCCGGCAACGATGTTGGCCTCGCCAAGATCTCCGGCCTGGTCAACCAGGTCCGCGCCGACCGCGGCGTGGACAATACGCTGCTGATCGACGCCGGCGACACCATCCAGGGCACATCGCTCACCGACTACTTCGCCAACGTTGAACCCATCACCGAGACCGGCGAGCTCCACCCAATGGCCGCGGCCATGAACGCCATGGATTACGACGCCGCAGCCCTGGGCAACCATGAATTCAACTACGGCACCGACCTGCTCGCCCGCTTCGAAGGGCAGCTGGACTTCCCGCTGCTCGCCGCCAACGCGGTGGATGAAGCCACCGGCCAGCCAGCCTTCGCTCCGTACATCATCAAGACGGTCAAGCCGAAGGGCGGCAAGCCCATCAAGGTGGGCATCCTGGGCCTGACCAACCCCGGCATCGCCATCTGGGACAAGGGCAACGTGGAAGGAAAGCTCCGCTTCCCGGGGCTGGTGGAAACGGCCGCTGAATATGTGCCGCAGATGAAAGCAGCGGGAGCCGACGTCGTTGTGGTCAGTGCTCACTCCGGCACCTCCGGCACGTCTTCCTACGGCGATGACCTGCCGCTGGAGAACGCCGCGACGCAGGTGGCCGAGGAAGTCCCCGGGATCGACGCGATCCTGGTGGGCCACGCGCACCAGGAAATCCCGGAGCACTTCGTCACCAACAAGGCCACCGGGGAACAGGTGCTGCTGACCGAACCGCTGAACTGGGGCATGCGGCTGTCCGTTCTGGACTTTGAACTGGCCAAGGTGCGCGGCAAGTGGGACGTGACATCGGCGTCGGCCTCCCTGCTCAATGCCAACACCGTCGAGGCGGACCCCGTGGTCTCGGACCTGGTCCGGGATGCGCATCAGCGGGTGATCGACTACGTGAACACGCCGGTTGGCACGGCGACGGAGACCATGTCCGCCGCGGAATCGCGGTACCGGGATACCGCCGTGATCGACTTCGTCAATGAGGTGCAGGCCCAGGCCGTCCAGCGCGCGCTCGCCGGCACTCCCGCGGGCGACCTCCCCGTGCTCTCACTCGCTGCCCCCTTCAGCCGCACGGCCGCCATCCCTGAAGGTCCGGTGACGATCCGCGACTTGGCCGGGCTCTACGTCTTCCCGAACACGCTCTACGCGGTGGACATGACCGGAGCGCAGATCAAGGACTACCTGGAGTACTCGGCGAAGTACTTCACCCAGACGGCGTCCGGTGCCCCAGTGGATCCGGAAACCCTGACCAACTCCGATGGGACGCCGGACTACAACTACGACATGTTCTCCGGCATCGGCTACGACATCGACATCAGTGCGCCGGTGGGGGAGCGGATCGCCAACCTGACGTACGACGGCGCTCCGCTGGATCCGGAGCAGCACTTCGCCGTCGCGACCAACAACTACCGCCAGTCCGGCGGCGGGAACTTCCCGCACATCGCCACGGCTCCGGTGCTGCTGAACCAGCAGACCGAAATCCGGCAGCTGCTGATCGACTACGTCGTGGCGAACCAGAGCATCAACCCGGCCGGCTTCGCGGAAGAGAACTGGCGGCTGGTCCGGGAGGGTGTACCCGTCTTCGGGTAACCAGACGGGTTCTTCTGCTGCCGGTTGGCACTTTTTCGACCGCCTGGAACCGGCCGGAAAAGTGCCAGGTGGCAGCAGAAACGAACATGTCACAACCCGGCACCTTGTTGTGACGTGCGTCATGCCTCCAGTACAGTGAATCCGAGCTTGATTCGAATATTGAACTAGTTGTTCAAATATCGAACACGAAGAACCAGAGAAGTGAGGACACTGTGCAGTTCCACCACCACGGCTACGTTTCCGGCGATCCGCGCATCGAACCGGCAGCCGGCGTCGGCCTTGACCGCCCCGAAGAGCTCCCCGAGGAAGTCGACGTCCTGATCGTGGGCTCCGGTCCCGCAGGCATGCTCGCCGCGGCACAGCTGTCCCAGTTCCCGAACATCACCACCCGCATCGTCGAGCGCCGCCCCGGCCGCCTGGTGATCGGCCAGGCCGACGGCATCCAGGCCCGGAGCGTGGAGACCTTCCAGGCGTTCGGCTTCGCCGAGGAAATCACCGCCGAGGCGTACCGCATCACGGAGATGTGCTTCTGGCGCCCGGACCCGGAAAACCCGGAGAACATCGTCCGCTCCGGCCGCGCGCTGGATGACCCGGCCGGGATCAGCGAGTTCCCGCACCTGATCGTCAACCAGGCCCGCGTCCTGGACTACTTCGCCCGGTTCATGGCGAACTCCCCGGCCCGCATGAAGCCGGACTACGGCTACGAGTTCGTGGACCTGGAGGTCGACGACGACGCCGAGTACCCGGTCACCGTCACCCTGCGCCGCACTGCAGGCGAGGACGAAGGCACCGAGCGCACGGTCAGGGCCAAGTATGTGGTGGGCTGCGACGGCGCCCGCAGCAAGGTCCGCCAGTCGATCGGCTCCACCCTGGCGGGCGACGCCGCGAACCACGCCTGGGGCGTCATGGACGTGCTGGCCTCCACCGACTTCCCGGATATCCGCACCAAGTGCGCCATCCAGTCCTCCAACGGCGGCTCGATCCTGCACATCCCGCGCGAAGGCGGACACCTTTTCCGCATGTACGTGGACCTCGGTGAAGTTCCGGAAGGCGACAACGGCGCCGTCCGCAAAACCAGCATCGACGAGATCATCGCCAAGGCCAACGCGATCCTGCACCCCTACACGCTGGACGTGCGGAACGTGGCCTGGCACAGCGTCTACGAGGTGGGGCACCGGCTTACCGACCGCTTCGACGACGTGAAGCCGGAGGAAGTGGGCACCCGCACGCCGCGCGTCTTCATTACCGGCGACGCCTGCCACACCCACAGCGCCAAGGCAGGCCAGGGCATGAACGTTTCAATGCAGGACGGTTTCAATATCGCCTGGAAGCTCGGCCACGTGCTGGACGGCCGTGCGCCGGAATCCCTGCTCTCCACCTACTCCGCCGAGCGCCAGGTGGTGGCCAAGAACCTGATCGACTTCGACAAGGAATGGTCCACCCTCATGGCCAAGAAGCCGGAGGAGTTCGAGAACCCTTCGGACCTCGAGGACTTCTACGTCCGTACCGCCGAATTCCCGGCCGGGTTCATGACCGAATACACTCCGTCGATGCTGATCGGCGAGGCGAAGCACCAGGACCTGGCCACCGGCTTTCCCATCGGCAAGCGCTTCAAGTCCGCCCCGGTGCTGCGGGTCAGCGACACCAACCCGCTGCAGCTGGGCCACCAGGCCAAGGCGGACGGCCGCTGGAGGATTTACGTCTTCGCTGACGCAGCTCCCGCCGGCACGCAGTCCGGCGTTACCGAACTGGCCGAGTGGCTGCGGAACGCGCCGGAATCCCCGCTCGCTGCGCAGCCGGCCGGCGGCGATGACGACGCGTGGTTCGACGTGAAGGTGATCTACCAGCAGGACCACACCGCAATCGACATCAATGCCGTGCCGCAGGTCTTCAAGCCGCAGGTTGGCCCGTTCCGCCTGACCGACCTCAACAAGGTCTACGGCGCCAACCCGGAGGAAGACATCTTCGAGGCGCGCGGCCTGGACCGCTCCGGCGTCGTGGTGGTGGTCCGTCCGGACCAGTACGTGGCGAACGTCCTGCCGCTGACGGCCACGGCCGAGCTGGCTGAGTTCTTCGCGCCGCTGTTGCCGGCACACCAGCCGCAGCACTAGCACACCTAAACAGAGGACGACGGCGGCACTTCCGGTGCCGCCGTCGTCCTCTGTTTAACGTCCGGCAGTTCCGCATACCCTGTCCGAACATCTTCGGTGCGCCGTACGCTGGGCTGAGCAGTGTTCCAGCTCCCGCCGGCCCAGGATGTGAGCAATGACCGAACCCGAACCAGGCCTGGGACAAAACCGCATCCGGACGCTGGCCGTGCTCTCGGTCCCGGCGGTCCTCATCGGCGTCGTCTCGGCGCTGATCCTCTTCGCCCTGGACGAGCTGAGCCGGCAGCTCCAGGACCTGCTCTGGGACGTCCTGCCGCATGCGGTGGGGATAGACCCCGACGGCGGCTGGTGGATCTTCGGGATGCTCACCGCCACCGGACTGGCAGTGGGCCTCATGGTGCGCTATCTGCCGGGCCACGCCGGACCCGACTCCGCCGCCGCGGAACTGGGCGGTTCAGCCCTCCCGCTGAAGGTGGTTCCCTCGCTGGCCGCGGTCGCCGTCCTGGGCCTGGCCGGCGGGGTGAGCCTGGGCCCGGAGAATCCGATCATCGCCATCAACACGGCTGTCCTGACCGCGCTGCTGGCCAGGTTCTTCCGCCGGGTGCCGGCACGGCTGGTCCTGGGCCTGACGATGGCCGGCACGGTCGGGGCGCTGTTCGGCACCCCGGTGGCCGCAGCCCTGCTCTTTACCGGGATGGCCGGCGCCATGGCGGGCCCCGGAGCCCTGTTCGACAAACTCTTCCTGCCGCTGGTCTCCGCCGGAGCGGGGGCGGCCGTCATGACCACGCTGGGCGGGACCATGCTGCCGGCCAGCATTCCGGAGGCGGGAAGCCCCGGCGGCTGGGACGTCCTGGCCGCCATGGCCATCGCCCCGCTCGCCGCAGCATTCGGACTGGCCGGGGTCCTCGCGTTCCGCTGGGCGCACCGGCAGTTCCGCCGCCGCCTGCGCAGCCCCGTCCTGTTCACCACGCTCGGCGGAGCGCTGCTGGGCCTGCTGGGTGTCCTGGGCGGTCCGCTCACGCTGTTCAAGGGCGCCGAAGAATCCGAGGAACTGCTGCACGGCCAGGGCGAGTCCTTTTCAACGCTGGCCGTTCTGGCTGCGGTGAAACTGGCGGCGCTGGTGGTGGCAGCCGCCGCCGGGTTCCGCGGCGGCCGGATCTTCCCGGCCGTGTTCGTGGGGGTCGCGTTTGGCCTGGCCGCGGGTGCCCTCCTGCCGGACATCCGCGCGGACGCCGCGGTGTCAGCCGCAGTGCTGGGCGTGGTGCTCGCCATCGCACGCGACGGATGGCTGGCACTGTTCATCGCCGTCGTCATTACCGGAGACGTGGCGGTGTCCGCCATGCTGTGCCTGGCGATCCTGCCCGCCTGGCTGGTGGTGACGCACGCTCCCCACATGGTGGCGGAGGACGACGGCGGTGCGCAGCCGGCGTAAGCGGAGAGGGGCTGTTGGCAGCCGGGACCGCGGGATACGATTCCGGCCACAGTCGATCGCAAAGGAGCAGGCATGAAAGCTGTACGAGTGCACCGCTACGGGGAAGACGCGCGCATTGACGACGTGCCGGAGCCGGAAATCACGGGACCGTGGGATGTGCTGGTGAAGGTGGGCGCCGCCGGAGTCTGCCGGACGGACCTGCACGTGCTGGAGGGGCAGTGGGATGCAATCCAGCGGCCGGAACTGCCCTACATCCTGGGCCACGAGAACGCCGGCTGGGTGCTTGAAACCGGCTCAGCCGTAACGAATGTGCAGCCCGGGGACACCGTGATCCTCCACCCGCTGGTCGCCTGCGGGCTCTGCGCTCCGTGCCGGGCAGGGGAGGACTCGCACTGCGAGGCATCGAGCTTTCCCGGCCTGAATGCCGACGGCGGCATGGCCGAACTGCTTAAGACCAGCGCCCGCGCCGTGGTGAAGCTGGATTCCTCCGTGGCGCCCGCGGACGTCGCTGCCCTCGCCGACGCCGGACTCACCGCCTACCACGCGGTGCGCAGGGCCGTTCCCCTGCTGCCGCCCGGCTCAGAAGCCGTGGTGATCGGCGCCGGCGGGCTGGGACACATTGGCGTGCAGTCCCTGAAGGCACTGACCCGGGCGCACATTACCGTGGTGGACACCTCCGATGCGGCCCTCGCACTGGCCAAGGAACTCGGTGCCGACGCGACCGTGAACCCCAACGACCTGCATCCCGCGGCCCGCGCCGTCGGCGAACCTCCGGCAGACGCCGTCGTGCTTGCCGTCCTGGACATCACCTGCGGGGGAGCGCACGTCGTCTTCGACTTTGTGGGCGAGCACGGCACCGAGATCACCGGCCCGGCGATGCTCCGTAACCGCGGCAGCTACTACGCCATCGGCTACGGCGGCACCGTGGCGCTGCCAACCATCGACTTGATATCCCGGGAAATCAGTGTGGTGGGAAACCTGGTGGGCACCTACCAGGACCTGGCGGAACTGATGACGCTGAACTCCCAGGGCGAGATTACCCTGCACACCACCACCTATGACCTCCTCGATGCGGTGCAGGCGCTGCATGATCTCGACGCCGGCAAACTCACCGGCCGGGCCATCCTGGTGCCAAACCCGTGAGTCAGCGGAACGCCGTGATGGAGCCGTTTCACCCTGAACGGTTGCGCTTGGGCTGGGATTCCTGACGGTGCGCAGGAGCTAGGACCGGGCAGCCGCCTGGGCCGCAGGCACCGAAGCCGCGGCCGGTGCGGCCGCCGGCGCCGCCAGCAGTTCGGAGAACGCCAGCTCGGCGGCACCAACCAGCAGCAGGTCCGCGCCGAGCGCCGCCCGGCGAATCTCCACCTGCCGGCCCAGGCCGCCGATTCCACCCTGGGCTACGGCATCCTGCAGCCGTTCCGGGTCGAAGGAAAACAGGACTCCGAGGAAGCCTCCCAGCAGGATGGTGCGCGGATTGAAGATGTTCACGAAGTTGACCAGTGCCTCGGCCAGCAGATCCAGCTGGCGGGCTGCCACGGCGTCGAACTCCGGCGTCCGGCGGCCGGACATGGCGGCTTCCAGTTCCTCGAGGTCTGCGTGCTCGAGTCCCAGCGGTGCCAGCAGCCCGCCCAGGTTCACCTCGGTTTCAAGGCAGCCGCGCCGGCCGCAGAAACAGGCCAGCCCGTCCGAGCGGACCAGCGTGTGGCCCAGTTCCCCCGCGAAACCCGCCTGCCCGCCCAGCGGCACACCGCCAACGACGGCGCCGCCGCCGATGCCGCTGGCACTTCCGTTGAGGTAAACCACGTCTGTCTGCCCCACACCGGCCCCGAAAACCGACTCGGCGAGGGTGCCGAGGGTGGCGTCGTTGCCCGCGAACGCCGGGAGTCCCAGCGCCCGGGACAGCGCCTGCGCGAATGGTTCATCCGTCCAGCCGAGGTGCGGTGCCAAACGCACGGATCCGTCCGCGCTGTCCACCAGCCCGGGCACCGCTGCGCCCACTCCCACTATCCGGTCCATCGTGGCCAGCTCAGCTGCCATGCCTTCCACCACCGCCCGGGTGATGCTCAGGGTTTCCGCAACTCCCGGCACGGCGGCGGCGTCGTACCGGACCCGGCGGTGCACCCTCCCGCCCAGGCCCACCAGGCCCACCGTCACGGCGTCGACGTCGGGATGCACTGCCAGCGCAGCCACACGTTCGTTGGGGTGGACCAGGGGGCTGGGCCGACCGGCGCGGCCGGCAGCGGCGGGCTCGGTCTCATACGCGAGTCCCAGGCGGGACAGCTCGGCGCCAAGTGCTCCGACGGTGGAACGGTTGAATCCGGTGAGGCGGGTCAGCTCGGCCCGGGACAACGCTCCGCGGCGGTGCAGCAGGGACAGCACCCGGGACAGGTTCTGTACGCGGATGCTGTCTGTGGCCGGTTTGCTCGGCATGCGCTGGGTCCTTTGCGGAGAGAACTGAACGCTTGATTGTTGCACGGAACACCATTTACAACACCACGTTGCGGCCGGAAAGCTCAGCCGGGAACCCATTGACAGCGGCTTGGGCCCTGCATATGTTGTTGACCACAACTAATTCAGCGGACCCACATTCTGGAGCAGAGCACCATGACAAAGACGCCAACACCTGCCGACCGCTTTACCTTTGGACTCTGGACCGTGGGGTGGACGGGCAATGACCCGTTCGGCACCGCGACCCGTGCAGACCTGGACCCCGTGGAGGCAATCCACAAGCTGGCCGACCTGGGCGCCTACGGCGTCACCTTCCACGATGATGACCTGGTGCCCTTCGGTTCCTCTTCCCAGGAACGGGACCTGATCCTCAAGCGCTTCCGCGCCGCGCTGGCGGACACCGGCCTGCAGGTTCCCATGGTCACCACCAACCTGTTCAGCCACCCGGTCTTCAAGGACGGCGGCTTCTCCTCCAATGACCGTTCGGTGCGGCGCTTCGCCCTCCGCAAGGTCCTGCGCAACCTGGACCTCGCCGCCGAACTGGGGGCCAAGACCTTCGTCATGTGGGGCGGGCGCGAAGGCGCGGAGTATGACGGCTCCAAGGACATCTCCGCGGCGCTGGACCGCATGCGCGAAGGCGTGGACACCGCCGCCGGATACATCAAGGACCAGGGCTATGACCTGCGGATCGCTCTGGAGCCCAAGCCCAACGAACCGCGCGGAGACATCCTGCTGCCCACCGTTGGCCACGCCCTGGGATTCATCGCCCAGCTGGAACACCAGGACATCGTGGGCCTGAACCCGGAAACCGGGCACGAGCAGATGGCCGGGCTGAACTACACGCACGGCATTGCGCAGGCGCTCTGGGCCGGCAAGCTCTTCCACATTGACCTCAACGGCCAGAAGTCCATCAAGTATGACCAGGACCTCGTCTTCGGCCACGGTGACCTGACCAGCGCGTTCTTCACCGTGGACCTGCTGGAGAACGGCTTCCCGAACGGCGGCCCGGTCTACGACGGCCCGCGGCACTTCGACTACAAGCCCTCCCGCACCGACGGGTATGACGGCGTGTGGGAATCGGCAGCGGCGAACATGTCCATGTACCTGCTGCTGAAGGAACGCGCCCAGGCCTTCCGCGCCGATCCGGAGGTCCAGGAAGCCCTGGCCGCGTCCGGCGTCGGAGAACTGGCCGAACCCACGCTGGCAGCGGGGGAGAGCACCGCTGACCTCCTTGCGGACACCGCGGCGTTCGACGAGTTCGACGCCGATGCCGCCGCCCAGCGCTCCTTCGGCTTCATCCGGCTCAACCAGCTCGCCATGGAGCACCTGCTCGGCTCCCGCTAGGGGGTTTGCTAGCATCCATGGTTCCGGGCACTGAAGCCCGCTCCACCTGTTGAAAGGTCCGTTATGCCGCTTGTCGCAGGAGTGGACAGCTCCACGCAGTCCTGCAAGGTCGTTATCCGCGACGCCGAAACCGGGGCCCTGCACCGTCAGGGAACAGCCCGGCACGCGCCCGGGACCGAGGTGGATCCGGAAACCTGGTGGCGGGCACTGCTGGAGGCCGCCGCGGCCGCCGGCGGCCTGGACGACGTTGCCGCAGTGGCAGTCTCCGGACAGCAGCACGGCATGGTCTGCCTGGACGCAGACGGGGCAGTGGTGCGGGACGCGCTGCTCTGGAACGACACACGGTCCGCCGCCGCGGCCCGGCAACTGATTGAGGATGCCGGGCCCGACGGCGCGGCCTACTGGGCGGAAACCACCGGGACGGTGCCGGTTGCCTCCATAACGGCAGCGAAACTCAAATGGCTGGCGGAGAACGAACCCGAAAACGCCGCCCGGACCGCCGCAGTGTGCCTGCCCCATGACTGGCTGTCCTGGCGGCTGGCCGGGCACGGCCCGGGAAGCGGCGGGCTGGCCGCCCTCCGCACGGACCGCTCCGACGCTTCCGGGACCGGCTACTGGTCTCCGGCAACCGGCCAGTACCTGCCGGAAGTCCTGGATGCGACGCTCGGGCACGTTCCTGCGCTCCCAGTGGTCCTCGGCCCGCTGGAACCCGGGCTGCAGACGCCGGCGGGTACCGTAATCGGCCCCGGAACGGGGGACAACGCCGGTGCCGCGCTCGGCGTCGGCGCCACGGTGGGTGACGTAGTAGTGTCCGTGGGAACCTCCGGGACGGTCTTTGCGGTGACCGAGGATCCCACGGCGGACGTCACGGGCCTGGTGGCCGGGTTCGCGGACGCCACCGGCAACTTCCTTCCGCTGGCCGCCACGCTGAACGCCTCCCGGGTCCTGGATGCGACGGCAGGTGTGCTCGGCGTCGATCTTCCAGCCCTCACCGAACTGGCCCTGGCCGCCGAACCCGGCGCCGGAGGACTTTCACTGGTTCCCTACTTTGAGGGGGAGCGCACGCCCAACCTTCCCGAGGCGCAGGCCAGCCTGCACGGCATGACCCTCGCCAACTACACTCCTGCCAACCTGGCCCGTGCTGCCTTCGAAGGCGTGGCCTGCTCGCTGGCTGACGCCTTCCGCGCCGTAACCGGCCTTGGGATCGAGGCGCGGCGAGTCATCCTGGTGGGCGGAGGGGCGCGCTCGGCTGCCATGCAGCAGACGCTTTCCTCCGTGCTGGGGATGCCGGTGGACGTGCCGGAGCCCGGGGAATACGTGGCCGACGGCGCTGCCCGCCAGGCGGCCGCGGTGCTCTCGGGGGCCTGGCCGGAGTGGAAAACCCAGGACTCGCTGACGGTATCCGCCCCCGCGGCGCCGCAGGTGCTGGAACGTTACCGGTCCGCGGCGCAGCGTATGCACGGTTCCGCCAGCTGACCTGCGCCGAAGCAATACCTGCGGCAACGGCAAGCCTGTTTGCCATGGATAAAAACTAATGGGTACTGTGACGGGCGTAACACCGGTATCCGGCGCACTGGAGCGCCGCAGAATTATGGACGGAATAAAGCAATGAAAGCTACCTGCAGTGAACCGCTGCAGCCGGATGGAACCGTCCGCTGGCCGTATTCCCATCCCGGCAGGCCCGCACCGGGCACCCGGGCATGAGCGCCCTTAAACCGGCCACCGCACCCCAGCAGGAATCACCGAAAACCGCGCCCGAGCGCGTCACGGACCGCGGCAGCATCCGGGCCCTGTGGTACCTCGTTCCCGCGCTGGTGGTCTTCGCGCTGTTCCTCTTCTACCCGCTGGGCCGGTCCGTCTTCCTCTCCTTCCAGGGCAGCGACCTCTTTGGCCGCCCCTCCGGATTCGTCGGATTTGACCAGTACATCCGCATGTTCACGGACAGCGGCTTCTGGACCGTCATGGGCGTAACCCTCGGATTCACGGTGCTGACCGTGATTCCGTCCATCGGCATCGCACTGGCGCTTGCGCTGCTGCTGCACCAGAAGATCAAGGGCATCCGGTTCTTCCGGACGGCCTTCGCCCTTCCGTTCGCCTACTCCGTGGCCACCGCGTCGGTCATCTTCGGCGTGATGTTCAACCAGGCCACCGGCGTGCTGAACGGCATGCTCGGCTTTTTCGGGTTTGACCGGGTCGGCTGGCTCACGGACCCGGCCTGGGCCCTGGTATCGGTATCCCTGGCCACGGTGTGGATGCAGCTCGGCTACAACCTGCTCGTGCTCTCCGCCGGACTCGGCGCGGTCTCCGAAGACGTGGTGGAGGCAGCCCGGCTGGACGGTGCCCACGGCTGGCGGATGCAGCGGTCAATCATCATGCCGCTGCTCACCCCGCAGATGTTCTTCCTGCTGGTCACCGGAACCATCCACGCCCTGCAGAGCTTCGGGCAGATCCACATCCTCACCAAGGGCGGACCACAGGACAGCACCACCACGCTCGTGTACTCCATCTACGAGCAGGCATTCGCCAACAACAACTCAAACTTCGGCTACGCGTCCGCGCAGGCCGTGGTGCTTCTGATCATCGTGGTAGTGGTGTCCGCCATCCAATTCGGTGTCCTGGAACGGAAGGTCTTCTACCGATGAGCCGCACAGCACCCCCCGCGCCCGCGAAGCCGCCTGCGGCAGCGGGCCGTCCCCGGGACCTGAAGAAGAGCCAGCGCCGTCCCCTGACGCCCGGCAGGCTCCTGACCTACGCCGCGCTGAGCGTCGGCGCCGTCATCGTCCTCTTTCCCGTCTACTTCGGTTTCGTCGGCTCCTTCATGGGCCCGGCAGACATCAACGCCTATCCGGCGTCGCTGTGGCCGTTCAACGGATTCCGGGTGGAGAACTTCGCCGGTGCGCTGAACTCGATCCCGCTCGGACGGCAGTACGTGAACTCCGTTGTCATGGCAGGCCTGATCACGCTGGGCCAGCTGGTGACCTCCCTGCTGGCGGCCTACGCGCTGGTCTTCCTGAAAGTGCGGGGCCGGGCCTTCTGGTTCGCCCTGTTCCTGTGCAGCATGATGGTGCCGGCCGAAGCCATCATCATCCCGAACTACCTGACCATGTCCTCCGCCGGACTGATCAATACGATTCCGGCGCTGACCCTGCCCTTCCTGGCACACGGATTCGGCATCTTCCTGCTTCGGCAGGCGTTCCTGTCCTTCCCGACGGAACTCTGGGAAGCAGCCAAGATCGACGGCGCCGGGCACTTCCGGTTCCTGATCTCGGTGCTGGTTCCGCTGTCCAAGCCCACCCTGGCGGCACTGGGAATCTGGGCCTTCCTCTCGGCCTGGAACATGTACTTCTGGCCGCTGCTGGTAACCCAGACCCCGGAGATGCAGACCATCCAGATTGGCATCACCCAGCTGCGCTCCGCGGACAACTTCAACGCCGGGCTTGTCCTGGCCGGAACGGTCCTGGCCATCATTCCCACCCTGCTGCTGGTCATCTTCGGTCAGCGCTTCATCGTCCGCGGCCTGACCGCGGGTTCCATCAAATAAACGCACCCCGGCCAAACACCACGGCTATCCGGAGCTCCGGCTCCGGCCAATCCTGAAGGGATATCCATTGCGAACTACAACCAGAGGACGCCGGCTGCCAATGATGGCCGCCGGTGCTGCGGGGCTTGCCCTGGTACTGTCCGCCTGCGGCGGCGGCAGCAGCACGGGCGGGGCCGGCGAAGCGCCCGCCGCGGATGCACTTGAGTCGGCCGACGGCGTCACCACCGTCAATTTCTGGCACTCGATGGACGGCACCAACGGTGAGACCCTGGGCAAGCTCATTGACGAATTCAATGCTGCCAATGAAGGCAAGATTGAGGTCAAGGGCGTTTACCAGGGCGACTACGACTCCACCATCACCAAGTACAAGGCCGCGGTCCAGTCCAACAGCACGCCCAGCATGGTGCAGATCTATGACATCGGCACCCAGTTCATGATCGACTCCGGCGCAGTGCTGCCCACCCAGGCCTTCATCGACCGGGACGAATACGACGTCTCGGACCTGCAGCCCAACATCGCCGGCTACTACACGATCGACGAGGACCTCTGGTCCATGCCGTTCAACACCTCGATGCCGGTGCTGTACTACAACAAGACCCTCTTCGAAGCAGCCGGGCTGGACCCGGAAACCGCGCCCGAAACCCTGGACGAGGTTGGCGAAGCAGCCGCCGCGCTGTCCAAGAAGAACGGCGGCCCGGCGGAGTTCGGCTTCAACGCGGCCATCTACGGCTGGCTCCTGGAGCAGGAAATCGCCGCCAACGGCGCCCTCTACTGCAGCCCGGACAACGGCCGCTCCGGAGAACGCGCCTCAGACTACAGCTTCAACAATGACACCGCCGTCGAGTTCGTGGACTGGTGGAAGGGCCTGGTGGCTGACGGGGTTGCCGGCAACACCGGCCGTGCCACCGCAGACGCACAGAACGCCTTCAAGAGCGGCACCATTGGCATGACCCTTGAATCAACGGGCGCGCTGGGCGGCATGCAGAAGGCTGCCGAGGAGCAGGGCTTCGAACTGGGAGTCGGCTTCTACCCGAAGATTGAGCAGAACGACTCCGGTCCCATCATTGGCGGTGCCTCGCTCTGGATCTCCGGCGAGGGCCACTCCGATGCGGAGAAGGAAGCCACCTGGCAGTTCATGCAGTTCCTCGCCGAGCCGGCCACCCAGGCCACCTGGCACACCGGAACCGGTTACTTCCCCATCTCCAAGGCCGCGCTGGATGAGCCGGAGGACGTCGCCTGGCGCGAGCAGTACCCGCAGTTCGACGTCGCCGTGCAGCAGCTCGAGGCGACCGAACTGACAGCCGCCACCCAGGGCTGCGCCGCCGGCTCGATGCCGCAGGCCCGCAAGGCCGCTGAGGACGCACTGGAAGGCGCGCTGCTCGGCGGAGACAGCAAGACGGAGCTGACCAAGTCCGTTGACGCGCTCAAGACTGAAATCGAGAACTACAACAACTCAGTCCAGTAACCCCGTCAGCACCAGCTGACCCTTTCGAGATGACAGAAACTGCCCGTATGAGCGCTCATACGGGCAGTTTCTGTCATCTCGAAGCGTGTGTTCCGGGGTAGTGTCCCGGCATGGGCACTAACTACGTCATCCGGCCGGAAACCCCCGCAGACTACGCCGCAGTGGAGAACCTGACCCGCGAAGCGTTCTGGAACGTGTACCGGCCGGGGGCGGTGGAGCACTTCCTGCTGCACCGCTACCGCTCCCTGCCGGACTTCGTTCCGGAGCTCAGCCAGGTCCTGGGAGCGGAAGGCAGGATCGCCGGCCACATTCTGTACAGCCGTGCCGAACTTCACCGGGAGGACGGAGCTGTGCTGCCCATCCTGGTCTTCGGACCAGTCTCCGTCCTGCCGGAATACCAGCAGCGCGGCTACGGCGCGGCGCTCATCGGGCACACACTGGCCGAAGCCGCCGAAGCCGGCTTCGGCGCCGTCGTTATTACCGGCAGCCCGGAGTATTACCGCAGGTTCGGGTTTGCGGAGGCGAAGACACTGGGAATCTCTTACGACGGCGTTCCCCGTGACGAGCCCACACCCTACCTGCAGGCGCTTGAACTGCGGGAGGGCTACCTGGCCGGCGGCCCCTGGGTTTACCGGGACCCGCCCGGCTATGTGGCGAGTGACGAGGACGTGGACGCGTTCGACGCCCGCTTCCCGCCGAAGCAGAAGCTGTGGCTACCCGGCCAGCTCTGAAAGTGCCAGCCTGCGGGGCCGTCACCTCCGGCCAGCGTTCGGGTGCTGATTGGCAGGACCCCTTCAGTGGAGGCGCCCGCAGGCCTACCCTTCGGGGTATGACGCAGGATCCAGTCCAGTCGAACCCCGGCAACTACTCGGTGGTCTTCGAGAATGACCGCGTCCGGGTGCTTGAATACCGGGATACCCCCGGACACCGGACCGTTGTCCACCGGCACCCGGACAGCGTGATGGTCACCGCGAGTTCCTTCCGCCGCAGGCTAATCTCCGGCGACCACGAGCGGGAGGTTGAGCTGCCCGCCGGTACGGTCCAATGGCTGCCAGCCCAGGAACACGTCGGTGAAAACATCGGCGAGACGGACACCCACGTGTTCTTCGTCGAACTCAAGGAGTAATTCAAGAATCCTTGACCTATTTCAAGAGTTACGTAACTCTTGAAAACATGACTTTGCAAGACGACCGGCTGCAGGCACTTGAAGAACGTGTTGCCGCCCTGGAAGAACGGCTCACAGCCTCCCCGCCGGAGGGCAACCCGGCAACTGATGATGTCTTCTGGGCGCTGAACGGTATCCGGGAGCGTTACCCGGCGCCGGGGGCGGTTCTGTTCGCCGGTACCGCCAGCACACCGGGCGGCGAACGGTACGAGTACCAGTACGGCCTCGAAACAGGTCACCTGCTCGACGCCGACTGGGCACCCTTCGCCGACTCGCTCGCCGCCCTGGGCAACCCGGTGCGGCTGGCGATCCTGCGCGCAGTTCTGGGCGGAACCGAGACCGTGGCCGGCCTGGCCGAGGAGCTGGGAGCCGGGACAGCCGGGCAGATCTACCACCACGTGAACCAGCTCAGCGCCCAGGGATGGCTCGCGGCCCACGCACGTTCCCGCTACCGCGTACCGGGGGCCCGGGTCATTCCGCTGCTGGCAATCCTGACCGCCGCCGCTGGAGGGAACTGACATGCCTGAAACCGTTATCCGCGCCAGGAAACTGACGCCCCGCCTGATCGCCGGAGGTGCCGCGGCCGCCGTCGTCCTGCTGTGCGGCCTCGCCGCAGCGCCGTGGCCGCCGAGGCTTTCCGGGAACGTCACCGGCGATTCAGCACTGGCCGAACGCGTCCGGCCGCTGCTGACTGCGCCGGCGGACCAGGTCAGCGTCGCGTACATCGATGGGGAGGACATCCGGTACGCGGGCTTCGGAGCGGATGAACATACCCAGTACGAGATCGGTTCCGTCAGCAAGACCTTCACCGCCTCGCTGCTCGCCGATGCCGTGGACCGGGGTGAGCTCACGCTGGAGACCACGGTTGCGGACATTCTGGGGGAGGACCTCCTGGATCCGGATGCTGAAATTGGCACCGTGACCCTGGCCGAGCTGGCGAGCCACCGTTCCGGTCTGCCTCGGCTGGCGGCGGGTCTCGAGACCCTGCCCTCCCTCCTGGCCGGACAGCTGCTGAACCGGGATCCCTATACCGCCTCACCGGACCAGGTCCTGGAACAGGCGCAGGCCTCCCGCCTGGACGGCCGCGGAACGGCCACCTACTCGAACCTGGGCTACGCCTTCCTCGGCCAGCTGCTGGCCAAAGCCGCGGGCACCAGCTGGGAAGAACTCCTGGCTGAGCGGGTGCTGGCCCCGCTGGCGCTGGAGGAGACCTTCGCCCCGGTCACCGTGGAGAACCTACCCGACGGCGCTCCCACCGGCCGCAGCGCTGCCGGCCGTGCGGAACGGGCCTGGACAGCCAACGGCACGGCGCCTGCGGGCGGAATCCGGTCCACCGCCGCTGACCTGGTGCTCTACGCCCGGACCCAGCTGGACGGAACGGCCCCGGGCGCTGCGGCGCTGGAACCGCAGTGGGACGACGGAAGCGGCGGCAGGTACGGCCTGGCCTGGGTGGTTGAGGAGCAAGGGGACCGGGAAATCACCTGGCACAACGGGCAGACCGGTGGATTCTGGTCCATGGTTGCCCTGGACCGCGACGCCGGACGCGCCGTGGTGATGCTCTCCAACGTCTCTGCCGGACAGGAACGAGCAGTGTTCGAGCTGTTGGCAGGAGGACCCGAGTGATCCCCGCGATTATCGGCTGGGTCCTTCCGCTGGTGCTGCTGCTCTCCTGCAGCTGGGTGGCGGCTTCCGCCTGGACGAGCAGCGGTCCCGCAGCAGCGCGCAGCCGGCGGCGACTGCTGGCCGCCCTGCTGGAGACCGCGTCTGTGGCGGTTTTTATGCGGCTCGTGGTCGAATGGTCGCCGGTCACCATCTGGCTTTGGGTGTTGTCCGTCGCAGCATTGGCTGCGGGTACGGCCGGAACCGTGATTCGCTGGGATTCGCTGCCAAGGACTGCGTCCGTCGCAGACTCGGCATCCGGGGCGGACCCGGCAGCCGCCCGGGCGGAGTCCACGCGCGGTCGACGCGGCGGGCAGTCCCGGGAACCGGGGACAATAACGCTCGGCAGCTACGCGCTGGTGCTGGCTGCTGCGGTGGCTGTTTCTGCGGCCATCGGCTGACTGGCCGGCTCACTCACCGCCAGCAAACCCTGCAGGAACCTGGCAGCGGCTACCTCATCCTCGATGCCTCCGCCCTCATGGCCGTTATACGGCCAGACAAGCAGCTCCTTAGTCCCGGCATAGTTGTTATAGGCGGCGTACACCGTGGAGGGGGGAGTCACCTCATCCATAAGCGCTACCGAAAACAGCGCCGGCACCGTGGCGCGGCGCGCGAAGTTGACGGCGTCGAAGTACGAGAGTGTGCCCAGAGCCCGCTCCGCCTGCGTCCGGTGAACAGAAAGGTAATCTCGGACTTCCCGGTACGGATACGCGTCAGTCACCTGCACGGCCCGCGGCAGGTCCGAGAGGAACGGGACGTAGGCGCAGACGGCTGCCAGCCCGGGAGCCAGCGCTGCGGCGGCCACCGCCGATGCACCGCCCTGGCTGCCGCCTACCGCTGCACAGCGGGCGGGATCCACGACGTCCAGGGACTGCAGCGCAGCGACTGCCCGCACGGCATCGGTGAACAGCCGCCGGTAGTAATAGGACTGCGGATCCGCAATGCCGCGCGTCATCACCCCCGGGACCTGCGGGCCGGCACTCCCGGAAGCATCCGGCGTCGCTCCCTTACTCCAGCCTGCACCCTGGCCCCGCGTATCCATCTGCAGGTGTGCGAAGCCAGCCGAGGCCCAGAAGAGGTTTTCGGATGCGTCGCCGCGCCCTCCGCCGTAGCCCACAAACTGGACGACGCCGGGCAGCGGCCCGGATGCGCCCGCCGGCACCCGGAGCCACGCCCGGATGGGTTCGCCGCCGTAGCCGTTGAAGGTTACGTCCCAAACATCCACGGTGGACAGCACCGTATTGACGCGTTCCAGCCTGACGTCCAGCGGATGGGCCTGTGCCTCCGCCAGGGTCTGCGCCCAGAAAGCGTCAAAGTCCTCCGGGTCCTGCTGGCTGCCCAGATAGGCGGCCAGCTGGTCAGCGGGCAGATCCGTATACACGTAGATTCCTCCTAGGGGGCCGTGACGTCCACCGGCACTGAATCCACTGCCTCACTGTGAACTTCCTCAACGCGAACTTCACAGTGCAGCCGCCGGTTGTGGTCCACCGAGCGTACCGGTCCACTGAGCGCAATCCCTGCACTCAGGCGGATGTCGGTGCTGGAGGCCCCAAACCGCAGCTCCAGTTCTCCCGGCTCCACCCGCCGCTTCCCGTCCACCCCGGTAAAGGACGCCAGGTCCGCCGGAACCGTGAACCGGATCCGGGACGATC
Organism: Arthrobacter sp. IK3; assembly: GCF_051337705.1. Taxonomy (NCBI): domain Bacteria; kingdom Bacillati; phylum Actinomycetota; class Actinomycetes; order Micrococcales; family Micrococcaceae; genus Arthrobacter; species Arthrobacter sp. IK3. The sequence continues at coordinate 83,346 of NZ_JBPPSW010000010.1, read as the reverse complement.
CGCCCGCCTGCAGCGGCACCCGGGCATAGCCGATCAGCCGCTGCACGGGCCGCACCACTGACGCCACCGGATCGTGCAGGTACAGCTGGACCACCTCCACGCCGTCGCGCTGTCCCGTGTTCGTTACGGTCAGGGAGGCAACGGCTTCACCGGCGGTGCCGATCTCCGCATCCTCCACGGAGAGAGAGTCCCAGGCGAACTCCGTGTAGCTGAGCCCGTGACCGAACCCGAACGCCGGCGTCGGGTCGATGCTGGAGACGTCCGTGGGTCCGGCCAGCGGCGCTGCCAGATACGTGGCGGGCTGGCTGCCCGGCGTCGCCGGAACGCTGACCGGCAGCCTCCCGGACGGGTTGACCGCCCCGCTGAGCACACGCGCGACGGCGGGCCCGCCTTCCTCGCCCGGGAAAAAGGCCTGCACGACGGCGGCGGCCCGGCTCACCGCGGTTCCCAGCGCATAGGGGCGGCCGGTCAGCAGCACGGCCACCACCGGGGTTCCGGAGTCCAGCAGCGCATCCAGGAGCTGCTGCTGCACACCGGGCAGCACCAGCGATTCGACGTCGCATCCCTCGCCGCTGGTGCCGCGGCCAAAAAGCCCGGCGCGGTCACCGAGTGCCGCAATCACGACGTCGGCGTTCCGGGCCGCTGCCACGGCGGCGGCTATTCCGGACGCGTCAGGATCATCGATTCCGCAGCCGGCCACGTACTCGATGCTGCGCTCCGGGAACTGGTTTCGCAGCGAGGCGGCCACCGTGGGCAGGTCGATTCCCGCGGCGGTTTCCGGGAACTGCGAGCCGACGTGTGCCGGGAAGGAATAGCAGCCCAGGAACGCCATCGGGTTCTCCGCATTGGGGCCAACGACGGCGATGCGCGCCGGCGCCTGCAGCGGCAGGATTCCGTTGTTGCTGAGCAGGACAATCGACTCCTCTGCCAGTTCCCGGGCCAGCTCCCGGTTTCCGGGCGGATCCAGGTCCACCGTGGACTGGACGGCTTCGAGGTCAGCGGCCCCGGCGGGAAGCGCCTCCGGGGCCGGGGTCCAGTCCTCATCCAGGAGGCCAAGGCCGATCTTCTGCAGCAGGACGCGGCGCGCGGCTGCGTCCACCAGGGCCGGATTAACCCGGCCGGCTTTCAGTTCTTCGAGCAGGTGCTCCCCGTAGGCGTCGACCGTTGGCAGCTCCACGTCGACTCCGGCGGCCAGCGCTGCGCCGGCCGCCTCGCCGCGGCTTCCCGCCACACCGTGCAGGTCCTGCAGGAACCCGATGCCGAAGTAGTCGGCCACCACGGTGCCGTCGAATCCCCAGGTGTCCCGCAGCAGCCCGGTCAGCAGCGAATGGTCGGCAGCGGAGGGAACGCCGTCGGTATCTGTGTAGGCATGCATTACCGAGCGCACGCCCGACTCCCGGACCGCCATTTCGAACGGCGGCAGGACGACGTCGGCGAATTCTCTCGGCCCCATGGAGACCGGCGCGAGGTTCCGGCCGGCGCGGGAGGCAGCGTAACCGGCGAAGTGCTTCAGCGTGGCCACCACTCCGGCCTGCTCCAGGCCCTGGATGTAAGCCGTGGCAATGCTGCCCACCAGGTACGGGTCCTCGCCGATGGTCTCTTCCACCCGGCCCCAGCGGGCGTCCCGGACAACGTCCAGCACCGGTGCCAGTCCCTGGTGGACGCCCACCCGGCGCAGGTCCTCCCCAATCGCTCCGGCCATGCGGCGGACCAGCTGAGGATTGAAGGTGGCGCCCCACGCCAGCGGAACCGGATACGCCGTCGCGCCCCAGGCCGCGAACCCGGCCAGGCACTCTTCGTGCGCCATCGCGGGGATGCCGAACCGGTTGGAGGCGGCGATCCGCTCCTGGGTGCGCATCAGGGACAGGGCACCGGCGCCGGCGTCGACCGGTTTGGTGCCGAACGGGCGGGTCAGCTGGCCCAGCCCGGCAGGCAGCAGCGACTCAAGGTCCGGCGGCTCGTTCATCTCATGCTGGTGCGGTGCCACCTCGGCGCCGTCGGCTGATGCGCCGACCCACACGCCGATCAGCTGGGCGGTCTTCTCCTCCAGGGTCATTTGGGCGAGCAGGGCATCCGCGCGTTCGGCGGGGGGAAGGGAGGCATCCCGCCAGGGGACGCGCTTGGTGGTGGTGTTCGACATGAGTCACTTTCCGCCAGCGCCCATGAGGCCCTGGACTAGTGCGCGGCGCGCGAAGAGGTAAACCAGCAGCACGGGAATCATTGAAAGCATCACCGCGGCGAGGATGCCGGGAACGTTGATGCCGTACTGGGTCTGGAAGTTGAAGAGGCCAAGCGTGATGACCCGGGTGGACTCCGACTGGGTCAGGATCAGCGGAAGCAGAAAACCGTTCCACCCCTGCAGGGCGGCGAACACGGCGATCGTGGAGATCCCCGGCTTGGACAGCGGCAGCACCAGCCGGAGGAAGGTCCGCCAGGTTCCGGCGCCGTCCACGGCCATCGCCTCGTAGAGCTCCGGGGTGATGTCCCGCATGGTTCCGGAAAGGATCAGCGTGCAGATCGGCAGGGCGAACGCCGCGGTGGGCAGGATGATGCCCAGCAGGGTGTCATAGAGTCCCACCGTGTTGATCAGGTAGAACATTGGAACGATCACCGCCTGCACCGGAATGGCCAGGCCCAGCAGGAAGAACCGGAAGATGAGCGTGGTGGTGCGGGACTGGTTGCGCACAATGGCGTAGGCCAGCGGCGGCACCACCAGCAGCACGATTCCCACCACTCCGCCGGTGACAATCAGGGTGTTCAGGAAGTACAGCCCGAACCCGCTCTGGAACACACCGGCGTAGTTCTCCAGCGTGAAGCTGGTGGGAAAGGAGAGCGGTCCGCCGGCGCTGAAGTCGCTGCGGGTCTGGACGCTGGCCGCAATCATCACGTACAGCGGCAGGGCAACTATCAGGAGCCAGACGACGGCGGCGGCTCCGGCAATGTAATTGGGGCGCGTGCGCATCTAGACCCCTTCCAGCGTGCTGCGCATCTTGTCGTAGCCGGAGACCTTGACCATGATCAGCGAGATGGTGGTGGCTACGATCACGAGTACCAGGGCCACGGCGGCTCCGATGCCGAAGTCGAAGCGGCGGAAGGCCTGTTCAAACATGTAGAAGGCCGTGATGGTGGTGTCCGTTCCCGGCCCGCCGTTGGTGAGGATCAGCACCGTCTCGAAGGTGGTCAGTCCGCCCACCACCATCAGGATTACGGACGTGATGATGGAGTTGCGAAGCTGGGGGAGTGTGATGCTGAAGAAGGTCCGTGCCCGCCCGGCGCCGTCGATCTCCGCGGCCTGGTAGAGCACCTGCGGAATGGCCCGTGCCGCGCCCTGGTAGATCAGCGTATGGAACGGCGTGAACTGCCACATGCTCACAAAGATGATGACGCCGACTGCAGTTGCCTGGTGCCCGAACAGGTTTCCGTCCCCGAACAGCCAGCGGAACTGGGAGGGCACGCCGAAGTTGGGATCCAGCAGCGCCCGCCACAGCACCGAGATGGCGGCCGAGGAGAGCAGCAGCGGCACGAAGTAGATGGCGCTGAGGACAGCGCGGTTGCGCTGCGGTCCGGCAGCCCACACGCCCAGCAGCATGCTCACCGGCGTCTGCGTGGCAACACCGAGGACGATGAAGAGCAGGGACAGCCAGAGGCTCTTGAGCATCACCGGGTCCCCGGCGAGTTCCTGCCAGTTCTCCATGCCGACGAACTTGGGCTCGCCGATGCCGCGCCAGCTCATGAAGGACAGGACGACGACGGCGATCAGCGGGATCACGGCGAAGAGCAGGAAGAACACGGTGGCCGGCAGGGTCCAGGCCAGCCCGGGACGGGTTGAGCGGGCCGAGCGGCCGGCGGCTGCCGGACGGACCCGTTCGGATCCGTCCGGCAGCGCCGGCGGCTTGGGAGGAAGCAGTGCAGTCATCAGATGGAGTTCCTAGAGGCCCTGCATGGCGGCGATGAAACCGTCCTCGTCGATCCGTCCGCTGAAGAAATCGGACATGGCGCCGTGGATGGCAGGGGTTGCCGAGGGCGGGTAGGCCTGGTCCCAGGAAAGCTGGAAGGCCGGTGCCTGTTCCACCAGTCCGTACTGGAAGCGGGCGTAGTCCGGGTCAGCGGATGCGTCCAGGAACTGCTCGGTGTTGGTGGTGGTGGGCAGGTTGCCGATGGCCACCTGCTCCTGGACGAAGTCATCCGAGTACATCAGCTTGAGGAAGTCGCGGACAGTGTCCGGGTACCGGGTGTTCGCCAGGACTGAGTAGAAGTTGTTGGTGTTGCCGACCAGGTTGGCGGGGTCTCCCTTGCCGCCGTCGATCGTGGGGAACTCGCTGTAGCCCAGGGCGCCGGACTCCACGAATTCGGGAGCCGCGTCCTGGTGCGTTGAGTAGGCCCAGGAGCCCATCAGCTCAAAGCCTGCCTGGCCGCTGGAGAGCAGCGATGCGGAGCCGCCGTCGGTGAACTTCACGGACTGGAAGTTGGTGCCGAAGGCACCGGAGTCAACCAGTTCGCGCAGCATGCCCAGGGCTTCCCGGCTTTCCTCGGAGTCCCAGACTTCGGTGTCCCCGGCGAGGGCGCTTTCAAAGAGTTCGGGTCCGGCGACGCGGTCATACACATACTCCACCCACATGAGGGTGGGCCACTCGTCGGCACCGCCGAGCGCAATGGGGGTGACGCCGGCGGCCTTGAGCTTCTCCACTGCGTCCAGCAGCTCGTCCCACGTTTCCGGAGCGCCGTCGACGCCGGCACTGGCCAGGACCTCTTCGTTGCTGAAGAGCATCACCGGCTGGGTTCCGCGCATGGGAATGCCGTACGCCTGCCCGTCCACGACGGCTGTGTCAAAGACCGAGGGGAGGAAGGCATCCTTGAGCTGGGGGTCCTCCTCAATGAAGTCATCCAGCGGCATCAGCAGACCGGCGTCCACATAGTCCGTGATGGATCCGCCGCCCCAGTTGAAGAAGATGTCCGGGGCAGAGTCCGTGTCGATGACGGTTTGCAGTTTCTGCTGGTAGTCGGCCCCGGGGATGGTGTCCAGGACGACCTTCACGTCCGAAGTTTCGTTGAACTTGTCCACCATGGCCCGCTCGACGTCGTTGGCGGCGTCGCCGTAGACCAGGACGTGGACCTCATTTTCCGGCCGGTTGCTGGCAGCGGATTCCCCGCTGTTCGAACAGGCGGCCAGGGACATGCCGAGTGCCAGCGCACCCGCGGCTGCGGTAGCTGGTTTCAGCCAGCTGCGGTTGTTCCTCATTGAACTGCTCCTCACTGGAAGTTCTTCCGGGAAGCGGGTTCCGAAAGTTTCGAAACACTTGCCGAAAGTTCTGGAATGCGGCTAGCTTAGAATGCAGGGATGTGATGCGCAACACTTTTTGGCTGCGTCTTCGCGCCGGGTACTTTCGCACGGAGGAGAAACACATGGCAGAAACGCCTGCGGCTGGGCGCGTTACCCTGGCTGAGCTTGCCGCTGAAGCGGAGGTCTCGCTGTCCACGATTTCGAAAGTTCTCAACGGGCGGTCTGATGTTTCGCGAAAAACCCGAACGAAAGTTGAAGCCCTCCTGGACGGGCACGGCTACCAACGGCGAGCGAGCCGCGGCACCAAATCCGGGCTACTGGAACTGGTGTTCCATGAGCTGGAAAGTGCGTGGGCACTGGAAATTATCCGCGGCGTGGAGAACGTGGCCAGGGAACACGGACTGAGCGTGGTGCTCACCGAGAGCGGCACCCGGCATTCACCCGGGCCCGAATGGGTGGAGGGTGTGATCGCCAGGCGGCCGGCCGGCGTCGTGCTGGTCTTTGCCGACCTGGCGCAGGAGTCCCGCCGGCTGCTCGAATCCCGCGGCATACCGTTCGTGATCATTGACCCGGCGGGGGACCCGGCGCCGGATGTTCCCTCGGTGGGATCGGCGAATTGGGCCGGCGGAATGATGGCGACCCGCCACCTCATTGACCTGGGGCACCGGCGGATTGCGGCGATCACCGGGCCGGAGGACCTGATGTGTTCCCTGGCCCGGATTGACGGTTACCGGTCAGCGCTCAATACAGCTGGACTGGACTTCGATCCGGGGCTGGTGCGGTACGGGAACTTCCACGTCGACGGCGGACGCGACCACGCGCTGGACCTGCTGGCCCAACCTGAACGGCCCACCGCCATTTTTGCCGGCAGCGACCTGCAGGCACTTGGGGTGCTGGACGCCGCCCGGCAGCTGGGAATTTCGGTTCCGGAGCAGCTGTCCGTGGTGGGTTATGACGATCTGCAGGTGGCCCGCTGGTCCTCGCCGGCCCTCACCACTGTGCACCAGCCGCTGATCGAGATGGCCGAGGAGGCCACCCGCATGGTGCTGATGCTGCGGGACGGGGAGCAGCCCAAGAACACGCGGCTGGACCTGTCCACGTCCCTGGTGGTCCGGCAGAGCACTGGTGCTCCGCCGGACGGGGTCAACTAGCCTCTGGCCAGGAGTGTTGCAGGCGGACGCCGGTGCTGGCACGGGGCAGGGCCTCGCTGAGAGGAGGGTCCTGCGTCCCCGCGAAGGTGGAGCGGCGGTAGCTCCGGCGCGGGGTTTTCCGGTGCTCTCTTCGGGGCCGGGCTCCATGGTGGGGCTCTGTCCGGGGTCCGCGTCCTGAGTCGCATTGCAGTCGCTTTGAGCCAGGGGCGTGGATCCTGTGTCGCAATAACGCTGGTCTGAAAGGTTGAGAGGGGCGTTTCTGCAGCACAGGATGAACAGGGTTGGTGCCAAGCAGCGTTATCGGAACACAGGATGTGGCGCCAGCAGGAGCAGCCCGCTCGTTGCGATCTTCGTCCTGGGATGCTCCGGCGTCCTGCCAAGGATCCGGTGCGGCTTACTGGAGCCGTCCCGCGTCCCAAACCCGCCCTCCTCCCGGTAGCGGCCGCCCGATTTTCGGGAAGAGATTAGGGGGGGGCATGAACATCTCTACGGCGGTTGTGGCCGGCTGGCAGTCTTCGACAATCAGTCGGCCTAACCGGAGACGTGCACGAGGAGTGAGAAGGGCGTTCGGATGGGTCATCAAATGGCCCTGGCCGCAGTCTTCGTGAGCTCGCGTCCGGTGAGAAGCATGATGGCGAGAGCGATCGCTGTCAGCACCGAGGCGACCCAAACCGGCGCGAGCAGCCCCGGCCCGGTCGCGAGCCCGAACGCAGCAAGCACGGGCCCAGCGGCAGCTCCGATATTCAATGCTGCGGTTGCGTACGAACCGCCCATCGTTGGCGCACCCGATGCTGCATGCAGCACACGCGTGATCAAAGTGCTGCCGACGCTGAACGACAGGAAGCCCTGAACGAGGACGAGGGCGATAAGCGCAACGGGATGAGATGCGGCCACTGCCAACACGATCCAGCCAATCAGCAGTAACGGTCCGCCGACCGCGAGCACTAGGCCAGGCCGCTGATCTGAAAGTCGTCCTGCGACCGTGACTCCAAGAAACGATCCGATGCCGAACATCACCAGCGCGACAGACACCCACGCTTCGGCCAAGCCCGCGGTCTCAGTCACCACCGGTGCCAGGAAGGTGAATGCAGCAAAGGTCCCTCCGTTGATCAGCGCTCCGAGTGCCATTGCCAGGATGAGGCGCGGCGCCGCCAACTGGCGGAGCTCGACACGGAGCCTAGGTGAGGCCTCACTAGTCGCACTCCTGCCAACGCTGTTCGTGACGCCGCGAAGGACTCCAACGGCCGCGGGAATACAGAGGATGGCGATCGCCCAGAATGTCGTTCGCCAGCCCAGCGCTGTGCCGAGCAAGGCTCCGGCGGGGACGCCCACGACGGTTGCGATCGTTGTGCCGGAGAGCAGGATCGACAGTGCACGTCCCGTCTGGTTCGCTGGCACGAGGGTAGTGGCCGTGCTCAGTGCTACGGCGAGGAATCCTGCGTTTGCGAATGCGCTGAGTACCCGGGTGATGAGCAGGAGGGAGAACACTGGTGTCATCGCTCCGATGACGTGGCTTCCCGCGAACACGAGAAGGCAGACTAGCAATGCGAGGCGCGGTGGCCAACGGCGAGCGAATGCCGCCATCACTGGCGCGCCGACGACCATGCCGATCGCGAACGCGGAGGTCAGCAGGCCCGCAGTACCAACCGAGACGTCAAGTTCGGTCGCGATCGCGGGGAGCAATCCGGCGAGCATGAATTCTGAAGTGCCCATGACGAAGACCGCCACGGCGAGCATGTAGAGAGGAAAAGGCAACGAGTACTCCGAGGTGTGAGATCAAGAAAATGGTTCTTCTTGTCACCACGGCCAGTGCCCCGGGTGGGCCAGACAAACGCCCACACAGATCGGGGCGTCGTAACTAGTGGTTCAAGGGGCTGGCGGTGTGACCGGCAACCCCTGACCTGTCTGATTCGGGACTCGACATGTCCCAAACTCTACATGCCTTCAATGGTGTGCTGTCGGGATAGATACTTCTTGAATCGGCACGGTGTCATTGCGCGCCGGGACAGGACAACATCCCTGGACATCACTTCTAGGCCTGGTCAGGCGTGCCGATGCCGTCTGGCTGCGGAGCGGCACCCAGCCGTCGCCCGCCGCGGCGGTAGGCCGGCGTCGTCGCCAGTACGAGATTGATCATGAGCGCGCAGCCGATGATCACCCCGGCCATCGACAGTGCCGATCCGCCGAAGACTCCAACCAGCGGGCTGATGAGGCCGGCAAGTCCAACCTGGAGACAGCCCAGCAGGGCGGCGGCTGTTCCGGCCATGTGGCCGTAGCCGTCCAGTGCCAGGGATGTGGCGTTGGAGAAGATGAAGCCGAGCATGCCCAGCGTCACCCAAAGTCCGGCAACCAGGCCCACCACACCGCCGAACCCGGTGGCGATGATGACCGGCAGGATCAGCGCCAGCAGGAGCAGCACCGGTGCGGCGATGCGCAGGATCCCGGCTGACGGGAACCGGTTCAGCAGGGACGCATTGACCTGCGAGGACACCACCATGGCGACACCGTTGATGGCGAAGACCAGCGCGAAGGTGGCGGGGGAGAGGCCGTACTCTTCCTGCATCACGAACGGTGAACCGACCACGTAGCTCATGATGATGCCCATGGACAGGCCGGGAATGACGGCGAACGCCAGGAAGCGGCGGTCGCGCAGCAGGATCCGGTAGCCACCGGGCTTGCCGGACTTCGGGGTGCCCTTCTTCGCCTTGGCCAGGCGGCGTTCGGGGGGAAGCGTTTCGGGCATCCAGCGCCAGACGATGACCACCAGGATCACCCCGATCAGCGCCAGCGCGTAGAACACAGCCCGCCAGGCCCAGATACCGGCAACAGCCTGGCCCAGCGTGGGTGCCAGCAGTGGCGCGAGGCCGATCATCAGCATCAACCGGGACAGCAGGCGCGCGGCATCGGATCCGGTGAACCGGTCCCGGATCACCGCGATGGCCACCACGGAGGCAGCAGCGTTGAAGAAGCCCTGCATGATGCGCAGGCCGATCAGCAGGCCAATGTTCGGCGCGATCGCACAGAGGAGGGAGGTCACCACGTGCATCGAGATACCGATCAGCAGCGGCAGCCGCCGGCCGAAGCGGTCGGACAGCGGACCGATGACCAGCTGGCCAACGGCGGTTCCCAGCAGGGTGCCGGAGAGCGTGAACTGTGCCGCCGTCGTCGTCGTCGCCAGGTCCGAGGCGACCTCCGGCAGCGCCGGAAGGTACATGTCGGTGGTCACGGCGGGCAGCGCGGCGAGGGCACCGAGCATCAGGATGTACTTCAGGCTGCGGGAGCGGGAGGAGGTGCGTGCGGGGGAGGTTTTGGACACCGGGGAAGTGCTCCTAAGCAGGATTATGAAGACGGTGGGCCTCGGCCAGTATAGTCCCGCCGAAAGGCCAGTTACGGCTCGTTTCAACGCTCAAAGGAGCCGTAACTGCCCTTTCGGCGGGAAGGGGGCGGGAAGCGTTGACCGGGGAAGGGCGGAGTTTCACACTGGAGGAACATTCCGCCCTGTTGAGTCCCCCGTTGGCTGCCACCCGAGCTGAGGCGATACGCATGGAAAAACGGATCCTGGATTACACCGACTGGCAGGACACGGCAGACACCCTGCACCTCTTCCTGCAGATGGCCGGCAAGGTGAAGGTTGAACGCAGCAACAAGCGGCCGGGGTGGGCCCATGTCCGGCTGCCGCTGAGCATCGACGGAATCGGCACCGGAATCATTCCGGCCGGCGCGTTCAGCTTCGAGATCTACTTCAACCTGCGCCGGCACCACGTGGATGTGCAGAATACCGACGGCGGCAAGTCACGGATCCCGCTCGGCGACGGATTGAGCGTGGCCGAGTTCCACTCGCAGCTCATGGCCGCACTGGACTACATCGGGGCGCCAACGGAGATCAACACCACGCCGCAGGAGTTCTACGACCAGACGCCGTTCGATGAGGACACCAAGCACCACTCCTGGGACCGGCATGCGGTTGAGGCCTACCTGGAGAACCTGCACTTCGCCTACCGCTGCCTGTCCCGGTTCCTCTCGCCGTTCCGCGGCAAGGTGGATATGCCGGAGTTCTGGTTCGGCACCATGGACCTCTCCGGTTCGGTGTTCGCCGGACAGGCCGCACCTTACAGCGGCACCGATGTGGTGGGCGTGAACTGCTTCGATGAAAAGTTCGTGGAGTACGGCTTCTGGCCCGGGGACGTGAAGATGTCCCAGCCCGCGTTCTTCGGCATGCCGTATCCGTTCTTCTCCGGCATCGAAAGCTACGCATCAATGCTGAAGCCGGACCGCGCGGAGTTCCGGCCGCAGATGAGCGAGTTCATCCTCACCCTGGAGGATGCCTTCTCCTATCCGGATCCGGAACAGGCGGTGGTGGACATGTGCCAGTCGAGCTTCGAAATTGTGCAGCGCATGGACCGCTGGGCGGACCTGGAATGGATTATCGAACCGCTGACTTACCCGGCGTCGGCTCAGCGGTAGGCCGAGCCCTGAACCCCGCTTCCCCGATTAGGGCCGTCCGCGGGCACGCTGACATAATGTTGGCAAACCCCCTTCGGAAGGCGGCCCTGTTCCATGACTCCACGCAAACTGTTCACCACCCTGGCGTTCGCCGAAGCCGTGACGTGGACTCTCCTGATCGCGGCCCTGGTGGCCAAGTACGCCTTCGGCAACGAAGTGTTCACTCCCGTTGCCGGCGGACTGCACGGCTTCGTCTTCCTCTCCTACGCCGCAGTGACCGTATTCGTATGGGTCAACCAGAAGTGGTCCGCAGCCACCGGTGTGCTGGGCGTTGCGCTCGCGGTCGTTCCCTGGGCCACCATTCCGTTCGAGAAGTCACTGGATAAGCGTGGACTGCTCGACGGCGGCTGGCGCCTTGGTCCGGGCGGCGAGGAGCCGAAGAACTTCGTGGACAAGGTCCAGGCCCTGGTGCTGCGCCGTCCCGCGGCAGCTGCCCTTGTTGCCGTCGCCGGAGTCGCCGTCGTCTTTTCGATCCTTCTTTACCTGGGCCCGCCCATCCCGAAGGGCTAAGAGCGGTAAAAGAAAACGCACCGGTGGCTCCCATGGGGGGAGCCACCGGTGCGTTTTTTTGCATACGCTAGGCCGCGGCGAAATCCTTCGCATTGGCCAGCACCGGAAGGCGCTCGCGGACCTGGGCTACAAGCTCCGGATCCAGGTCGAGGACAGCCAGTCCAGGCGCCTCGCCGAGCGCGGCCAGTTCCTCACCCAGCGGTGACACGACGGCGCTGTGCCCGACGCCGGTGGGTGCGGTTCCTTCCAGGGGCCGGCCGAGGGAGGCCGGGTCGCCCTGTCCGCAGGCAAGCACGTAAGTGGTGCTGTCCAGGGCGCGTGCCCGGACGAGCAGGTCCCACTGCTCCGTCTTTCCCGGCCCGGCGCCCCATGAGGCGCACACAATGTTTACGTCAGCACCGGCGCGCGCATTGGCGGTAAACAGGGCCGGGAAACGGACGTCGTAGCAGGTTGCCAGTCCGAAGGTCATGCCGCCGAGGCTGAAGGTTACCGGCGCGTCCCCGCCGTCCACGGCGTCGGACTCGGCGAAGCCGAAGGCGTCGAAGAGGTGGATCTTGTCGTAGGAAGTCTCGGTCCCCGGACCCGTGACCAGCAGGGTGTTGCGGACCCGGCCGCCGCTGCCGGGGGTGAACATGCCGGCCACAATGGTGATGCCGAGATCCGCGGCAATCTGCCGGACCGTGGAAGCCCAGGGTCCGTCCAGCGGCTCCGCGACGGACCCGAGGGGATTCCCGAATGCGCACATGGCAGCTTCGGGGAAGACAACCAGCTCGGCACCGGCCGCCTTCGCCCGGCCCGCGTAGTCGCGGACGAGGTCAAGGTTGGAGGATGGATCTGAACTGCTGATAACTTGGGCAAGCGCGATGCGCATGGGATTCCCCTTTCCTTGTTGTATACATAATGTATGCCTAAAACCACGGGGACCGCTGCGTCCAGCCGCGAAAAAGCCTTTTCCTACCTCCGGGAGAACATCCTGGTGGACCCTGCACGCCAGGGTACGTTCCTCAATGAGCAGGAGCTGGCGGCTGAAATCGGTGTCTCACGGACGCCCGTGCGTGAAGCGCTGCTCCTGCTTGTGGCGGACGGCCTGGTGGAGCTGATCCCGCAGCGCGGAGCTTATGTCCCCGCGGTCACCGGCAGGCAGATTTCCGAGCTGATGGAGCTGCGCGGCGTGCTGGAACGCCATGCTGCAGTCCACACCATTGGTGCGGGCACCGTTCCGGAGGAGGCGATGCGGGCTACGCTCGAGCAGCAGGCCGGCCTCCCGGATCTGCTGGACGCGGCCAGTGCCCGCGAGTTCATCCGCCTTGATGCGGCCTTCCACCAGCTGCTCGTGGATGCGGTAGGCAATGAGCTGATATCCGGCACCTACGCCAAGCTGCAGGTCCGGCAGATCCTCGTTGGCGTTGAAGCGCTCTTCCGGACCTCCGGCCGCAGGCGGCAGGTGTGCGGCGAGCACCAGGAGATCCTCGACGCGCTGGCCGCAGGGAACGCCGACGCTGCGCAGGAGGCCATCAGCCGCCACCTGGACGTGACGCTGGGCCTCCTGCTCCGCGGCTAGATCTTTTCTGTCTCCAGCATGGTCCGGTATTCCTCGTCCTCGGTGTTGTGCGGGTCGCGTCCGAGTGCGAGGCCGATCAGGGTCAGGATGCCTGCTACGCCAACATAGGCGGCAACGGGTACCCAGCTGCCGAACTCACTGAGCAGGAGCGTGAACATCAGCGGGGCAATGGCGCCGCCGATGACGCCGGCAAACGTGTAGGCCAGCGAGCTGCCCGTGGAACGGAGCCGCGGGGAGAACTGCTCGACGACGAACGCGGCCTGCGGGCCGTACATGAATGAGTGGCAGGTCAGGCCTAGGACGATGCCGATAACCAGGATTGCCTGGTTATTGCTGCCCAGGATGCCGAAGAAGATGAAGGTCCACGCAGCGCCGAGGATCGCCGCTGCCGCGTAGACCACCCGGCGGTTGATGCGGTCCGAAACGGCTCCCGCCAGCGGAATGGTGATGAGCTGGAAGGCAGAACCGACCAGGACGGCAGTGAGTACCTGGTTGCGCTCGTAACCGAGGAACTGGATGCCGTACGTCAGGGTAAAGACGGTGAAGAGCGCATAGAGCACATCGGGTCCAACACGGCTCAGGATCGCCGCGATGAGGGGCCGCAGCTGGGTGGTCAGGACTTCCTTGACCGGGGCCTGCGGGCGGTCGCCGTGGGCTTCGATTGCCTTGAAGACGGGGGTGTCCTCCAGCTTGAGGCGGATCCAGAGTCCGAAGCCCACCAGGACGGCGGAGAACAGGAAGGCAATGCGCCAGCCGTAGCTGATGAAGGCGTCCTCAGTCATGGCAACCGTGAGGATAGCCAGGGCGCCGTTTGCCATCAGGTTGCCGGCCGGCGGACCAACCTGGGCGGCGGAAGCCCAGAACCCGCGCTTCTTGGGGTCTCCGTATTCGCTCGAGAGCAGGACGGCGCCGCCCCATTCCCCGCCCACGCCCACGCCCTGGGCAAACCGCAGCAGGACGAGGATGAGCGGTGCAGCGATGCCGATGGTGGCGTAGCCGGGAAGGATTCCGATGAGCACCGTGGCCACGCCAATGATCATCAGCGTGGCAACCAGGACCTTTTTCCGACCGATCCGGTCACCCAGCCGGCCGAAGATGATTCCGCCGACCGGGCGGGAAACGTAGCCCACGGCGTAGGTGGAGAACGCCAGGATGGTTCCCGTCAGCGGATCCGATGACGGGAAGAAGATGATGGGGAAAACGACGGCGGCTGCAGCCGAGTAGACCGCGAAGTCGTACCACTCGAGAGCGGTGCCCGTGAGGCTGGCCGCAAAGGCCTTGTAGAGGCCGGCTGGTCTATCCGGCGAGGACGTCTGCGGCGGCTGGCTGGCGCCGGGAGTGGGGGTGGTTGTCACGGTTGTAGGACCTCCGGGGTATGGACGGGAGTGATGCAAGCCACTTGTGTGAACGATGTATACATTACGCATACTTGATGTAGATTGGCGAGGGTTTCCATTTCCGGTTTGTAAAATCTCTCTTCCGAAGGGCCAAAACATGACAACGCTGACATTCGAGCTTCCGGACGGCACCGAAGTTGCCGTAGACGTACAGCACCTGCTCAACGCCGGTTACGCAGGCCGTGAACAGGATGAAGTGCAGGCGCACATTCAGGAACTTGCGGAGCTGGGTGTCCCGGGCCCGTCCGTGACTCCGGCCCTTTACCCAGTGTCCCCCTACCTGGCCCAGCAGGTTGACGAAGTCAGCGTGCAGCACGGCAAGACCTCCGGTGAAGCGGAATGGGCGCTGGTCATCAGCGACGCCGGAACGCTGCTGACCGTGGCGTGCGACCACACGGACCGTGAGCTGGAAGTCCACGGCGTGGCCTGGAGCAAGAATGCCAGCCCCGACGTCCTGGGCCGCCGGGCCTGGCGGCTGGATGACGTCCGCGGCCACCTGGACGACATCACGCTGAAGGCATGGGTTGGTGCCGGCGAGGTACCGGACACGCTGATCCAGGACAGCTCGCTCGCAGCCCTGCTGACCCCCGACTACTGGCTGGACATCCTCGCCGAGCGCGGGCTGGACAAGCCCGGGACCGTCCTGATTTCCGGGACCGTTGCCATGCTGCACGGAGTGGATCAGTTCTCCCGCAGCTGGAAGGTCGAGATGTCTGACCCGGTCACCGGCGAAACCCTTTCGCTGGGCTACGGCGTGCGTCAGATGGCTGAACCGATCGGCTAATTGCCGCCAGCGGGGCATGGCGGGCAGCTGCGGCTGCCGGCCATGCCCTGCCCGCCGGCGCCGGAGCGCAGATGTCATCTGGCGGCGTCATGCACGGCGCCGCGCGCAGCTGGACTGGCAGGATGGGCACATGGCCAAACCGTTTACCCTGGTGCAGCTGCGCTACTTCTCGGCCGTGGCAGCAGCGGAGAGCATGACTGCCGCATCACGCGAACTCAATGTCACCCAATCGGCGCTCTCCGCCGCGGTCTCACAGCTGGAGAAGGACCTCGACGTGCAGCTCTTTATCCGCGGACGGCAGCGGGGAATGCAGCTGACCGCGGCGGGCAGGCAGTTCGCGAAGGACCTGGCGCCCTTCCTCGAAGAAGCCGACGCGCTCTACGAAGCTGCCCGCGGCTACTCGGATGCACTCACGGGTGAACTGCGCGTGGGAGTCTTTGCTCCGCTGGCACCTTTCCGGGCCCCGGTAATCCTGCAGGCCTTCGAAACCGCCCACCCCGGGGTGCAGCTTTCATTCCTCGAGGGAGACCAGGAATACCTGCGCCGTTCGCTGCTGGAAGGCGAATGCGAACTCGCCCTGATGTACGGCCTCGGACTGGACGAAGGCTTCACCACGAAGGTCGTGGAGCGGATCTCCGCCCACGTGATCGTCGCGGAAGACCATCCCCTGGCCGCCAGTCCGGACGGCGAAGTGTCCCTGGCCCAGTTCGAAGACGAACCGCTGATCCTGCTGGACCTGCCGCACACCCGCGAATATTTCATGAGCCTCTTTGCGGCCGCCGGAGTGCGCCCCAAGATCCGCCACCGCGCTTCCGGCTACGAGACGGTGCGTTCCTTCGTCGCCCGGGGACACGGCTACTCGGTGCTGAACCAGCGGCTGCACCATGACCAGACGTACGCCGGGGGTCGAGTGGTTCCCCTTCGGCTGACCGATGACCTGCCCGGAATCGAAGTCATGCTCGTCCGCCCGGCCGGAGTCCGCCCAACCCGCCGCGCCCTCGCCTTCGAAGCCGTCTGCGGACGCCTGTACGGAGCGGGCAGCTAGTCTTCGCATCGTCAAAATCGATGAGAGCCTTCAGAAACATCAACTGGACATCTGTGACGCAGGTCACCAGAGTTGACCCATCATCATCTCTGCCCCGCCGGTGGCAGGCCGGTGGATCCCCGCAGCGTCGCGGAGATGCCGGCCCGAGCCGGTACTGAATCCCCCAGGAGTGCAGTTGAACAGTTCAGAATCACGTTTCCGCGGCGTTAAGCAGCCTGCGGGCCACGGACGGGCCGCGGGAAACGCTGCCGACACAAGTCCTCAGCAGCCGTTACGTGCCCGAAACGGCGGGCAACGGGGCCAAAACCCGGTGTGCGTACGGTGGCTCCCATGACTACGAACGAAGTGACTCCGCACGACACCAGTGTCCAGTCCGCTCCGGCGGAAGGTGCCAAGCCCCGCATCACAGGCATGCAGAAGCGTGTCCTTGCCGGCGGCAGCGTTGGCCAGTTCATCGAGTTCTACGACTTCGCGCTTTACGGCCTCTCCGCCGTCGTGCTGTCCCAGCTCTTTTTCCCCAGCGAAAGCGCCTTCATTGGCCTGCTCTCCACCTTTGCAACCTTTGGCGTCGCCTTCCTCATCCGGCCGCTGGGCGGACTGTTCTTCGGCGCGCTGGGAGACCGGATCGGCCGGCGCCGCGTCCTGTACATCACGCTGGTTTCAATTGGTGCCGCAACGGCCGCAATCGGCCTGCTCCCAACCTATGCAACCATCGGCGCGCTGGCACCGGCCCTGCTGGTGCTGTGCCGGCTGGTGCAGGGCTTCTCGGCCGGCGGCGAATCGGTGGGCGCGCCGTCGTTCGTCTTCGAACACGCGCCGGCGAACCGCCGCGGCTTCTGGCTCAACATCACCCTCGCTGCCACCGCGCTGCCCTCCGTGGTGGCCGGAACGCTGATCCTGATCCTCAGCCAGTCCATGAGCGACGCCGACTTCCAGAGCTGGGGCTGGCGCATCCCGTTCCTGCTGGCACTGCCGCTGTCCCTCTTCGGCCTGTGGATCCGCGCCAAGACCGAGGAAAGCGAAGTCTTCAAGGCAGTCCTGGCCAAGAACCAGACCAAGGAATACAGCCCCATCCGTGAGACCTTCCGCACCAACAAGGTCCGCATGCTGCAGGTCATCTTCGTGATGGGCCTGACCGCCATGGGGTTCTACTTCCTCTCCGGCTACTTCGTCTCCTACGTCCAGACCACCGGCAACCTCAGCCGCGACCAGTCACTGCTGGCCAACGCCGCGGCCATGGCGTTCTACGCCATCCTGCTGCCGCTGGGCGGAATCATCGGCGACAAGGTTGGCCGCAAGCCCATGCTGATTGCCGGCTCGGCCGCGCTGGCCGTCTTCGCGGTTCCCTGCTTCATGCTGGTGACCAGCGGCGTGCTGGGGCTGGCCATCCTGGGCCAGCTGCTCTTCGTCATTCCGCTCTGCATCTACGGCGGCGGCTGCTACACCTTCTTCGTGGAAATCTTCACCACCAAGACCCGCTTCACTTCCGCAGCCATCAGCTACAACGTTGCCTATGCCATCTTCGGCGGCACCGCACCGTTCGTGGGCACCGCACTGGTGGCAGCGACGGACGTGGCGTACTCACCGGGCTTCTACATGAGTGCCGCAGCCGTGATCGTGCTGCTGCTGCTCACCCTCACCAAAGTGCCGGAAACCCGCGGCCGCATGGGCTAGCACCGTCCGGCACAGCCGCACGGACCAGCCCGCCTGACTCAAAGGAAAGAACCATGACTTCACCCCAGGCCTTCCTGAAGGACTTCCACGACGTCGCCGCCATCGGCGCCACCGCAGCCAACGGCGTCGACCGGCAAGCAGCCACCGCTGAAGACAAGCAGACCAGGGAATGGTTTGCCGCCTATGCCGAGACCCGCGGCTGGGAGGTGCGGGTGGACAGCATCGGCAACATGTTTGCGCTGATCGAGCTGGTTCCCGGCGCACCGTACGTCCTGGTCGGCTCGCACCTGGACAGCCAGCCGCTGGGCGGGCGGTTCGACGGCGCGTACGGAGTGATTGCCGGCCTGCACGCCGCCTCCCGGATCACCGAACGCCTGCAGGCCGGAGGCGGCACGCCGGTTTTCAACCTGGCTGTCGTGAACTGGTTCAACGAGGAAGGCGGGCGGTTCGCGCCGTCCATCATGGGCAGCTCCGTGTTCGCGGGGCTCATGGATGAAGAAGCCATGCTGGAGGTCCGTGACCTCACCGGGATTTCTGTCCGGGAGGCCCTGTCCGGAATCGGGTACCTCGGCACTGATCCACGGCCGGAGGTGGCCAGCTACGCGGAAATCCACATTGAGCAGGGCCGCATCCTGGAACGCGAGCAGCTGCCGCTGGGTGCCGTCGACTATTCCTGGTACACCCAGAAACTGGACATTGAGGTGCTTGGCGAACAGTCGCACACCGGAGCCACGGCCATGGCGGACCGGCACGATGCCCTGGTGGCAGCCTCCAAGGTGGTGCTGCTCGTCCACGACGTGACGAAGAAGTTCGCAGATGAAGCACTGGTGTCCTCGGTGGGGCGGATGACCCTGGAGCCGAACTCGCCGATCGTCGTTGCGCGCCGCGTCCATCTGGTGGCGGACCTGCGCTCGGCCTCACCGGAGATCGTGGCCGAAGCGCGAGCGTCCCTCCTCGCTGACATCGACGCCATTGCCCGCGAACACGACATCACCATCAACGTGAACGACTTCGACATCCGCGGCATCCAGTACTACCCGGAGGAGGGGCTGGAGCTGGCCGAGAAGGTGGCAGCGGAGCTGGGCCTCGGCATCCGCCGGATCCAGACCATGGCCGGCCACGACTCCGTGGCGCTGAACCGCATCGCCCCCACGGTGATGATGTTCATTCCCTCCGTTGACGGAGTGTCCCACTGCGAACGGGAGTTCACCACGGACGAGGACATGGTTGCCGGCCTGGACGCCCTCACCGAACTGGGTTGGAAGCTGATCCACGGTGCCCTGACGGACCAGGCCACGGGTCCGGCAGCATGAGCACGCCGGTGACCGGCGAAGACCTCGCTGCACGTGCCGCAGGGAACGCGCCGCTGCACTATCTGGACGCTGTTTCCGCGCTGGAGCTGTTCCGTTCCGGGACCCTCTCGCCCGTTGAACTGCTGACGGCGGTCGCGGAGCGGACGGAGACCGCGAATCCGGCCGTGAATGCCCTGACGGAAACCCTGTTCGACGACGCCATGGTGCAGGCGCGGGAAGCCGAAGCGGCGTACCGCAGCGGTGACACAGGGGAGCGTCCGCTGCTGGGGTTGCCCGTGGCGACCAAGGAGAAGCACGCCCTGGCCGGGCGCAGCCTCTCGCAGGGCCTGCTCGCCCATGCCGGTACTGTAGCCGCGGCGGACCATCCCGTGGTGGCGCGCATCCGGGCTGCCGGCGGTATAGTGCACGCCCGCACCACGTCTCCGGAGTTCAGCTGCGCCACCGTGACGCACAGTCCCATGTGGGGCGTTACCCGCAATCCCTGGAACCTGGACCGCTCACCCGGCGGCTCATCCGGCGGTGCGGGAGCGGCCCTGGCCGCGGGCCTGGCGCCGCTGGCAACGGCGTCAGACATCGCGGGATCCACCCGCCTGCCGGCGGCGTTCACCGGAACTGTTGGATACAAGGCGCCCTACGGCAGGATCCCCGGACAGGCTCCGCTCTCCGCCGATTGGTACCGGGGCGACGGACCCATGGCACGCACGGTTGCGGACACTGCCCTGCTGGCCAACGTGATGTCCGGCCGCCACCCGGCGGACCACGCCTCCTTCGGCGGTCCGGGCATGCTGCCGCTGCGCTATCCCGACGCCGGCGAGCTGGCCGGGGTGCGCGTGGCACTGTGCCTGCGGCTGGGCGACTATCCGCTGGATGCCGCGGTCGAAGCCAACACCCGGGCCGTTGCCGCAGCGCTGCAGGGGGCCGGTGCCGTGGTGGAAGAAGTTGAGCTGCCGTGGACCACTGCCGGTATCCGGGAGACCATCTTCACCCACTTTGGCCACATCCTGGGACCTGCCATGGAGGAGGCCACCGCCGGGGACCAGGAGCAGCTGGCCTCCTACACGCGCCGGTTCATGGCGGATGCCCGCGCCGCCGCGGAACGAACAACCCTGGTTGAGGGACTCGCTGCCGAGGCCAGGATTCAGGCGGAGCTGGCAACGGCAATGGCCGGTTTCGATGTGCTGCTCTGCCCCACCTCGGGAGCCGGTTCACTGGCTGCGGAAGGGGACTACCTGGACGGCATTTCGGTGGCCGGGCGGACGCTGCAGCACTACTGGGAAGGCCACCTGACGGCTCCGTTCAACATCACCAACCGCTGTCCGGTCCTGGCCGTGCCGTCCGGATTCGGTGCCGACGGCGTCCCTACCGGTGTGCAGGTGGTGGGCCACCCGTTTGCGGAGGAATCCGTGTTCCGCCTCGGTGCTGCCATCGAGGTGCTGCGTCCCTGGGCGGGGCGGTACCCGGAGCTGTAGCGCGGCGCCGGACCCGCCCCACAAGTTCAGCCGTGCCGCACGCCGTCCCCGGCAAGCACCGCGCGGTAGCCTTCCCGGAAGGTGGGGTAGCTGAACTCGAATCCGGTGGAAAGCAGCCGGGTGTTGGACAGGCGCCGGTTGCCGCCGCGCGAGGAGTTCGACGGCTCTTCCGGCCCCAGTTCCGTACCCAGCTCAGCGGCCAGGAAGCGGAGTACCTCCCGCTTCTCCACGGGTTCGTTGTCCACCCCGAGATAGAGGGGCGCGGGGTCAGCAACGGCGGTGGTCAGGTGCACGATCGCCGCGGCGGCGTCATCGCGGTGGATCCGGTTGGTCAGCTGTCCCTGCCCGGGATCCGCCGTTCCGGACCGGACCTGGTCGATCAGCCGGGTGCGCCCCGGGCCGTAGATCCCGGCCAGGCGCAGCACTATGGCATCCGGCCGGCGGGCATGGAGCAGGTCCTCGGCTTCGCGGATGACGGCGCCGGTCACTGACGCCGGGGCGGTGGGGGAGTCTTCATCCAGCCAACCGCCGCCGGCGTCGCCGTAGACCGCGGTGGAGGACACGAAGAGGATCCGGCGCGGATGCACGCCGTCCCGGTCCAGGGCGTCCAGCACATTGGCGGTCCCGTCCACGTAGGCGGAGCGGTACGCGGCTTCGGAGCGTTCCCGGGCCGCCGTTGAAATCACGACGACTTCGGTATCCGCCGGGATGGTCGGCAGCGAGCCGGTCAGGTCGGCGGCCTGGCCAGTCAGGGGAGCGGGAATCTTCTCGGCGGAACGGCGCCAGCCCAACACGGAAAAGCCGGCCGCGGCGAACCGCAGGCCGGCTTCCGTGCCCAGGTCACCGCAGCCGGCAATCAGGACAGTCATGGCTTTAGTCTGCCAAAGATCTAGTCGGGCAGTGAGGCGAGGACCTGGCGGGCCACGTCGACGCTGGACTGCGGGTTCTGCCCGGTGACCAGGTTGCCGTCGGTGACCACGAAGCTTTCCCACGCAGGCCCGGACTCCACAAGTGCGCCCTTCTCGGCCAGCGCGTCAGCGACCATCCAGGGAGTGTTCTCCCCGGTGCCGCCGTTCAGCTCCTCTTCGTTGGTGAAGACGGTGAGCCGGCGGCCGGAGAACGCGAACCCGGTTTCCGGGGTTTCGGCGCTGAGCAGCGCTGCCGGGCCGTGGCAGAACGGGGCGATGAGCATGCCGGCGTCATTCGCTGCAATCAGGATCCGTCCCATGTCCCAGTCGGTGGCCAGGTCCGCCATGGGACCGTGGCCACCCGGGATGACGACGGCGTCGTATTCAAGGGGTGCGACGTCGGCGAGTGCCATGGGCGCCTCCAGTTCCGGACGCAGCTCCTCCAGATAGGACTTCAGGCGGGCCGCCTTTTCCTCTCCGCCTGCCTGGTCCGGCTGCAGGCTGATCGCATCTACTGTGGGAGCCTTGGCACCGGGGGTGGCGAAGGTGATGCGGTGGCCGGCTTCAGCCAGGGTGCGGTGGGCTTCGACCAGTTCCTCGGCCCAGAAGCCGGTGGGGTGTTCGGAGCCGTCCTTCATGGTGAGGGAATCAGCGGCGGAGACAACCATCAGGATGTTGTTCATGGGGGGTCCTTCCTTTGGGGATGGGATAGCGCTGGGGAGGCGGAGCTAGCGGGCCGCGGCGTCGATCGCTTCGAAGGTCTCGTCGTCCAGCACCAGGTCCCGGGCGCCCAGGTTCTCTTCGAGGTGGGCCACCGATCCGGTGCCGGGAATGGGCATCATGACCGGTGAGCGCTTCAGGAGCCACGCCAGGGCTACCTGGGAAGTGCTGGCACCGAGCTTCCGGGCGGCGTCGTCCAGCACTCCTCCCGGCTGGGCCAGTTCGCCGGCCGAAATAGGGGCCCAGGGGATGAACCCGATTCCGTTGGCAGTGGCGTACTCAAGCACGTCCTCGGAAGAGCGGTCCGTGAGGTTGTAGCGGTTCTGCACGGTGGAGACGGTGAAATGCCTGCCGGCTGCTTCCAGCTGTTCAACGCTGACCTGGGACAGTCCCAGCGCCTTCACTTTGCCTTCCTTCTGCAGGTCGGCCAGGACGCCGAACTGCTCCTCGGCGTCCACAGTCGGGTCGATGCGGTGCAGCTGCAGCAGGTCCAGGGAATCCACCTTCAGCTTGCGCAGGCTCAGCTCGGCCTGCTGGCGGAGGTACTCGGGGCGTCCCAGCGGAATCCATTCGTCCGGGCCGGTGCGCACGAACCCGGCTTTGGTGCCGATCTTCAGTCCGTCCGGATAGGGGTAGAGCGCTTCGGCAATGATTTCTTCGCTGATGTTGGGGCCGTAGGAGTCTGCGGTGTCGATGAAGTCGACGCCGAGTTCGACGGCGCGGCGCACCACCTCGACGGCGGTGCCGCGGCTTTCGGGCTCGCCCCAGACGCCGGGGCCGACGATGCGCATGGCACCGAAGCCAAGCCGGTTCACGGTGCCCAGGTCCTTCAAGTCGATGGTTGCGGACAAGGTGTTGTTCCTCTGCTCAGTCATGTCGGGGTACAACCCAATACTAAGCAGGCTTATTCCTTTTTTGCGTGGCAAATGCGGACCGAAGCTGTCCGGGCAGGTGTTTTTTTGGGTTCGCGCCGGGGCGTATGTTCCTGCGCATGGACTGGAAAATAGAGCTTGTTCCCGTGCCGGTGTCCGACGTCGACGCCGCGAAACACTTCTACGTGAACCAGGTCGGTTTTGCAGCCGACCATGACCAGCGAGTGGATGAATCCCTGCGGTTCGTGCAGCTCACACCGCCGGGTTCGGCCTGTTCCGTGGTGATCGGTGAGGGGACTACGGACATGGTTCCCGGCACCCAGCGGATCCAGATAGTGGTGCCCAGTGCCGTCGAAGCCCGCCGGCACCTGCTCGAGGGCGGCGTGGCAGGGGTCAGCGAGGTGACGCCGCTTGAATGGGGAACCTTTGTCTACTTCAGCGACCCGGACGGCAACCAGTGGTCACTGCAGGAGCCTCCGGCCCGGCCCGCAGCGTAGGGGCGCAGGGCCGGAAGCAGCAGGGCACCGGAAGTGGAGCGGTCAGCGTCCGGCGGTACTGTTTTCCCGCACCCGGCGGTAACTCTCCGGGTCCAGCCCGGCCTCGGCCCCGCCGGTAAGGAGCACGGTCACATCCGGGTGCAGCTGCAGGAGAGACGCCGGCATCTTCGGCGTTACCGGACCGCTCAGCGCGGCGGCAATCGCGTCCGCTTTCTGCGGACCGGAGGCCAGCAGCACCAGGGACCGTGCTTCCCGGATGGTGCCCAGTCCTTGCGTCAGCGCATGCGTCGGAACGTCACCGGGTGAGGGGAAGAAGCGGGCGTTGGCTTTCCGGGTGCCGGCTGTCAGCTCGACCACGCGCGTGCGGGAATCCAGTGCCGAGCCGGGTTCGTTGAAGGCCAGGTGCCCGTTTCCGCCGATGCCCAGGACCTGCACGTCAATGCCGCCCGCAGCGCGGATCAGTTCCTCGTAGGCGGCTGCTGCGTGCTCCGGGTCAGGGGCGCCGCCGTCCGGCACGTGGATCCGGGCCGGGTCCAGGCCCAGCGGCTCAACGACTTCCCGGCGCACCACCTCGCGGTAGCTCTGCGGGTGGCCCGTGGGCAGGCCGAGGTATTCGTCCAGCGCGAATCCACGCAGCTGCGGCAGCTCCCGTGCCCGCCGGGCCAGCTGCTCATACAGCGGCAGCGGGGAGGAACCGGTGGCAATGCCGAGGACTGGACGGGCACGTGCAGCCAGCCGTTCCAGGACGGCATCCGCAGCGGCCACGCCCTGGTCCAGGGCGGAGGCGGCAACCAGGACCTGCACGCTCATGCCCGGGTTCCTTCCCGGGAAAGGGAGCGTGCCAGCTCCGGGTCAGCCGGCGCCCAGTCCGCCAGGCCCAGCAGACCGGCGGCGTTGGCCCCGAAGATCTTTTGCACGTCAGCTGCGGGCATGCCCATTTCCCAGCAGATCCGCAGCTGGTCCACCAGGTAGCGCCGGGCGTAGCCGCGCGGGAACCAGGACGAGTCGGTGCCGAAGACTATCCGTTCCGGCCCATGAGTCTCGTAGAACCGGCGGAAAAGGTCCTCGAGGGTGAGCTTCTGGGCCATGAACCGGACCCACTGGTTTGAGCCGGAAGTGTCAACCAGTACGTTGGGGCAGGCCCACATCAGGAACAGCACCTGCTGCACGTGCTGGATGCCGAAGTGCGGCACCACGAACGTCACGTCCGGATGCCGTTTGGCCACAGCCTCCAGCCACGCGGGTTCAATCATCGCGTTGTGCGCAATCCCGCCGGCGGAGCCGCAGTGCCCAAAGTGGATCAGCACGGGCACCTGGTACTCCGCCGCAACACGCCAGAGCGGATCCGCAGCGGGATCGTCGACCCGGGAGGACATCAGCGGAGCGAAGAGCTTCAGGCCGCGCAGACCGTCGTCGCGGACCGCCCGGCGGAATTCCTCCACTGCACCCGGCGCGAAGGGATCGGCCATGGCGGCCAGGCCCAGGAAACGCCCGGCACCACGTTCCACCAGGGCAGCCATTTCCCGATTCCCGCCGGCGGTGACAAATGCCGCGTGTTCAATGTGGTGCTGGTCCAGTTCAGCGGTCCAGCGCTCGGCTTCCGCTTCCCACCCGGTGTCCTGGGCGGCGCTTTCCGGGTCCGCAAAGTCCCAGCTGCGCCGCCACTGCGCGGACATACCGGCCACCTTGGCGGCCCGCTCCGCGGCGGCGGGGCTGGATTCCTCGCATGCGAACTGGCCGCCGGAGAGCTGCCGGGTCAGTGGATCGAACGGCATCCGGAAATGCAGATGGAAGTCGATGATTGACAGGCCCTGCACCACAGGGCGGTTCCCGATCCGGGAGACGTGCACGGTTCCTCCTACAGGGACAGCGGCTGGGGTTCGGGGAGTACGACGGCGCTGCGGCGTTCGGGAGCGGTAGCCACCAGCTCGGTGGCGTAGCTGACCGCGGCGGCCAGGGCCTGGGCAGGCGTGTCCCGGCGGGCGAGGCAGGCCAGGAACGCGGCGTTGAATCCGTCTCCGGCTCCGGTGCTGTCCACCGGGGTCACCGGTCGGGCCGCGGAGTGAAGCCAGGTTCCGTCCGGAAGTGCCAGCCCGGCGCCGTCGGCTCCGAGTTTCGCGGCCACCAGCGTGGACGTCTGCTGTGCCAGCTGCAGGGCGGCGTCCTGCGGATCCGGGTTTCCGGTCAGGCCGGCCAGCTCGTCGCTGTTCGGCAGGAACAGGTCAACGGAGCCGAGCACGCTGTGGACCTCCGTGCGGACGTCCCCGGTCCAGCCTTCGGCAGGCCAGCCGGTGTCCAGCACCGTGAGGGCCCCGTTGGCGTGTGCTGCGGCGAAGAGCTCAACGGCGGCGTTCCCGCGCAGTTTGGGCAGCAGGAAATAGCCGGCCAGCACCACGGTCCCGGCCCCCAAGGCGGAGGTAGGAACGTCCTGCGGGGTCAGCTCCGCCATGGCTCCGAGGGAGGAAATGAACGCCCGGTCCCGCCCGGGTGCCTCCACGGCGACGGTGATGCCGCTGGGCAGCCCGGCGTCACGCACCAGCTCTGCCCAGAGTCCGGGCAGGGCCAGCTCCTGTTCCACCAGGCGGGTGGAAGCGTCGTCTCCTACCTTGCTGACCAGGACGGTTTCCTGTCCCAGCCCTGCGCAGCGGACGGCGAGGTTCCCCGCGGATCCGCCCAGCCGGATGTCGATGCCCGGCACGATCGCTTCGGTTCCGGGCTCCGGGAGTTCGGCTGCTCCGGACACCATGATGTCCAGGTTGGTGTTCCCTACAACGGTGATGCCGGCCTGCGCACCGCTCATGCCGCGGCCGCCAGCGCCTGGGCGCGTTCCAGCAGGGCGGCGCGCGCCGCATCAATGCCGGCACGGAGTTCCGCGGCACGTACGGCGAGGGCACGGGCGGTTTCCGTGGCGAGGTCCGCGGTGGCGGTGACGGCCTTGATACCGGGGCTGCCGGCCTGCGGCCGGTCCAGGATGCGTCCCGGGTCGGTTCCTGCGGCGAGCACCAGGTCGGCCAGGTCCGCGCTGATGTTCCCGGCGGCGAGGGCCTCGGTCACCTGCTCCCGTGACCACGCTGTGGGGTCAGCGGACTTGAACAGCCGCCCGACGACGTCGTGCGCTCCGCGCCAGGGCACCCCGGCCACTGCCAGCGCTTCCGCCACTGACGTGGTGGTGGCGCCGGAGCGGACAATCTCCGCCTTGTCCGGAAGCCGCAGCACGGTGAATTCGCCGAGCAGTCCGTCCAGCATCCGCACGAACCGGATCACCCGGTCCGAGGCACGCCACAGGTGCTTCTGCACATCGGTGGTCGCGTTGTTTGAATCTTCGTACCAGCCGGAGTTGATGTTCGCGTAGGTGGCGGACATGTCCGCGGCGGCGGCACCGGCCATGGAGACCATGTGCTCCAGCACTACCGGGTTCTTCTTCTGCGGCATGATCGAGGAGCCCTGGGTGTACGCATCCGGGGTGGCCACCCAGCCGAATGTCATCCATTCCAGCAGCACCCGGGAGAAGCGCGCACCGGTGGCGCAGATCCGTGCCTGCGCGGCGGCCAGGCGCATAAAGTGCTCCGCCCCCGCCACCGCCTCGTAGCTGGACGTGAACGTCGAATCGAAGCCCAGCAGGTCCGCGACCGTCTGCGGGTTGATCGGCACGTCGGATCCGGTGAACGCCGCGGAACCCAGCGGGGACACATTCATCTCCGCGTAGATGTCCAGCAGTTCCCGTCCCTGGCTCAGCAGGGCTTCGGCCAAGCCCCCCATAACGTGGCCGATAGTTGTGGGCTGGGCGGGACGGCGGTGGGTGAAGCCGATGATGAGCGCGTCGGAGTGCCGGCGGGCCAGCTCAGCGGCATCGGCGGCGGCCTGGAGCACCAGGTCCGCCTGGTCGAGGATCTGGCGCCGGAGCACCATCCTGAACGCGCCGGCATCGAGGTCGTTCCGGCTGCGGGCGAGCTGGACGTCCAGCTCCGAAGTGGAGATGCCGCAGGCAGCGGCGAGCTGCTGTTCCATGAAGTAATACGGGTCTTCCACGGAGCCGTCGAAGGCGTATTCCTGCCGGCCGTCCGTGATCCGTTCCCACAGTTCCAGCAGGCCCTTCTCCAGCCTGGCGGAGCGTACGCGCGGGAGGATGCCTTCGTCGTCGAGCATCCAGACGTGCGCCAGGGAGGCTTCCACCATGGGCGGATAGATGTTGGCGGCGGCCTCCTCGAAGGCGTCGCGCAGGTGGTTGTCCCAGTAGACGGACAGGTCCGGGCGGTCGGTCAGGAGCGGACGGGAGGGGGTAGTCATGCTTATTTCACCGGCTTCAGGTCGGGGGCGGCGGAAGAGGGAATCGGCAGCGGGGTGGCCGTGGGAGGCATGGGGCCAACCAGCGGGGTCTCCA
This sequence comes from Arthrobacter sp. IK3, assembly GCF_051337705.1. Lineage (NCBI taxonomy): Bacteria > Bacillati > Actinomycetota > Actinomycetes > Micrococcales > Micrococcaceae > Arthrobacter > Arthrobacter sp. IK3. Next base: position 55,280 of record NZ_JBPPSW010000010.1, on the reverse strand, counting down.
CGGTGGGACGGCGGCGGCGCTTCAGCATCTTGGCGATGCCGCCGCTGCCCGGGTTTTCAAGCCGCTGCGAGATGATCAGGACAATCAGGATCAGGCCCATCTGCAGGGTGCCGTACGCTGCGGCGGTGCCGAACTCGTTGGAGTAGATCCGGTTGTAGATCTCCACGGACAGCGGTGCAAAGCGCGCCGGGTAGATCACCACGGAAGCCACGTACTCGCCGAAGCCCTGGATGAACGCCATCAGGGCGCCTGCCAGGATGCCGCGGTACATCAGCGGAACCGTCACGGTGCGCAGCACCCGCCAGTGGCCGGCGCCGAGGTTGCGGGCAGCTTCTTCCACGGAGGGATCGATCTGGGCCAGCGCCGCGTTGGCGGACCGGAAAACCAGCGGAAGGAACCGGACAAAATAGGCGACCGGAAGGATCAACAATGAGCCGATGAGGACCTGTCCCAGGTTGAACGGGGAGGGGCTGGCGAAGGCGGTCACCAGGTTGACGCCGACGACGGTGCCGGGCAGCGCCCAGGGAATCATGACCATCACGTCCAGCAGTCCCTTGCCCGGGCCTTTCCAGCGGGTGACGACCCAGGAGGCGATGACACCGACCACGGTGCACGCGATCATGGCGATGAAGGCCATCTGGCTGCTCACCAGGATGGGGCGCAGGGTAGACGGATCGGTGAAGATCCGGGAGAAGTTCCCCAGGGTGTACTGGCTGGGCAGGATCTGCACGGTCCAGGAGCCGTCCACGGTGAAGGCCAGCAGCACGATGACTGCGGCCGGTGCCATCAGGATCAGCACCAGGAGCGTGGAGCCCAGGCCGGCGCCGAGCCGGGGGAGCGTTCCGTGGATGACCTTCACGGCCTGCGGGGTTCCCTTGGAAGCGCTGCGGTGCACGCGGCGGTTCTGGTACCAGCGCATGGCGAGCAGGAACAGGATGGAGACGACGGACAGGACCGTGGACTGGGCCGCGGCGAGTTCGTAGGCTCCGGAGGTCCGTGAGGCCACAATCTGCATGGTCAGGGTCTGGACGTTGTAGAACTGCGGTGCGGTAAAGGATGCCATGGAGACCATGAAGGTCAGCAGGGCACCGGATACCAGGGCCGGGGTCAGCATGGGCAGCAGCACGGTGCGCCACATGGTGAAGCGGCTGGCGCCAAGGTTCAGGGCGGCTTCTTCCATGGACGCGTCGGAACCGGCCAGGCCGGAGGAGACCGCCAAATAGAAGTACGGGTACATGGTCATGGTGTGGACCAGGAGCACGCCCAGGACGCCGTTGGCGGAGACTGCTCCGGGATCGGCACCGAAGTACTGGGCCAGGAAGCGCGGCAGGATCCCGCTTTCGGCGTACAGGAAGTAGAAGGAGACCGCGCCGATCAGCGGCGGCAGCGCCATGGGCAGCATCGCGAACAGCCGCAGCACATTCCGGCCCGGGAAGTCGAAGCGGGTCAGCAGGACGGCCAGCGCCGTGCCGATCACGCCGGTGGTGATCACGGAGACCACGGAGATTCCCACGGAGAGGCCCAGCGCCCGGCCGGAGTTTCCGCCGAAGAAGCCGCTGTAGTTGCCCATTCCGCCGTCGACGCTGGTGCGTGCCGTGGCGAACATCGGAATCACGATATACAGCAGGAGGATCAGGACCAGCGGAATGGCCAGCCAGTAGATGAACCGGTCCGAGGACGTGGTTCCGCTGCGGTTCCGCAGTCTTGCGGCGAGCCCGGTCACGGAGCCACCAGCCAGACCCGGTCCGGATGCGGGAACAGGGTGACCCGGTCCCCGGGCTGTGCCCGGTCCTCGGAATCGGGGACGGAGACCACCAGGTCCTGGCCGTTCCAGTCCACTTCGTACACGTTGACGGCTCCGGTGAACTCGGCCGTTTTGACCGTGCCGCGGAGGGTGCCCGGGCGGCTTTCGCCGCCGGCGTCCGTGTGCATGGTGAAGGATTCGGGGCGCAGGCTCACCGCGGCGGTGTCGCCTGCGGCGGCGTTGCCGGAGGCGGTGCCGGTGACCCGCGGGGCGCGCAGGATTGAACCGTCTGCCAGCTTGAGCTGCACGGAGTCGGTGCCGGTTTCCAGGACGGTGCACTCAAGTACGTTGGAGCGGCCGATGAACCGTGCCACGAAGGAGGTGGCCGGGCGGTGGTAGACCTCGCGCGGCGGAGCCACCTGGTGCAGCCGCCCGGATTCGAGGATGGCGACGCGGTCGCTCATGGCCATGGCTTCGGCCTGGTCATGGGTGACGTAGATGCTGGTGATGCCGGCGGCCTTCTGGGTGCCGCGGATTTCGGCGCGGGTTTCTTCGCGCAGCTTGGCGTCCAGGTTGGACAGCGGCTCGTCCAGGAGCAGGACCGAGGGCTGGATGACCAGGGCCCGGGCCAGCGCCACACGCTGTTGCTGTCCGCCGGAGAGCATGTCGATGCGGCGGTCTGCGTAGCCTTCGAGGCCAACCTGCTGGAGGGCGCGGTCCACGCGCTTGTTCTTTTCCGCACGGGCGGTGCGGCGGACGCTGAGGCCGTAACCGACGTTGGCGCGCACGGTCATGTGCGGGAACAGGGCGTAGTTCTGGAAAACCATGCCGGTGTCGCGCCGGTTGGGTGCGGTGTTCGTGACATCCCGGTCGTTGAAGAGGATCCGCCCGCGGGAGGGCTGGATGAAGCCCGCAACCATGCGCAGGGTGGTGGACTTGCCGCACCCGGACGGTCCCAGGAGGGTGAAGAACTCGCCGTCTTCGATGGTGAGGTTGAGGTCTGCCACTGAAGGCGCGGCACCCGGGTACCGTTTTTCAATCGATTCGAGGAGGACTCGTGTCATGGCTGCTCTCCGCAGGGGTAGGGGGGTGGAAGGTGGGGGAGGCAGCCGGCGCCGGGGCGCCGGCTGCCTGTCCGGGCTGGGTTAGCCCTTGCCCTTGATGTTTTCGGCCCAGTAACCGATCCATTCGGATTCGTTCTGGCCGATGCGGTCCCAGTCGACGTCCATTTCAACCAGGTCCAGGTCGGCCAGCCAGGCCGGGGTCTCGGTCATTTCGATCGAGGGGATCTGGTAGTAGGTCTCGGAGAGGTCCTTCTGGGTTTCTTCGCTGAAGAGGAACTCGAGGAAGGCGTCAGCGGCGTCGGAAGACGGCCCGTTCTTGATCTTGGCGACACCGTCCACCAGCATCGGCGCACCGGACTCGGGGATCACCGGGGTGTACGGGGCGTTCTGGCTCTCGATCTGCAGCATCACGTCCTGCAGGTTCCAGGCGCTGGCGGCGGCTTCCTGGCGGGTCACGCGCAGGTAGAGGTCCGTGGGGTTCGCTGCGTAGACCTTGGTGTTGGCATCGAGCTTGCGCAGCCAGTCGTAGCCCGCTTCGGGCGAGCCCGCGGCGTCATACTGGCGGTCGATCATGGCGGAGTAGATGCTGCGCATGGTGCCGGAGGCCTCGACGTCGCGGATGGCGAGCTTGTCCGCCATTTCCGGAGCGACCAGGTCATCCCAGTCCTTGGGCGCTTCTGCTTCGCTGAGCATGTCGTGGTTGTAGAAGATGACCTCGGCGAGCTGCATTTCGCCTACCCAGAGACCCGCGGGATCGCGCAGGTCTTCGGGAACGGCGTCGATCACTGCTTCCGGAGCGGGCGCCAGGACATCGTCCCCGGCGGCCTGCTTCATCTGCTGGCCGGTGCCGCCCCACCAGATGTCACCCTGGGGGTTGGCCTTCTCGGCGCGGATGCGCTCGAGTGCTTCCTGCGCTCCGAGGGTCAGGATTTCCACCTTGCCGGCGTAGTCCGGGTTGGCCGCCTCGAAGTCGGCGACGACTGCTTCGGCCAGGCCCTTGTCCCGGGCGGTGTAAATGGTGAGGGTGCCGCCGTCGGAGCCTTCGGCGCCGGAGGACGAATCGTCCAGGCCGCAGGACGAGAGAGCGAGCATCAGCGCGAGGCCGCCGGCAACGGCGCCGAGCGGCTTGCGGACAGTGCGGATCATGTACTTCTCCTTGGGTGTGGTGGTGCGGGTGGTTAGTGGATGCCGGCGGGCTTAGCTGCCGGGCGTGAGCAGGGCTGAGGGGTCTTCCAGGACGCGGGCTACGGCACCGTGCAGGATGCCGGCGGCGCCCAGCGAGGCGAAGGTGACGTCCGGTGCCGACGGCGCTGCGGCGTGAATGCGGCCGGCGAGGGCGTCTCGGGCGGGACCGTCAAGGTCAACGGCGTCTCCGGAAAAGACGACGAGGGCCGGGTTCAGGACGCAGGCGCAGACGACGGCGGCCCAGGCCCAGGCATCCAGGACATCGTCACGCAGTGCCTGGGTGCGTTCGTCGGCGCAGATCCGTGCGATGACCGGCCCGTCGGCGTCGAGCCCTGCAGCAGAGGCAGCGGCGGAAATGGCCGGCGTACTCCAGGCGGCCTCGAAGGGTCCCCGGTTGCCGTGGGGGAGCGGGCGGGGTGCTACGGGCAGGAAGCCGACCTCCCCTGCGGAACGCGTCGCTCCGTGGAGGAGCTTGCCGCCGCTGAGGATGGTGGCGCCGATGCCCTCGGCCACATGGATCAGCACCAGGTCATCGACGCCTGCGGCGGCACCGGCGCTGCGCTCGCCGAGCGCCACAAGGTTGACGTCGTTTTCCAGCGTGACCTGCAGCCCGGTGCGGCGCTGCAGCTCGCCGGCAAGTTCCGAGCCATTCGCCGCAGCAAAGTCAGGAGCCAGGCTGACCGTGCCGTCAGTGCCCACCACGCCGGGGAGGGCGAGGACCAGGCGGGCCGGCCTGCGGGGTGCGGCGGCAGCCAGCTCGGAGACGGCGCGTGCCGTGGAGGACACCGGATCCCCGGCGTCGAACACTGACTCCCGGCTTTCCAGCACTGCGGCGTTGAGGTCAACCAGGCTGGCGCGGACGGACCCGCGGGACACCTCCGCCACCACCAGGACGACGGCGGAGCGGTCGATTTCCATCAGGGTGCGCCGGCGTCCGCCGGTGGATTCGCGCTGGCCCACTTCCTGCAGGTAGCCCAGTTCCTGCAGCTCATGCACGATTCCGGTGACGGTGGAGGGGCTGTACCCGGTGGCCGCGGCCAGGTCGGTGCGGGAGATGGGGCCGTGCGAGAGCAGGGCTCCCACTACGGCTTCCACCCGGATTCGCCGGAGTTCCCGGCGGCCCGTTGGTGCATGTGAGGTGGACGACATTCTTACTTTATACGGTGAAGAAAGTAAGATTGCAAGCAGTTTTTTCAAGGTGACAACGCCGCTGTGCCGGTGAGGGAAGGTCCATTCCCTGCGGAGAAAGCGCTGCACGCCGCGTGGTGCCGCCCGGCTGGGCGGCGCGGGGACGGATGAAAACAGCACTGGCCGCCGGCTAATTTGCTGGCGGCCAGTGCGGACCCTGTCCGGGGAAGGTACCCCCGGTTCCTAGCGCGTGGCTTTCGCCAGGTACTCCAGGATGTGCCGGTAGCTGTGTCCGGTTGCCTTGCTCATGCCGATTTCGCACGTGCGGTTCACGGAGGCGTACCCGTCGAAGGCACGGGAATTGATTTCCTCGGCCTGCTTCCGGGTTGCCGAGGCAGTCAGTTCAGGGTGGAGCAGGCCGCGGTCTCCCGCGAAGGCGCAGCAGCCCCAGCTCGGCGGCACGAAAACCTCGGAGCTGACTGCTGCTGCAATCTCGCTGAGTGCGTCGTTGGCGCCCAGCTGGGTGGAGGAGCAGGTGGGATGCAGCGCCAGGGAGCCCAGCTTATGGGTCACTTCCAGCCGGGGAAGGATGCTCTCACGGACAAAGTCAACTGAATCGACGAAGCGCAGGCCGGGGTAGACCGGGCTTTCCCCGGCCAGGCGCTTCATGGTGTCCAGTCCTTCGGTGCAGGACGCGGCGTCGCACACCACCGGGAGGTTTCCGCCGCCGGTGGCCACCCACAGGTTGGCCAGAACCTTTTCCGTCATGACCGAATACCCGGAGGTGAAACCCTTGGACTTCCAGGGGGTGCCGCAGCACAGGTTTTCGATTCCCTTGGGGATGCGCACGCCCACGCCGGCGCGGTCGCAGAGTTCCATGAACGCGGGAGCGGACCCTTCTCCGCCTTCGGCCGGACCGAACATGGTGCCGATGCAGGCCGGGAAGAACACAGCCACCGGATCGGCGTCCTCGTGCGGGGTACGGCGGGTGCCGCCCGCCGGAAGCACGGTCTCATAGGACTGCACGTTGTCTGCGCCGAGTACGGCGCGCCCGACGGCGGTGGCCAGCTTGGGCAGGGGGGAAGGCACGGCCTTGGCCAGGGTCAGGGCCTTCCCGCCTACTGAGGTCATGGTGCCCCATCGTCCGGCGGCGGCCTTCCAGCCGGCGCCGGCCGCCTTGTTGGTGTTCTCGGCGCGGAGGCGGCGAACCAGGTCGCCGGTGTTGATCAGCACCGGGCAGGCGGTGCCGCACATCCCGTCCACGGCGCAGGTCTGCACGCCGTCGTAGTCGTAGTCCGCGCGCAGGGTGGCAGCGAGGACCGTGTCCCCGCGGGCTTCGGCGTCGGCGATTTCGCGGCGCAGCACAATGCGCTGGCGCGGAGTGGTGGTGAGGTCCTTGCTGGGGCACACCGGTTCGCAGTAGCCGCACTCCACGCAGCGGTCCACTTCCTTCTCGACCGTGGGAGCTACCTTGAGGTTCTGCACGTAGGAGCGCGGGTCCTCGTTGATCAGCACTCCGGGGTTGAGCAGGTTGGCGGGGTCGATCAGGCGCTTGAGCTCAACCATGATGCTGTACAGCTCGTCGCCGTACTGGCGGCGGACGTAGGGCGCCATGATCCGGCCGGTGCCGTGCTCGGCCTTCAGCGAGCCGCCTTCGCCGAGGACCAGGTCCACCATCTCCTCGGTGAAGGCCTCGTAGCGGGCCAGTTCGGCCGGATCGCTGAAGTTCTCATTGAGCATGAAGTGGATGTTGCCGTCCTTGGCATGGCCAAAGATCACGGAGTCCCGGTAATGGTGCGCCGTGAACAAGGTGGCCAGCTCGGCGCAGGTCCGTGCCAGCGACGGCACCGGCACCACGATGTCCTCCAGGAGGGCGTTGGTGCCGGAAGGACGTGCACCGGCCACCGTGGTGTAGAGGCCCTTGCGCATGTGCCACATACCGGCACGGTCCTTCGCGTTGGTGGTCATCGCGAACGGCGCGGCCAGGTGCAGAGACTCGAAGAGCGGCAGGGAAGCGTTCTGTTTTGCTTCGAGCTCTTCGGCGGTGGCCGCCTGGTGTTCCACCAGGAGGGCGGCATGGGCCTTGAGCTCCAGGTCCCGCAGTTCCAGCGGGGCGTCCGCTGCCTGCTGGGCCACAAGCAGCGAGGTGGCGTCCATGAGCTCAACGGTGGCCAGGCCGGTGGCGGTAAGGTCCGGCAGGGCGGTGGCGGCGGCGTCGAGGGTTTCGAAGAACATCAGGCCGGTGGCCACCTTCGGCAGCGCCGGGATGGTGCGGAAGGTTGCCTGCGCCACGAAGCCCAGGGTGCCCTCGCTGCCGATCATCAGGTGCGCCAGGATCTCCGCCGGGTTCTCGAAGTCGAGGAATGAATTGAGCCCGTACCCCATGGTGTTCTTCATGGAGAACAGCCGGGTGATGGTGGCAACGGAGTCGGGGTTCGCCACGATCCGGCCGCGCAGGCGGAGCAGCCCTTCGAAGAGTTCCGGTTCCAGGGCGCGCAGCTTTTCTTCGGCGTCGGGCGCACCAGTGTCCAGGACCGTGCCGCTGGCCAGCACCAGGACCATTGATTCAAGGGTCCGGTAGGTGTTGAACTCGGTGCCGCAGGCCATGCCGGAAGAGTTGTTGGCCACGACGCCGCCAATGGTGCAGGCGATTTCGCTGGCGGGATCGGGGCCCAGCTTCCGGCCGAAGGCCGCCAGGCGGGAGTTGACCGAGCGCACGGTGGCGCCGGGAGCCACGCGGACGCGGGCGCCGCCGTCGAGCACTTCAATGTCCCGGAAGTGGTGGCGGGTGTCGATCAGGAGGCTGCTGCTCACAGCCTGGCCGGAGAGCGAGGTGCCGCCGGAACGGAATGTCGCGGGGATGCCCAGTTCGCGGCTGCGGCGCATCAGATCCGCCACTTCTCCGGTGGTGGAAGGCGTGGCAACCGCCTCCGGGATCAGGAGATAGTGCGAAGCATCGTGCGCCATTTTCCGGCGGTCGATCTCCCGGGTGCTGATTCCCCCGCTCCCGAGTTCGGAGATTGCGGTGGCGGTTTCCTGCGCTGTGGCTGACATACGATCCTGATTCATGGCATAGACGGGGACTTATCTCCCGGATCAAATCTATTCCGCCAGGACGGTTTCCAGGAAATGGTCAGGCCACACCGGGTGAGGCGGCCTGGAGGTACTGCAGTACGGCCAGGACCCGTCGATGGTCCCCGGCCGCCGGTGCCAGGTCAAGCTTGCTGAATATGGAAGTGATGTGTTTTTCCACCGCGCCGGCGGAGAGGAACAGTTCAGCACAAATACCTGCGTTTGTCCGTCCCTGCGCCATCAGGTCCAGGACGTCATGTTCGCGCGGTGTCAGCGAGCCCAGCCCGGCCGCCTTGGATACGCCCATGAGCTGCCGCACTACCTCGGGGTCCAGCACGGTTTCACCGGCCCGGATGCGCTCCAGGGTGTCCAGGAAACTGCGCACGTCGGCCACCCTGTCCTTGAGCAGGTAACCGGTTCCACGGGGCTGTCCTGCGAAGAGCTGCGTGGCGTAGCGGGTCTCAACGTACTGGGACAGCAGCAGCACACCGATTTCCGGGCGGGTTGCGCGCAGGGTGAGGGCCGCCCGGATGCCTTCGCTGGTGTGGGTGGGCGGCATCCGGTTGTCCAGGATGACGACGTCGGGCTGCGCAGTTTCAAGCGCCAGGAACAGTTCGTCCGCGGTACCCGCCGCGGCCACCACGTCATGGCCGCGGCCGGCCAGGAGTTCCACCAGGCCGGCGCGCAGCAGGGCCGAATCCTCGGCGATCGCAATCCTCATGCCTGAAGCCTGCCCCACAAAAGCGTCGGTTCGGAAATGCCGGACGCCATTACGGCAGCGGAAGGCTGACGGTCGCCGCCGTGGGGCCACCGGCGGGGGAGGAAACGTGCAGGGCGCCGTCCACGGTGCGGACCCGTTCGGCCAGGCCGGCCAGTCCGGTGCCTGCTGCCGGGTTGGCGCCGCCGGTGCCGTTGTCGGTGACGCTGAGGAACAGTCGGTTCTCCTGCTCAATGACGGCGATCCAGATGCCCGTTCCCCGGGAGTGCTTCACCGCGTTCGTCACGAGCTCCGCTGCACAGTAGTACGCGATCGCCTCGACGGCCGGTGCGGGCCGGATCGGGAGCCGGTAGTCCAGTTCCACAGGCAGCGCCGCGCCGGCGGCCAGGGATTCAAGGGCAGCGTCCAGCCCGTCGTTAAGCACAGCCGGGCGGATGCCCCGGGCAATGGAGCGCAGGTCCGTCAGCGCATCTTTGGCGGTGCCGTGGGCGCTGTCCAGCAGATGCTGCAGCTCCGGGCTGGACTCGGCGGCGGACAGGCGTTCGCGGGCGTCCCCGAGTTTCATGGCGATCGCGACGAGCTGGGCCTGGGTGCCGTCATGCAGGTCTCGTTCTATCCGGGACAGCCGGGCATCGGCGGTATTGACGGAGGCGCTGCGGCTGGTCTCCAGGTCCCTTACCCGCAGCTGGGCCGCCGTCGGCCCGAGGAGACCGGCAGCCACGCGAGCCTGCAGTTTGCCCAAGCCGTTGTTGACGGCCGGCCACAGGACGAAGGTGAAGAGGATACCGACGGCCACATAGGCGGCCTGCCACCAGAACCCTTCGACAAATACGTCCGGTGCGATCATGCTGCCCCGGTGCCAGGAACCGTCGGCCGCCTGCATTTCGGGAAGCCACTGGTACCAGTACCAGTGGCTCATGCAACCCAGGCCCGTGGCGAGGAACGTAAAGCTCAGCACAAAGGACAGCACCGAGGTTACGAAGCTGACGCCCATGTGGGCGACTGCCCGCCAGCCGGCACTGTCAGCCAGGCCGGACCGCAGGAACCCGAAGAAACCGGGTCGGGACGTGAAGGGCACCGGTGCCGGGATGTTCCGGCCCAGCAGGGAGGCAGTGAGATTCCGGTTGATGGTGCCCCAGTACCTGGCGGCCACGATCATGGCGGCGGTAATGACCAGCCCCACTACGGTCACCAGCAGGGATGCGCCGAGGGAAACCGCGGTCACGGCGTATGTGAAGCCCAGCGGAGCGAGGAGGACGCTCACGCCGTGGTACCCGAAGGTCCGCCACGTGGCACTGCGGAAGAAGGCCGGACGGTGCGGCTGTGTATGCGTCACTGTTGCCGGGCGTGTTCCCGGTGCCGCGGCAGGTTCGGGGGCGTAGGTGTTGGTCATGACTCAAGCTTCCTCTGCGGCGGCAGCTGCCACCATGGGGTCTTCCCCCGTATTGCGCCTGGGCGGCTCCTACTGCTCCGCGGCAGGAATCTGGGCGTAGAACCAGGTGATGTGCTCGCGCAGGCGGTCGGCTGCCAGCGCGCCGTCGCGGGCAGCAACGGCGTCGTAAATCCCGTGGTGCTGCTCCCGCAGCGAGGTGAGGATGCGCGGCCAGTCATCGAAGTTGTCCATGGCTTCCTTGACGTACCCGCGGATCGCGCCGCTGAGGGAGTCCATCATGGTCTCGATGACGGAGTTCCCGGCCAGGGAGCTGAGCTCCACATGGAAGCGGGCATCCAGGGTGTGGAAGGTATCCCGGTCAAGGTCCGGCCGGTCCATGGCGTCGAGCAGGTCTCCCGCCCGGTTCAGCGCGGCCTGCTTCTCCGGACTGTCCGGGGCACCGGCGGCAGCCTGCGCGGCCCAGGTTTCCAGCAGCACGCGGGTCTCCACGATGTCTTCCACAGAGAGCCTGCTGCTGGCCATGTGCAGCCGCAGCGCAGAGGAGAGGCCGGCGGAGGGCTCGGAAACGATGATCGCGCCGGACTTCGGACCGGAACCGGCGGAGGAGCGGAGCACCCCCATGGCGTCCAGGATCCGGATGCCTTCCCGCACGGATGCCCGTGAAATGCCGTAGGTTTCCGCCAGCGTCCGCTCACCCGGGAGCTGGTCGCCGAGTTTGATGGCACCGGAGCGCAGGTCGGCTTCGATGTTCTCCAGCAGCAGGTCATAGCTGCGGCGGGGCGGGAGGGAAGCGGGTGAGGTCACTGCAATATCCTTGCACGGTCGCGGCGCGCGGGCGGGCCCGGATGGTCACACGGGTACAAAACGGCGGCCCGGGCAAGGTTCGCCCGGGCCGCCGTTCGCGCAGTTACGGAAGCATCCAGCCGAGGACAGGCGTGGACTGCAGGAATACAACGGTGCAGAGGACCAGCAGCAGGGCAACGCTCCAGCCCACCACCTTCCGCAGCAGCACCGATTCCTGGCCGTCCAGCTTCACCGCGGTCACGGCAATGGCCAGGTTCTGCGGGCTGATCAGCTTGCCTACGACGCCGCCGGTGGTGTTCGCGGCGACCAGCAGGTTGGGATCGATCCCGGCTTCCAGGCCGGCGGTCTGCTGCAGGCGGGCGAACAGTGCGTTGGCGGAGGTGTCCGAACCGGTGACGGCCGTGCCAACCCAGCCGAGCACGGGGGAGAGGAAGGCGAAGAACGCACCTGTTCCGGCCAGCCAGGTGCCAATCGCAACGGTCTGGCCGGAGAAGTTCATGACGTAGGCCAGGGACAGGACGGACAGGATGGTCAGGCCCGCCCAGCGCATGTTCCAGACGGTCCGGCCGATCTCGGCCACACCGGCACCGACGGACATCCTGTAGCGGCCGCCGTCGTCGAACCTGGCGTAGACGAAGGAGACAATCAGGCCGGTGATCAGCAGCAGCGTGCCGGGAGTGGAGAGCCAGTTGAACGTGTAGATGGTGGAGGAAACGGGCTCGCCGGCAGCATCGACCAGGCGTTCGTGCAGGATCGGCCACGGAACCTTGATGTCCGTGGAGGCGAGGAAGGCGGGGATGTCCGCGCCGATCTTCCAGAGTTTGGCGATGCCGAAGATGATAATCACCAGGAAGTAGGGGAACAGTGCCAGCCAGGTGCGGGAGGCGGTCAGGGAGTTCCCGTCGCGGACGGCCACTGAACCGCCGGCGGATCCGGACGTGCCGGCACCGGCAACTGCCATTTCGGAAAGGCCCATGCGTACCCGTGCGCCCTCGACGCCCCGCGGCTGCCAGAAGCGCAGGAACACGACGGCGGCACCAAGGCCTGCCAGCGCGGCAACGATATCCGTGAGTTCGTAGGAGAAGAACGTGGAGCACAGCACCTGCGCAGCGGAGAAGGCAACGCCGGTAACGACGGCGGCGGGCCAGGTTTCCTTGATACCCCGGAACCCGTCCAGGATGAAGACCAGGATCAGCGGAACAACGACGGCGAGCAGCGGTGCCTGGCGGCCCACAACGGCACCGATGTGGTCCGCATCAAGGCCGGTGAGGTTGGCGGCAGTGGTGATCGGGATGGCCATGGCGCCGAAGGCGACCGGTGCCGTGTTGGCCACCAGGACGGCGGCTGCGGCCTTCATCGGCTTCAGTCCCAGCGCCACCAGCATGGTGGCGGTGATAGCCACGGGGGCACCGAATCCGGCCAGTGCTTCCAGCAGGCCGCCGAAGCAGAACGCCACCAGGATGGCCTGGATGCGGACATCGCCGCCGCCAATGACGTCAAAGACGCGGCGCAGGTCCTCGAACCGGCCGCTCACCACGGTGACCTGGTAGAGCCAGATGGCCATGATGACGATCCACACCACGGGGAACGCGCCGAAGACCGCGCCCTGGGACGCTGAGAGCAGTGCCAGGCCGGCGGGCATCTTAAAGGCCCAGATGGCGACGGCGATTGCCACCAGCAGGGAGAGTCCGCCTGCCACGTGGGCTTTGACCTTCACGAAGGCCAGCAGGACAAAGAACGTGAGCAGGGGGATGAGCGCCACGATGGCGGATGCGGCGACGCTGCCGAACACCGGGTCAGTGGTGGCGGTGAAGTGATCCACGGGGGACCTCCGGGGGAGTGGAGAACTGGTTGGGAGATGGTCAGACCACAATGGTCAGACCAAGGAACTCTAGCGCACTCCGCCGGTGCGTGTGATCATGGCCACCAGTTCGGGATGCTTTGGTGTGTTGCAGGCAACGTGCCTACTATGGTCTGACCACACGAGCTTCGGGGCATCCCCGTTGAGAGGCACCCATGAGAATTGCACTATTTGCCACCTGCATCGTGGATGCGATGTATCCGCGGACGGCACGCGCCACCGTAGAGATCCTGGAGCGGCTGGGACACGAAGTGGTGTTCCCCTCCGGCCAGGCCTGCTGCGGCCAGATGCACGTCAATTCCGGCTACCTGCCCGAGGCAGTCCCCGTAGTCCGCAACCACGTTGAGGCATTCACCGCCGCTGACTACGACGTCGCCGTTGCGCCGTCGGGCTCCTGCGTCGGCTCAGTCAAGCACCAGCACCCCATGGTTGCCCGCTCTGCCGGAGACAAGGACCTGGAAGCACGGGCCGAAGCCGTGGGTGCCCGCACCTATGAGCTCTCCGAACTGCTGACGGACGTCCTGGGCATTACCAACGCCGCTGAACAGCTCGGCTCCTGGTTCCCGCACAAGATCACCTATCACCCCAGCTGCCACGGCATGCGCCTGCTGCGCCTTGGCGACCGGCAGCTGAACCTCCTGCAGAGCGTGGGCGGCATCGAGGTTGCCGAGCTGCCCCAGGCAGACCAGTGCTGCGGCTTCGGCGGTACCTTCTCCATGAAGAACGCGGACGTTTCCTCCGCGATGCTCGAGGACAAGGCGGCGAACATCAAGGCAACCGGTGCTTCGCTCTGCTCCGGCGGCGACGCATCCTGCCTGCTGCACATTGGCGGTGGGCTCTCCCGCGAGGGCAGCGAGGTCACCACCCTGCACTTTGCAGAGATCCTGGCCAGCACCCGGGAGAACCCCGTTTCCATCACGGGGGATGTCATGGTCAGTGGAAAGGCCGTCCGATGAGCACCTACCTAGGCATGCCAACCCTGCCGGTCTACGGCAAGGGCAACCTCAACGCCGTCGACTCCTTCCCTGCGGCGGCCCACCGGGAACTGGGCAATACCCAGCTGCGCGCCAACCTTGAACACGCCACGCACACCATCCGCGACAAGCGCCTTCGTGTAGTGGGGGAACTGCCGGACTGGGAGGACCTGCGCAGCGCCGGCAGTGCCGTGAAGGAATCCGTCATGGCACGGCTGCCCGAACTGCTGGAGGAGTTCGAGAAGAACTTCACCGCCCGCGGCGGCATCATCCACTGGGCCCGCGACGCGGACGAAGCCAACGCGATTGTCCGCGACCTGATCCGTGCCGAGGGCGTGGACGAGGTGGTCAAGGTTAAGTCCATGGCCACCCAGGAAATCGGGCTGAACGAGTACCTCGAAGAGCAGGGCATCGCGGCCTTCGAAACGGACCTCGCGGAACTGATCGTCCAGCTGGACCATGACAAGCCCAGCCACATCCTGGTGCCGGCGATCCACAAGAACCGCACCCAGGTACGGGACATCTTCCTGCGCGAAATGCCGGGCGTGGACCCTGACCTCACCAACGAGCCGGCGAAACTGGCCGAGGCGGCCCGCTCCCACCTGCGGCGCAAATTCCTGTCTTCCAAGGTGGCCATTTCCGGCGCCAACTTTGCGATTGCCGAGTCCGGAACGCTCGCCGTGGTTGAATCCGAGGGCAACGGGCGCATGTGCCTGACCCTGCCGGAAACCCTCATTACGGTCATGGGCGTGGAAAAGCTGCTGCCGGCCTGGAGTGATCTGGAAGTCTTTATGCAGCTGCTGCCGCGGTCTTCCACCGGTGAACGAATGAATCCGTACACCTCGCTGTGGACCGGTGTCACCGAAGGGGACGGTCCGCAGAACGTGCACCTGGTCCTGGTGGACAACGGCCGCAGCGCCGCGCTGGCGGATGAAATGGGCCGTTCGGCCCTGCACTGCATCCGCTGCAGCGCCTGCATGAACGTGTGTCCGGTCTACGAGCGCACCGGCGGCCACGCCTACGGCTCCACCTATCCGGGCCCCATCGGCGCCATTTTGTCCCCGCTGATGACCGGCATCCAGAGCGAGGAAAACAGCTCGCTGCCCTATGCATCCTCCCTCTGCGGGGCCTGCTATGACGCCTGCCCGGTAAAGATCAACATCCCGGAAATCCTGGTCCACCTGCGCTCCGTGGATGTGGAGAGCAAGCGTGCCAAGAAGGTCCCCACACAGATGGACCTGATGATGAAGGGCGCCTCCTGGGCGTTCTCCCGCGGCCGGAACCTCGGCCTCCTGGAAAAGGGCCTGCCGCTGGGCAGGCTGGCAGCCGGACGGAAGCGCAAGATCACCAAGCTGCCCGGCATCGCCGCCGGCTGGACCCAGAGCCGGGACATTCCGGCGCCGCCCGCCCAGTCCTTCCGGGACTGGTGGGCCAAGGAACATGAGGGCGGCAGGCCGGCCGCGGATTCGGCCCGGGGGGAGAAGACGGCATGAGTGCACGCGAAGAGATCCTGGAACGGCTGCGCGGTGCCCTGAAGGACGCCCCGGCTGTCCCCGAGGTGCCCCGCACCTACCGCACCGCCGTCGACGCCCCGGAAGCCGAACGGATTCGTGTGCTGGTGGACCGGCTGGAAGACTACAAGGCGGGCGTCACCGTGGTGGAGGAGTCCGGCGTCGGACCCCGCATTGCGGAACTGCTCGACGGCGCTGCCAGCTACGTGGTCCCTGCAGGAATCGAGGAAGCCTGGCTGGCTGATGCTGATGCTGCCAGGCCGGGCCGGCGCCGCACTGACTCCCGCACCGAACCGCTGACCGTCACCGAACTGGACAGCACATCCGCCGTGGTGACCGGCAGTGCCGTCTCGGTGGCCGAAACCGGAACCATCATCCTGGACGGCAGCGAAGGCATGGGCCGGCGAGCCATCTCCCTGATCCCTGACCATCACGTGTGCGTGGTCAGGGCCTCGGATATCACCATGATCCTTCCGGAAGCGCTGCGGCGCCTGGACGGCACCCGGCCGCTGACCTGGATCAGCGGCCCGAGCGCCACGAGCGACATCGAGCTTGAACGCGTCGAGGGCGTGCACGGTCCCCGGACGCTGGACGTTCTCATCGTCCGCAGCTGACCGGTTCAGCGGAACCTGCACTGCAGAACCGAAGGAGGCCGGACCCGCTGGGGGACCGGCCTCCTTCGAAGTCCTACGCGTCCGTGTAGCCGGTCCGCCAGCCGCCTTTGTAGTCCTTGCGCACGGTCTCGGAGTACGGAACCGGGCTGACCACCGCGCGCACCTGAAGCTGGCGGTGCGGTTCAACGGTGGTCTTGGCGGTGCCGCCGTCGGGCTCGCCCCACACCACGCGGAGCTCGCTGCCCTCGGGGACGTCCGGGTTCACCGTTGCCAGCGAGAGCCCGCGGCGTTCGTTGGCCGAGTAGCCGGTAAACATCGACACACCCACCACGTTGCCGTCGGCGTCGATCACCGAGTCGTAGTTGGAGGAGCCGTAGTTGGCCAGCGGCAGGTCGAAGTACTTGTACGGGGTCTGTTCCGTGTCCAGCTGCGAGGTGAAGATCCGGCCCAGGTCCTCCGGGTTCCACGCGAGGGTAACCTTGCGCCGCTGCGCAGCCGGGTCCATGGACTCGAGCGCCTCGCGGCCAATGAAGTCATGGTCGAACTTCACGAAGGATCCGTAGCCGAGCTCCCAGGGAGTGAGGTAGTAGTCCTCGATGTTGTCGGAGACGAAACTGCCGGCGACGGCGTTGGTCGCTTCATAGCTGTCCGCGCCCAGCCATTCACGGTACGGGCGCAGGCGCTCATCGGTGTAGATAGCCGGCAGCGGCGACGGAATCCAGCCGGATTCGAGCGTGTTGGAGGGATAGGCGCGGGCACCCACGGCGGCCATGCCGAACTCGGCGCCGGCTTCCATCAGGGCATCGCGGACCTTGTCGTAGGAGGCGTAGTCACCCCAGATCTCCAGGCCGGGCGCGCCGGCCATGCCGTGCCGCAGCGTCCGCACCTGCTCGCCGGCAATGTTCATGGTGTCCATGTTGAAGAACTTCAGCTGTTCCAGGGGACCGCCGTTGGCCTTCTCGATGATGTCCCAGGCGCTGGGTCCCTGGACCTGGAACCGCCAGTAGCGCCGGCTCACGGGCTTGCCCATGGGGCGCGACGGCGAGCGGCGGTCCACCTCGATCTCCAGGTTGTAGCCGCCGGTCTCCGCGTTGAACAGCAGCCAGTTGGCGGCCGGGGCGCGGCCCACGTAGACATATTCGTCCTCGTCCTGGTGGAAGAGGATGCCGTCGCCGATCACGTGGCCGGACGGCGTCGTCGGCACGTACTGCTTCGCCTTGTTCACCGGGAAGCTGGCCACGGAGTTGATGGCGGTGTCGGAAATGAGTTTCAGGGCATCGGGTCCCTTGATGAACACATTGTCCATATGGTGCGACTGGTCGAAGAGCACGGCGGTTTCCCGCCAGGCTCGCTGCTCGCTGCGCCAGTTGGTGAATTCGGGGGCGACGACGGGGTAGATGTACGCGCCGATCTGCGAGTTGCGGAGCAGATCGACGACTGACCCGGACGCATCCAGGACTTCCTGCAGATTCTTTGGTGCCACGGTGAACCTCTGTTTCTGTCGGACGGGGAGCCGGCCTCAAGCCGGTGCCGCCGACTTTATATCTATCGACATAGGTAAGTCGAGGGTCTGCGGGAGACGCGAAGAAATGTCTGGTGAATGCCTATCCGGATAGATAGTGTGGGCTGCATCACACCTGCGGTGCGGCTCGGCCGTACCCCAACGAGGAGGCACATCATGAGGAAACTGCTGGCGGCAGCGGCAACGGCGGCGCTGCTCGGCCTGACGGCCTGCGGGTCCGGGTCACTGACCTCGGGCGAGGAATCGGCCTCGTCATCCGGGGGAGCGGAGGGTCTCACTCCCATCGAGGTGGGAGTCATCCCCATCGTGGACGTCGCTCCCATTTACCTTGGCGTACAGGAAGGGCTCTTCGAAGAGGAAGGCCTGGACGTCACGCTCACCCTGGCCCAGGGCGGCGCCGCTATTGTTCCGGCCGTGACAGCGGGACAGATGGACTTCGGTTTTTCGAACATCACGTCCATGATCGTGGGCCGGTCCAAGGGCCTGCCGGTGAAGATGGTCGCCCCCGGAGGCAGCTCCACGGGCGACACCGACGCGGACTTCGCGTCCGTCATGACGCTGCCGGATTCCGGCATCGAGACGGTCACGGACCTGGCCGGCAAGAAAGTCGGCGTGAATACGCTGAACAACATCTCCGACTCGACCATCTCGGAAGCAGTAAAGCAGGCCGGCGGAGACTACGAGAGCATCGAGTTCGTCGAGATTCCGTTCCCGGAGCTTTCCGGGCAGCTGGCGGCCGGTACCGTGGACGCGATTGCCGCCGTCGAACCCTTCGTCACCATTGCCGGGGCCGACGGCGCCGTGCCGGTGTTCTCCAACTACGCCGAGCCGGTGGATGACCTAACGGTGGCCGTCTACTTCACCTCGGACCAGTACGTCCAGGAGAACCCGGAGATTGTGGAGAAGTTCGCCCGGGCGATGAATGCCTCGCAGGAGTTCGCCGAGCAGAACCCGGACAAGGTGCGTGCCGTGCTGCCCACGTACACCTCACTTGAGCCTGCGGTCATTGAGCAGCTGACGCTGCCCCGGTACAGCACCGAGGTGAACCGGGCGTCGGTCGAGGAAGTGGCCCGGATATCCCAGGACCGCGGCCTGGTGGAGGAGCTGCCCAACATGGACGAACTCCTGCCTCAGGAGTAGCCCCGGCGCCAGTTTCGCACGGCTTCACGCAGAAACGCTCCGCTTTGTGCCTGATGCTCCGCCGCGCGGCGGAGCGAACAGCACAAAGCGGAGCGTTTTCGCGTCCCTAGTAGCCGCGGAAGCTGCGCACCCACTCGGCGGTGGGGCGCAGGCCGCCAAAGGTGTAGAAGTGCAGCTTCACCACCCCGTGCCGGGCAGGATCATGCTCGGCAGCGAGCTGGTTCAGGAAACGGTCCGGGCCCGCGGTGCCGAGCAGGTTCGTCAGCGAGAAACCGTACTTGTGCGCGATGGACGCGGAGGTCCCGACGCCGAACCGGCGGGCGTAGCCCAGCAGCCGCTTGACGCCGGCAGGTCCCGGGACGCCAATGCGCACCGGGACGTCGATGCCCCGGCTGCGCAGTTCCTCCAGCCACGCCAGCACGGGGGTGGTGTCGAAGCCGAACTGAGTGATGATTGATGCCTCCAGTCCCTGGTCCCGGACGGCGGCGAGCTTCTGTTCCAGGGCGGACCACAGGGTTTGGCCATCAATGTCCGGGTGGCCTTCCGGGTAGCCGGAAATGCTGATGTGCCGGGCGCCGTGCGCCGCAGGCAGCCCGGAGGCGATGACGGCCAGCGAATCCTCGTACGGTCCCATCGGTTCCGCGGGATCTCCGGCCACCACAAAGACGTTCTCCACGACGCCGGCCTCGGACAGGGCGCCGAGGAATTTCTCCAGCTCTGCCGCTGAGCCCAGCCGCCGGGCGGAGATGTGCGGTACCGGGACATGCCCGCCGGCCTTGACCGCCGAGGCGGCGGCTAGGCGCATGGGCAGGTCCTCATTGCCCAAGAACGTCACATTAATGCGCGTTCCGGCGGGCAGGACGTCCTGCGCTTCGGTGAGGGCGGGGACGTCCTTTCCGGTCATTTCCAGCGAGAAGTCATCCAGCAGCGAAGAGGCGGGGTCCACGGGGTTCATGCCGAACACCCTAGCCAGCGCGCCGTGCGGTGTCCACGGTCGGTTTGCCGACAGGGCCGGTTGCCGGGCCCGGACCTAGAACCGGGAGGAGCTGCCCGCACCGCTGAAGCTGCCGCCGCTTGCACCGTACCCGGTGGAGGAGCCGCTGGAGGCGGAGCTGCGGGCGGACTCAATTTTGCTGGAGCCTGCCTGCACTCCCGCGTTGAAGGACGCCACGGACCAGACGTAGTTGGGGTAAGCGGTGTCCAGGATCCCCGGACGGTAGCCGTTCCGGTAGCGGCGGGTCCGGGTGCGCTCTTCTTCCAGCGCCTCACGCATCAGCTTCTTCTCCGAACTGTCCTTCGCGGCCTTCTCGATCACGGTCTCCGAATGGTTCTTCAGCAGACCGGCGAGCTCGCCGCCGGAGTCCCGGAGGATATCCAGGGCTTCCTCCGGCGTCATCGAGCCGTCCGACAGCGCTGCGGCAGCCCCCTGCAGGCGGCGCCGGCATTCCGTGCGGAAGGCGAGCAGCGCGGCCGCCGTGGCCGAACCGGCGGTCTTGTCCTGCGCGAACAGGTCTTCCAGCTTGTCCAGCTCCTCTAGCAGCGGCCCGGCCTGGCGGTCCCAGGCCGCCTCCCAGCCAGGTCCCATGTTTAGCAGTGTGTTGGTGTCCGCAATGACGTCGTCAATGCCGTCCAGCGTCGCCGAAAGTTCGGCAAACTCCTCCACCGGCTTGCGTGAGCTGGCACGTTTGAGGTCTTTGTCGGTGAAGGACCGCACCCTGTTCCCCAGTTCAGTCGCCAGGTTATAGCGGGTGCGGAAGGTCCGGTGCTCTTCCAGGACCTTGGCGCCGTAACGGGAGGTGTCCGGGATGGTGTGGGCGTTCAGCTCCGTGGCTTCCAGGTCCATGCTCACACTGGCGTAGGACTTCTCACCCGCAGCGATGAGCGCACGGTTGGTCTTCAAGCGTTTGCGGCGCACCAGGATGGCCGTTATCCAGGTGCCGGCTGCCAGCAGCAGGGCGGCGCCGCCCAGGAACCAGGCGAACGGGTCCTGGTACCAGGGCCGGTTGATCAGCTTGGCCGCTTCCTGGACTCCGGCGATGGTGCCGTCCGTCCATTGCGCTTCTGCGAATAGTTCCCCCGCTGCGTCCCGGATCGGCTGCGCCTGGCCGCTGTCCAGTTTCCGGTCCTCGCCAAAGTAGGTGCCCATCCAGCGTCCGTCCGGGTCCAGCGAGAAGATGAACAGTCCGTCCGCCCATTTCTGCCCATCGGCGCTGATCCACTCCGGGTGTTCCTCCCGGGCGAAGCGCAGCACTTCCTCGTTCATGACCGTGTCCCCGTCCTTGTATTCGGCGTCGGGGTCTCCGCGGTAGGTGTAGACGGCCACGGTGGTGGGGTCGCGGAACTGGACCTGCTCCAGTGCGGGCAGCAGCGTGTTCTGGTCCAGGACGCCGGCGGTGTCCTCCACGATGATGTCTACGGGCTCGACGGCGGTGGCTGGCACGGCAGGTGCGGCTACGGCCAGCAGGGCGGTCAGGATGATCAGCAGAACTCGGCGCATGGGCGTTTCCTCGTTCGGTTCGGTTTGGTCAGGTTCGGTCAGGCCGGAGGCCGTGGGACGGGACGGGTACTGCCGGGAACGGCTTTCGGCGAGTCCAGGCTGTGCCGTGTGGCGGCGGCATCCGGGCCGGAAAGGACTGCGGTCAGGAAGGCATCCGTCTCATCGAGCGCGGACCGCGCCTCCGGCCGGGAAAACTGGAACTGGGCTTCGTGCGGCAGCGTGGGAGACATCTCCGGCCAGAACTGCCTGGTGACGGGCACACCAAGGTCCTGCAGCCGGTCCGCAAAGGGCATCGACTGCTGCCGGGTTAGGCCGTCGCCGTTGCCGCCGCTGATGTAGGTAGGCGGGAACGCAGGCGAAGCGTGGTAGAGGACGGACATCTGTTCCGCTGCCGCGCTGCCGCTGAACCGCCGTTTGCCGGTGTAGGCCCACAGTGCGGTCCGGAAGCCCCAGCCCAGGACACCGGTGAGCCGGCCCATGGCCTGCAGGTCGTACACGCCGCAGTGCAGGACGGCCGCGCGCAGCTGTTCCGGAGACAGGGCCGGCGAGAGGCCCAGGTCAGCGGCATAACCGGGCGAAGTCACGGCGGCGGCGAACTGCGCGGCCAGCTGGGCGCCGGCGGAGTCTCCGGCCAGGACCACCTGCTCCATGTCCAGCCCGTAGCGGGGCGCCGCCTCCTGCAGGAAGGACGCCGCTGCATCCACTTCCCCCAGGGCCTGGGGATACCTGCTGCCCGGAGCCACCGAATAGTCCACTCCGACGGCGGCGTATCCGCGGGCTGCCAGCATCCGCAGGTACGGGGCAACATCATGCCGTGAACCGGAGATCCACGCGCCGCCATGCACCCAGAGAATGACCGGCAACTTCCCGCCGGTGCGGGCCGAGTGTTCCGGTGGGAGGAAAAGGTCCAGACGGCGGGTCCCGCCCAGGTAAGCCAGGCCGCGGTGCTCACTCACGGCAGGGGCATACGGTCGCATCTGGCGGACCAGCTGCTGCGCCCCGCGGGCAAACACGGCCCGGATCAGCAGCGCCGCAGGCCACGGAGTGAGGAGGACAGCGGCTCCGGCACCCGCGGCGGCTGCTGCCGCGGTGACGGGAAGCAGGTTGGGGAAGCGGGTGGCAGGCACACCTTCAGCGTAATGTAGCGCTCCGGTGGGGGCTGGTTTCAGCTGGAATGTGTCATGGATCATATACAATCCATTTCAGCCGTATGGATCGGACCAGTGTTCCTTCGAAAGTGGTGCAGTGAGCGTGCTCGAGAAACAGACCATAGAAAAGATTGCCGATGAGCTCGTAGCCGCGGGCGCCAGCCGTACGCCGGTGCCCCGGCTCACGGCGCGCTACCCGGAGATGACGGTGGAGGATTCCTACGCCGTCCAGGAACTCTGGAGCCGCCGGATGCAGGAGCAGGGGCGGAAGCTGGCGGGCCGCAAGATCGGCCTGACGTCGAAGGCCATGCAGGACGCCACGGGCATCACCGAACCGGATTACGGCGTCATCTTCGACAACATGGTCCTTGAGAACGGCTGCACGGTGCAGTGGGACGCGTACACGCATCCGCGCATTGAAGTGGAACTGGCTTTCGTGCTGGGCAAGCCGCTCTCCGGGCCGAACTGCACCATCTTTGACGTCCTGGATGCCACCGAATACGTGGTCCCGGCCCTGGAAATCCTTGATTCGCGGATCGAGATGGAAGGCCGCACCATTGTGGACACCATCGCGGACAACGCGGCGATGGGGGCCATGGTGGTCGGTGGACGCCCGGTGAAGGTGGACGACGTCGACCTCCGCTGGATCTCCGCCCTGCTGTACAAGAACCAGACCATTGAAGAAACCGGCGTGGCAGCCGGTGTGCTGAACCACCCCGCCGCCGGTGTCTACTGGCTGGCGAACAAGATCGCAGCCCACGGAGCGAGCCTCGGCGCCGGAGAGATCATCCTGGCCGGCTCCTTTACCCGCCCCATGTGGGTCCACAAGGGTGACACCGTGCACGCAGACTACGGACAGCTGGGATCAGTGACATGCCGTTTCGAGTAGAGCCCGCGCCGTCGTTCAAGTCCGTCCTGGGCAACGGCGGGCGCCCCCGCGCCGGCATGTGGGCCTGCACCGGCAACCCGCTGCTGGCGGAAATCTGTGCCGGGTCAGGCTTCGACTGGGTGCTGATTGACGGCGAGCACAGCATCAATTCGCTGGAGTCCATCAGCGTCCAGCTGCAGGTGATGGCCGGTTACCCGGTTTTCCCCGTGGTGCGGGTCCCCTCCAATGACACGGTGCTCATCAAGCAGTACCTGGACCTGGGTGTCCAGAACCTGATCGTTCCCATGGTGGACAACGCCGGGCAGGCCGAACAGGCTGTTGCCGCCGTCCGGTACCCGCCCCGCGGTGTCCGCGGCGTGGGAAGCGCGCTTGCCCGCGGATCGCGCTGGAACCGGATCGAGGGCTACCTGGACCGGGCCGAGGAGACCATTACGCTGCTGGTGCAGGTGGAGACTGCCGAGGCCGTTGCCAATGTTGCGCAGATTGCCGGGACCGACGGCGTGGACGGCATCTTCATCGGGCCCTCGGACCTCGCGGCGTCCATGGGACACCTGGGGCAGCAGGACCATCCGGACGTCGTTGCCGCCGTCGAGCAGTGCATCCGCACCGCGGTGGAACTCGGCGTCGCCGTGGGGGTGAACGCCTTCGTGGAGTCAACCGCCCGCCGCTACCTTGACGCCGGAGCGGACTTCATCGCCGTGGGCGCGGACGTGGCTCTCCTGGCCCGTGCCTCCGAAGCGCTCGCGGCAAAATATGTGCCGCAGGATCCTTCCGGATCCGGTTCCGCTCCCGCCAGCTACTAGCCCCGCACCCCACCCCGCCGAGAGGCCAGTTACGGCTCGTTTCAGCGCTCAAAGGAGCCGTAACTGGCCTCTCGGCGGGGAGGCCCAGGGACGCTAGGGGAGCATCCAGCCCAGCACCGGAGTGGACTGCAGGAAAACAATCACGCACAGCGCCAGCAGCAGGGCCACGCTCCAGCCGAAGACCTTCCGCAGCAGGACGGACTCCTGCCCGCTCATGTTCACTGCCGCTGCGGCGATGGCCAGGTTCTGCGGTGAAATCAGCTTGCCCATGACGCCGCCTCCGGTGTTGGCGGCGATCAGCAGCTTGGGATCCAGCCCGGCAGCAGCTCCGGCGGTTTCCTGCAGCCGTGCGAACAGGGCGTTGGCTGAGGTGTCCGATCCGGTGACCGCGGTGCCAATCCAGCCCAGCACCGGGGAGAGGAATGCGAAGAACGCCCCCGTTCCCGCCAGCCAGGTGCCGATCGAGACGGTCTGCCCGGAGTTGTTCATGACGTAGGCCAGGGCCAGCACCGCCAGGATGGTCAGCGCCGCGGCGGTCATCCGCCGGGCCGTCGCCCAGATCTCCCGCACCGCCGTGCCCATGCTCAGCGGGTACCGGCCCCTGTCATCGAAGCGCGAATAGACGGCGGCAACAATGAGGCCGCTGATCAGCAGCAGGGTTCCGGGGCTGATCAGCCACTCGAAGTGGTAGACCGTGGAGGACAGGCGCTCGCCGTCCGCGTCCAGCAGCGCATCGTGCAGCCAGGGCCAGGGGATCTCGATGGTGGTTTTGGCCAGGGCCTCGGGGATGTTGATGCCCAGCGTCCAGAGGTTCACGATTCCGAACACCACAATCACCAGCGCATACGGGAAGAGCGCCATCCACGCCCGCGCCGGCGTCAGCTCATCCTCCGCGGTGTCCGTCACTGCGCTGCCAACCTCCGCTTCTCCGCTGCCCGCCGCCGTCCAGCCCGAGGCCTTCGCGGCAGCCAGCTCGCCCCGCATACGTTCGGCCGCCGGCTCTCCGCCGCGGGGGTGCCAAAAACGCAGGAAGCCGACGGCGGCGGCCATGGCTACCAGTGAAGCGACGATGTCCGTCAGCTCGTAGGAGAAGTAGTTGGAGCACAGGAATTGGAAGACGGAGAACACGACGCCGGTGAACAGGGCCACCGGCCAGCACTCGCGGACACCGCGCCGGCCGTCCAGGATAAAAAGCAGGATCACCGGGACCACGAACGCCAGGAGCGGAGTCTGCCGGCCAACGACGGCGCCGATCTTGTCCCCGGTGTAACTGGTGAGGTTCGCCGCCGTCGTAATGGGGATGGCGAGTGCGCCGAAGGCGACCGGTGCCGTGTTGGCGACCAGCACCGCCGTCGCGGCCCGCACCGGCGCGATTCCCAGGGCCAGCAGCATGGTCACCGTGATGGCAACGGGCGCACCGAACCCGGCCAGGGCTTCCAGCAGCCCGCCGAAGCAGAAGGCCACCAGTATCGCCTGCACCCTCAGGTCTCCGCCGCCCACACGGTCGAAGACCCGCCGAAGGTCCTCGAACCGGCCGCTGCGCACGGTCACCTGGTAGAGCCAGACGGCCATGACGATGATCCACACCACGGGGAAGAGGCCGAAGGCCGCCCCCTGGGTTGCGGAGAGCACGGCCAGCCCTGCGGGCATGCCGAAGCCTGCGACGGCGATGACCAGGGCAGCGAGCAGCGCCCACGCTCCGGCGATGTACGCCCGCGTCTTGGCGAAGGCGAGCAGCAGGAAGAAAACCAGCAGCGGCACGAGTGCTAGCAGCGCAGAGAGCGCAACACTTGAACCAACCGCATCGGTAGTGGGGGTGAAGCTCTCCATGGGACCCTCCGTGCCTGGCGCCGCTGGGGTCCGTGCTGCAGGCAGCGGGACCGGAGACTGGCGTGGGGAGTGGCGGAAAAAGCACTGTCTCCAGAGTAGGAGTGCTACCAGCCCTTGGCGAGATAGAGGTCCAGATATGTGCCGCGGTCCTCGTCCAGGTCTTCGCGCCGTTCGAGTCCGGCCGCGAGGGCCGTACGCTGCGAGCCGATGTTGTCCACGGAGGTATAGGCAACCACGGGCAGGCCCGGCAGCAGCTCCTCCGCCAGCCGGACCGCCTCCAGCGCGCCCTCAGTCGCCAGTCCCTGGCCCCACACCGCGGGTGAGTAGCGGTAGTAGAGGTTGAGGGCAGGCCTGCCGCGGATGATCCGGTGGGACACTCCGGTGAAGCCGATCAGCGTACCGGGTTCCGCTGCGGCAAAGACCGACCACACCCCGAAACCGTGCCGGTACCAGTGCTGCCGAATTTCGTGGAAAGTCCGGGAAGAGGAAGCGCGGGTGACGCTGGCGGGCACCGGGTGGTGCACATTGGTCCGCGGATCGGTGTGCAGTTCCACCGCCGCTGCCTCGTCCCGGGCCTCCGGCCTGCACAGCAGCAGCCTGGGTGTGCGGATGGGGGTCCAGTCCCCGGGGTTCTGCTCCAGCATGGCCACTACTGTAAACCCGCCTGCGCCGGCTGTCCGGCTGTATCCCCACCTCGAGATGACAGAAACTGCACGATAGCCCGCGCTTTCGTGCAGTTTCTGTCATCTCGGCGGGGAAGGGACGGCGCGGGTCTCGCGGTGGTGGCGAACGTAGCCGAAGACTGCCACCGCCGTCGAGATTAGGGCCGAAAGGGCCAGGCCCAGCCACAGCCCCACGTTCAGGGCGGCCGCGCCGGCTACGGCGCCGGCCAGGATCAGGGCGATCGCCAGGGCCCGGCGCGCCCAGAACTTACCGTCCCCGCCCGCCAGCTTCGATTCCGACGCAAGCCCGGTGATCGTGGAGGTGACGACGACGGTGGTCACCTCCGCAACCTTCAGCCGCTTGGCGGTGGCTGCCTGGATGCCCATCAGCGTGGCCATGGAGGAAGTGGTGATGCTGCCGAGAGCATCGTTCGCCTGCACGTCCACCACCGCGGTGAAGACGGCAAGGGCAGTAATTCCGGCGGCCACGGTCACCAGTGCACCTGAGATGCGCCCGGACCATCCTTCCGGCCCCTTCCGCAGCATCCGCCCGGCCAGCGCGGCTCCGAGCATGAAGAACACCAGTGCGAGGGCGGGCCGGAGGACCGGCAGGTCCGCGCCACCGGCAAAAGCCATGCCGAGGAGCACTACGTTGCCGGTCATGTTCCCGGTGAAGACGTTGTCCAGGCCGAGATAGCCGACGGCGTCGATCACCCCGGTGGAAAATGTCAGCGCCAGCATCAACCACAGGTGTACCCGCTCGGTCGGCACGGCATTGAGGCGTTTCATGGGCTTCCCTTTCGGCAGTAATGCCGCCTAATGTATACGAAACCGACTGACATGTGGGTTTTGTATTCAATCTTCCGTGAATCTGCCGCACTCCAGCCGCCGCCGTAACCTACGAAAGCGAAACCATGCCCTTCACCGAACCCGGCACCTTCACCACCCGGCCCACCCTGCAGGGAACGTTCGGCATGAGCGCATCCACCCACTGGCTTGCCACCGCTGCCGCGCAGTCCGTCCTTGAGCGCGGCGGAAATGCGTTCGACGCCGCCGCGGCAGCCGGGTTCGTCCTGCACGTCGTGGAGCCGCACCTGAACGGTCCCGGCGGCGACCTCACCGGTGTCTTTGCCACCGCAGGTAACCCGTCCGAGCCCGTGGTCCTGATGGGGCAGGGAAGGGCTCCGGCAGCAGCCACGCGTGAGCACTTCCTGGCAGAAGGCCTTGAACTGGTTCCCGGGTCCGGGGCGCTCGCTGCTGCTGTTCCCGCCGCCGTCGACGCCTGGCTGCTGCTGCTGCGGGACCACGGAAGCTGGGAGCTGGCAGACGTGCTGGACTACGCTGCCGGCTACGCCCGCGACGGGCATCCGGTGCTGGCCCAGGTGGGACGGACCATCGGGCAGGTGTCCCGGCTGTTCCAGGAACACTGGCCCACCTCCGCCCAGCTGTGGATGCCCCAGGGCCGGCCACCGGCAGAAGGTGAGCTCATTAAAAACCCGGCCTACGCGGACGTCCTTCGGCGGCTCGCCGAAGCCGGGGAGGGCGCAGGCACGCGCGAGGAACGCATCGAAGCCGCCCGCCGCGAGTGGAGCACGGGGTTCGTGGCGACGGCGGCCGCAGACTTTGCCGCCAAACCGCACCGGCACTCCTCCGGAACGGACCACGCCGGGGTGATCGCGGAGTCGGACTTCGCTGCTTCCGAGGCCGGCTACGAGCCGGCGGTCACGTTCGACTTCCGCGGCTACACCATCGCAAAGACCGGCGCCTGGGGCCAGGGGCCGGCGCTGCTGCAGACGCTGGCGATTCTGGACGGGTTCCCCGACGAGTACCTTGACCCCTCCACCGAGCTGGGCGTCCACACCATCCTGGAGGCGCAGAAACTCGCCATCGCGGACCGGGAAGCCTATTACGGAGACAGCCACGTTCCGCTGGATTACCTGCTCAGCGAAGAGTACGCAGCTCGGCGCCGCGAAGCCATCACTCCGCTGGCCTCGCATGAATTCCGGCCCGGGCAGGTGCCCGGCCACTCGCCGTTCGTGCCGCCGCTGCGCACGGAGTACGTGCCGCCGGCGCTGGCCGGTGAGGACTCCGCGGGCGGTGACGGAACCGGAGAGCCAACCGTCTCGCCCACCGGCGAAACCCGTGGCGACACGTGCCATGTGGATGTTGTGGACCGCTGGGGCAACATGGTCTCGGTCACCCCGTCCGGCGGGTGGCTGCAGTCTTCGCCCACCATCCCGGAACTCGGTTTTTGCCTGGGCACGCGCCTGCAGATGACCTGGCTGGAAGACGGAGCGCCTTCCACCCTGCAGGCGGGAAAGCGTCCGCGGACCACCCTGACGCCCACTCTTGTCCTGAAAGACGGGCAACCGGTCGCCGCCCTCGGCTCGCCCGGCGGGGACCAGCAGGACCAGTGGCAGCTGCTGTACCTGCTGCGCACGATTGTGGGCGGCTACACGCCGCAGCAGGCCATCGACGCCCCGGCCTTCCACACCACGTCCCTGCCCGGATCGTTCTGGCCTCGGACCTGGACCCCGGGCGGCGCCGTGGTGGAAGACCGGTTGGGCGACGGGATCATCGAGGCCCTGGCAGAGCGCGGACACGTTATCACCCGGGCCGGGGACTGGGCACTGGGACGGCTTTCCGCCGTCGTTCGTGATCCGCGGACCGGCGTGCTCATGGCAGCCGCTAATCCGCGCGGGGCGCAGGGTTATGCCGCAGGCCGCTGAGCTCCCCGGGGAATCGGGGATACGGGATCGAATCCGGCAGGACATCATCCGCGGAGAACTGGCACCGGGGGCCAAGATCACCGAGGCAGCCCTGGCCGCCCGCTATGGATCCTCCCGCGTTCCGGTTCGCGAAGCGCTGCGGACGCTCGCCGCCGAAGGATTCGTTGAATCCCGCCCGTACGCCGGGTCCCGGGTCGCCCGGCTGGACCCGGGCGAAGCCGGGGACCTGTTCGACGTCCGGGAAGCAGTGGAAAGCGCGACGGCGCGGCGGGCCGCGGAGCGTGCGGCCCGGCAGGCAGCTGCGGGCATCCCGGATCCGGACTGGTGGGAAGCCCGGCGCCGGCTCGGGGAAACCCTGGCTGCCGGGGACGCCGCCGCAGCCGAGGGCCGGCTGGAGGTGCTGCCGGAGCTGAACCTTGGATTCCACCGCGGCATCGCCGAACTGGCGGGCAGCGCGTCCCTGCAGGCGTTACTGGCCCAGCTGGCCGGGAAGATCGAGTGGCTCTACGCCTCCGATGTCGGGTTCCGCGGGCGGGATTCCTGGTCCGAACACCGTCCCATCCTGGCGGCGGTGGACGCCGGCGGTGCCGTCGAAGCGGAGGCACGAATGCGTGCCCACATCCAGCGGTCAAAGCAGTCCTTCCTGAGCCGTTTCGCGGCCTGAGGAAGTCTCCGCGCCGGAATCCGTTCCGCCGCTGGAGAAGCGAACCTATAGTGCCATGTAGGGGGATCCTCCTACCGTGAGCGGGGCACAAAGCGATGGCCAACATCACCACCAGACCAGTTACCAAGCTTGGAATAGTCGGGGCGGGAAGCGTAGGCACCGCGCTGGCGTACGCGTCCCTGATCCGTGAGGCGGCGAGGGAAATCGTCATCTATGACATCGATGCCACCCGTGCCGAGGCGGAGGCACTGGACCTGTCCCACGGAACGCAGTTCACCGGGGCAAACACCGTAGCCGGGGGCGGCAGGATCGAAGCATTGGCCGGGTCGGACGTCATCGTCGTGACCGCCGGAGCGCGGCAGAAGCCCGGGCAGAGCAGGCTGGACCTCGCGGCCGCCAACGTCCGGATAATGGAGACCCTGATGCCTGCCCTGATGGAGCAGGCCCCGGAGGCCGTCTACATCCTGGTGACCAATCCGTGCGACGTCCTCACCGTCGCGGCCCAGAAGATCACCGGCCTGCCGCCGAACCGGATCTTCTCCTCCGGGACGGTGCTGGACACCTCGCGGCTGCGCCTGCTGGTGGCCCGGCAGGCGCACGTGCTGATGACCAGCGTGCATGCCACCATCATCGGCGAGCACGGGGACAGCGAATTCCCGGTCTGGTCCAGCGCCACCATTGGCCCCGTCCCCATCCGCGAATGGACCATCAGCGGGCGCCAGGTCTTCACTGATGAGGTGCTGGCATCCATTACGGACGACGTCGTCAACGCGGCCTACAAGGTGATCGAAGGCAAGGGTGCCACGAACTACGCGATCGGCCTGGCGGGAGTGCGGATCGTCGAAGCGGTCTTCCAGGCGGAGAACGCCGTCCTGCCAGTTTCAGCGCTGCTGCGCGGCGTCCACGGAATTTCCGGCGTCGCCCTGTCCCTGCCCTCGATCGTGGGCTCGGGCGGGGTGTACAAGATGCTGGAAATGCCCCTGGACGAGCGTGAACAGCAGCAGCTGCAGGACTCCGCGGAGACCCTCAAGCAGAACCTCGCCTCGCTGGGGATCTAGTAGCCCGCTCCGCCCCGGGCCGCCTGGAGCTGCGGACGGGCGTCCTCACCAGCGGAGTCCGGCGTCGGTACTTCGGCCAGCGCGCCGTAGGTGTCCGGGCGGCGGGATTCAAGGAACGGAAAGAGTTCGAGCCAATGCGAACGCTGGTCCAGTTCAAGATCCGCTACAAGGACGGCTGATTCGTCCCGCGGGGCCTGCACCAGGATCCGGCCGTACGGGTCGCAGATGAAGGAAGACCCGTAAAACGTCAGGTTTCCCTCGTTGCCCCACCGGTTCGGCACCACCATGAACAGGCCGTTGGCGATCGCGTTGCCTACAATCACCTTCTCCCACAGCGGCTGGGTGTCGAAGTCCGGGAAATCGGGTTCCGATCCAATCGCGGTGGGATACACCAGCACCTCGGTCCCGCGCAGGGAGTACAGCCGGGCGAGTTCCGGAAACCACTGGTCCCAGCACGTGGGCAGGCCCAGCCGGGCGCCGTCGAGCTCAGCCACGGCATGGACCGGATAAGGATCCCCGGTGGCCGGACCGGGCCGAAAATACCGGTCTTCGTGGTAGCCCTCGGAAGACGGGATGTGCAGCTTCCTGGTCCTGCCCAGCAGCTTCCCTTCGGGGGAGACCAGGATGGCGGTGTTCAGTCCGAGTCCGTCCGGGCCGTCGGCGCGTTCAAAGAGCGAAGCGTGGACGCACACATCGTGCCGGCGGGCGGCCTCGGCGGCGAAGGCGAAGGTTGGCCCGTCGAGCAGGTCCTCCGCGAGTTCCCCCGGCAGCCCGTCGGGGTGGGTGTCCGCCGGGTAGCGGGACAGCGTCAGCTCGGGCAGGAACACGGCTCCGGCCCCCTGGTCCGCTGCCCGGGCAATCCCGTCGTTGAGTTCGGCCCGCAGCGCCGCCGGGTCCGGCTGCCAGCGGTGCTGGACCACCCCCACCCTCAGCGAGGGCCGGGGCTGGTCCGGCACGGCGGCGGCCGGTGAGCGCAATGCACCGGTACGGGTGATTTCAATCATGGGAAACCTCCGGAAATGGGGTGCGGGTGGCGGCGCTTTGGGGTTTAGCGCTCCTTGAAGACCGTGTCCTGCCATTCCTTGTGGGCGGCAGCGTCGCGGCTCATCATCACGTGCTTGACGTTCGTGTACTCCTCGAAGGAGTACACGGACATGTCCTTACCGAATCCGGACGCCTTGTAGCCTCCGTGCGGCATCTCGGACACGATCGGAATGTGGTCGTTCACCCAGACGCAGCCTGCGGC
This sequence comes from Arthrobacter sp. IK3, assembly GCF_051337705.1. Lineage (NCBI taxonomy): Bacteria > Bacillati > Actinomycetota > Actinomycetes > Micrococcales > Micrococcaceae > Arthrobacter > Arthrobacter sp. IK3. The sequence continues at coordinate 23,024 of NZ_JBPPSW010000010.1, read as the reverse complement.
GATTTCCTCGCTGGCCCGCAGGGACCGGTTCAGGTCCCGGGTCCAGGCGGAGGCCGCCAGCCCGTAGGGGGTGTCATTGGCCAGGGCAATGCCCTCGTCATCGGAGTCGAACGGCAGGACGGTGAGCACCGGACCGAAGATCTCGTCCTGCACAATTTCGGAGTCCTGCGCGGCACCGGTCACCAGCGTGGGGCGGTAGAACGCCCCCGCAGCGAGGTCGCCGCCGGGGGCGGCGCCGCCGGCCAGGATCCGGGCACCGGCCTCGCGGGCACGGTCCACGAAACCGGCCACCTTGTCCCGGTGTGCGTGGCTGATCAGGGAGCCCAGGTCCGTGTCCGGATCCGTGGGGTCACCCACCACGACGGCGTCCATCAGTTCGGCAACCCGTGCCGTAAACGCTTCGAACAGCGGGGCCTGCACGTAGGCGCGGGTGGCGGCGGTGCAGTCCTGCCCGCCGTTGATGATCGCTCCGGCCACGGCACCGTGGGCCGCTGCCTCGACGTCGGCGTCGTCGAACACCAGGAACGGTGCCTTGCCGCCGAGCTCCAGGTGCACCCGCTTGGCGGTCTGCGCCGCCATGGCCATGATTTTGCGGCCGACGGCGGTGGAACCGGTAAAGGAGGTCATCACCACATCCGGGTGGGTCACCAGGGCCTCACCTGCCACCGGACCCGAACCGGTGACGACGTTAATGACGCCGTCGGGAATGCCCGCCGCGGCAGCGGCCTCGGCGAAAATGAGGGACGTGCCGGGGGTGAGCTCGGATGGCTTGAGCACAATGGTGTTGCCGGCGGCGATGGCGGGCAGGATCTTCCATCCGGCCATCTGCAGCGGGTAGTTCCACGGAGAGATGGACCCGATCACTCCGATCGGTTCACGGCGGATCATGGACGTCCCCCCGGCGCCGTACTCGCCCGCCGCGAGGCCATGCAGCTGGCGGGCAGCGCCGGCGAAGAAGGACACGTTGTCCACGGTTCCGGGTACATCGAATTCGGTGGACATGCGGATGGACTTACCGGTCTGCGCCGTCTCCAGTTCCGCGAGTTCGGCGGAGCGCTTGTCCAGCTCCGCGGCCAGCGCCAGCATGGCCTCGGACCGCTCGCCCGGCGTGCGGCGGGACCAGCCCGCAAACGCCGCCTTGGCGGCAGCAACGGCGTCGTCCACGTCTGCGTCGTCCGCGTAACGCACCGTCTCGTCTGCGTTGCCGGTGGCAGGATTGATCCGCTTGGCTTCCTCGCCCCGGCCCTGCCGGTAGCTGCCGTTAATAAAGAGGTGTCCCTCGGAAAACTGGTGCATGTCTTACTCCGTGAATCTGGTGTGGGTGCTGGTCGCGGCCGGGGGATCCCCGCCGGACGCTAGGTGGTCAGGTAGACCTTGCGAAGGGTTTTGGTGACGGTCCACCGGGTCCGGGTTCCGGCCGCCAGGCGCATTAGGGTGTGCGGGCCCAGCGCGGCGGTTCCGGTGACGGTGCCGTCTTCGGCGAGGAAATCGACGGTTGCGGCGCCGGAGAGGACCAGGAAGATTTCGTCGGCTTCGGTGTCGAACATGCCGCCTTCGGTCATCTCCCAGACGCCCAGGCCAACTCCGCCGAAGCTCCCCAGCGGGTGCACGCCGGTGGCCGGGGCGCCGGATGCGATGGCCTCGGCGGGGACCGGCTCACGGACGAGTTCCAGGGCTTCGGGCTGTACGGGAACGCCAGCGGGCAGAGAGGTGAGGGTACTCATGAGTCGAACCCCATCCCTACTGCGTCCATGGCCTTCAGCCACGGGCCGCGGCGGCCCTGCCGGCGGTCGGCCCGGACCATAGCCGCGGTGGTGATCTTCACGCCCAGCCAGGCCACCGGTTCGGGCGGGAAGGGGAGCGGTTTGCGCTTGACCATCTGCAGCTCCGTTCGTTCGGTTTCCTTACCGGAGAGCAGGTCCAGCATGACGTTGGCGCCGAAGCGCGTCGCACCCACTCCGAGGCCGGTGTAGCCGGCGGAGAAGGCGACTTTGCCGCCGAAGGCGGTGGTGAAGAAGGCGAAGAACCGGCTGCAGGTATCAATCGCCCCGCCCCAGGCATGGCTGAAGCTCACATCGGCGAGCTGGGGGAAGGTGGCAGCGAAGTGGGACGCCAGCCGTTCGTAGGTTTCCTCCCGGTGCTCGTACTCGGGCTTCATGCTCCGGCCGTAGTTGTACACGGCGTCGTAGCCGCCGAACAGGATGCGTGCCGCGCCGTCGCGGTCCGTGGTGAGCCGGTAGTAGTGGAACCGGTTGTTGAGGTCGCTCAGGCCCTGCCGGTTGTGCCAGCCAATGGCCGCCAGCTGGTCGGCGGAGAGCGGCTCGGTCATCAGCGCATAGTCATAGACGGGGACGGTGAAGAGCCGGGTGCGCTTGAGCAGGGACGGGAACACATTCGTGGCGAGGGCAACGCGGTCTGCGGTGACGGTCCCGCTGTCGGTCAGCAGCCGGACCTTCGCGCCCGCGTTCCGGATATTGCGCACCGGGGTGTTCTCGTAGATTTCGACGCCGGCTTCCAACGCCGCCCGCTGCAGCCCCCAGGCGAGCCGGGCCGGGTTGAGCAGCGCCGTGCTGGTACGGTCCCACAGCCCGGCGAGGTACAACGGCGAATCGACTTCCTTCCGCACCTCGTCCCGGTCCAGGAACACCAGGTCCGGGTTGTCCGCGTCTGCTTCTTCCTCCAGCCACTGGACCTGATGGGCTTCGGTGGCCACGGACAGGCTTCCGGTGAGCTCAAAGCCGCAGTCGATTCCGTAGCGCTGAATGGTTTCGGCCATTTCGCGCAGGTTTTCCCGGCCCAGCCGGTCCAGCTGCTCAGCTTCGTCCGGGAGGTGCTTCAAGCCGTTGGACTCACCGTGGGTCAGCGATGCCTCACAGAAACCGCCGTTCCGGCCCGAAGCCGCCCAGGCAATGCGGGACGCCTCCAGCAGCATCACGCGGCGGCCGGGATTGCGCTCCTTGGCCATCAGCGCGGTCCACAGGCCCGTGTACCCGCCGCCGACGACGGCAAGATCCGTCTCCGCGTCTGTGTCCAGGGCGGGCAGGGCATCCGGCCGTTCCGGGTCATCCAGCCAGTAGGGCTCGCGGGCCGCTCCGGCGAGGGCCTTAGCTGCGCGCGGCCTGCCGTACTGGTTCTCGGCGAGGTCGTAGACGGTCATCATGGTGCGGTCCTTTGGAGTAATGCGTCGCCGGAATCGGCGGTGGAACGGATAAAGACGGGTTCGCCGCCCACCAGGACCATGTCGCTCTGCAGTGAGGACAAGCCTGCCGGGTCCAGGTCGAAGGGGTTGGCGGAGTGCACGGCGAGGTCCGCCGGTGCACCCGGGACCAGGGTCCCGCCGGGGGCGCGGTTGAGCCAGGCCGAGCCGGATGTGTAGGCAGCCAGGGCACTGGTGAGGGCCAGCGCCTGATCCGGGACCAGCGGCGGTGCATCGGGATAATCCGGGTGGGCGCGATTGACGGCCACATGGATTGCCTGCCAGGGATCGGGGCTGGACACGGGCCAGTCGGAGCCCATGGCCAGCCTGGCACCGGCAGCTTCGAGGCCGGCGAACGGGTACTGCCAGCCGGAGCGCTCTCCGCCGAGAAGGGGGACGGTCAGCTCCGTCATCTGGTCATCGTTGCAGGCCCACAGCGCCTGGGCATTAACGGTGACGTCCAGCTCGGCGAACCGGCCAATGTCCTGGGGATGGATGACCTGCAGGTGAGCCATGTGGTGCCGGCCGGCCGAACCAGGGTTGGCCGCGCGGGCGGCAGCGACGGCGTCGAGCCCGGTACGGACCGCACGGTCCCCGATCACGTGCAGATGCAGGTCAAACCCGGCACCGTCCAGGGCGATGGACACGGCGGTGAGGACCTCGGGGGAGAGGTAAAGCAGGCCCCGTTCATCCGCCGGGGCGTCGCCGGCGCAGGCACAGGGGCGCAGATAGGGGTCCAGCATGGCTGCGGTGTAGTTTTCCGGCACTCCGTCCACCATGATTTTCGCGCTGGTGGTCCGGAAACCGGCTGCGGCATTTGCCTCCCGGCGTTCCAGGAAAGACTCCAACAGGGCCGGAACTGACTCCACGGTGGTGTCCCGGGGCACCCACAGCGCCCCGGCGGCACGGCCCTTCAGCGCTCCGTCCGCCGCGAGGGAACGGTACGCGGCTGAGGCATCCGGGTAGCCGCCGTAGCTGCCGAGGATCGCTTCCTGCCAGCCGGTCACGCCCACCGAGAAGAGATGTTCCTGGGCATGGCGGATTCCGGCCGCGAGCACCTGGTCCGTCACCGGCGGCAGCACCCGGGCCACCAGGTCCATGGCGCCCTCGTGCAGGGTGCCGGAGGGGAATCCGTTCGAGTCCCGTTCAATGCGCCCGTCCGCGGGGTCCGGGGTGGACGCGTCAATGCCGGCCAGCTCCAGGGCACGGGTGTTCACCCAGGCGCTGTGGTGGTCCCGGTTGATCAGATAGACCGGGCGGTGGGGCGCGACGGCGTCGAGAGTGTGCCGGTCCGGATAACCGCCGGGGAAATCGCCTTTGTACCAGCCGCCGCCGGTGACCCAGCCCGCGGGGTTCTCCGGTCCGGCCGGCTGTCCCGCGTGCTCGGCGATGCGATCCAGGCAGGCCTGTGCGCCGCTCAGTTCAGCGAGGTCGCAGCCCAGGCGTTCCACGCCCGCGTAGGCGGCGTGGACGTGGGCATCCGTGAACCCCGGGGTGATCAGCCTCCCGGCCAGATCCACCGTTCGGGTGGAAGGCCCGGCCAGGGCCCGGAGCTCTGCGTCCGTTCCGACTGCCGAGACGATTCCTCCGGATACGGCCACGGCACTGGCCCCGGGGACCAGGCGATGGCCGTCGAAGACCGCTCCGGAATGGAAAATCCATTCGAACTGTGGCACAAAAACCTCGTTATTCACTTCGGCCGTCATTTAGTCGTTATTCGGTCCAGCCCAGCACTATTCCGGCCTCCGGCATTTAAATGAATGCCATTCAGGTGGAACGGCTGCTCTTATAAAACGGGAGCCCTGCAGGCTTGTCAACGGTGGGAATGAAGTTGGCGAAACTGTTTACGGGCGTGAAACACCGCGCCTGCGCAGTCCGCCGCTGCGCGTGAATTCTGCATCCCAGCGGACGTCCCGGGCGCACCTGCGCTCGTCCAGCGGCGGGACCCGGAAGGATCCCGCCGCTGGACGAATGCCGCGTACCGTTGGATTACTCGGTGTAACCGTCCGCAATCGCCATGACCTCATCGAGGATGCCCAGGCCGGTGCGGGCGTCCTCCTCGGTGATGTTCAGCGGCGGCACCACATGGATGCGGTTAAAGTTCGCGAACGGCAGGAGCCCCCGTTCCTTGCAGGCGGCAATGAGTTCGTTCATTGCGGGGCTGGAGCCGCCGTACGGTGCCAGCGGTTCACGGGTTTCGCGGTTCTTTACGAACTCGATGGCCCAGAACGCGCCCGTTCCGCGGACTTCGCCCACGGAAACGTGCTTACGGGCGAGTTCCGCCAGGCCCGGCCCGAAGACCGTTTCGCCGAGGTTCGCAGCACTCTCCACCATGCCTTCGTCGCGCATCGCGTTGATGGTGGCTACCGCCGCTGCACAGGCGAGCGGGTGGCCGGAGTAGGTCAGGCCGCCGGGGTAGGGCGAGTTGGCGAAGGTGCCGGCGATCTCGTCGGAGATCGCGACGCCGCCCAGCGGGACGTAACCGGAGTTGACGCCCTTGGCGAAGGTGAGCAGATCCGGTTCCACGCCGTCGGCATGTTCAACCGCGAACCACTTGCCGGACCGTCCGAAGCCGGCCATGACCTCGTCGGCAATGAACACCATTCCGTACTTGCGGGTCAGTTCCCGGACGCCGGCGAGGTAGCCGGGCGGGGGAACCATGATGCCGGCGGTTCCCGGGATGGACTCAAGGACCAGGGCGGCGAAGGCACCGGGACCTTCCAGGAGAATGAGCTGCTCCAGGTGCTCCAGTGCCCGCTGGACTTCCTCTTCCTGCGTGGCGGCGTGGAACTGGCTGCGGTACAGGAAGGGAATGTGGAAGTGGACGGTTCCGGACGTGCCATAGTCGTTGGGGATTCGGCGCGGGTCGCCCGTGACGTTCACGGCCAGTGCCGTACCGCCATGGTAGGAGCGGTATGCGGAGAGAACCTTGTAGCGTCCGGTGTGCAGGCGGGCCATGCGGATGGCGTGCTCAATGGCGTCGGCGCCGCCGTTGGTGAAGAACACCGTGTCCAGGTTCCCCGGGGTCAGTTCGGAGACCAGGCGCGCTGCTTCGGACCGTGCGTCGTTGACGTACTGCGGAGCAATGGTGCAGAGCTTGCCTGCCTGCTCCTGGATGGCGGCCACCACCTTGGGGTGCTGGTGGCCAATGTTGGTGTTGACCAGCTGGGAGGAGAAGTCCAGTAGTTTCCGGCCTTCTCCGTCCCAGACGTAGGACCCCTCGGCCCGGGTGATGGTCATCGGGGTGATCTGCTTCTGGGCGGACCAGGAGTGGAACACGTGTCTGCGGTCCAGCTCGTAGGCGCGTCGTCCTGCGGCCAGTTCCTCTTCGGTAACTGCCGTCTCGGCGGTAGTGCTCATTCGCGAATCCTTCCGTGTGCCTAGGCGTTCTGGGGGAAGCCGAGGTTCAGGCCGCCGTGGCTCGGGTCGAGCCAGCGGGTGGTGACAACCTTGCCGCGGGTGAAGAAGTGCACGCCCTCGGTGCCATGTGCGTGGGAATCACCGAAGAGCGAGTTCTTCCAGCCGCCAAACGAGTAGTAGGCCATGGGAACCGGGATCGGCACGTTGATGCCGACCATACCCACCTGGACTTCGTTCTGGAAGCGGCGGGCGGCGCCGCCGTCGTTGGTGAAGATCGCGGTGCCGTTGCCGTACTGGTTGGCGTTGATCAGGGCGAGCGCCTCGTCGTAGCTTTCCGCGCGGACCACGGAGAGCACGGGGCCGAAGATCTCATCGGTGTAGATGGACATCTCGGGGGTGACGTGGTCGAACAGGGTCGGGCCGAGGAAGAAGCCTTCGCCCTCGGCATCGGCTTCCACCTTGCGTCCGTCCAGCACAACGGTGGCTCCGGCGGCTTCTCCCGCGTCGATGTAGCCTGCAACCTTGTCCCGGTGGGCGGAGGTGACCAGCGGGCCCATGTCGGTGCCGCGCAGGCCGTCGCCGATGCGCAGGGTACGGGTGCGCTCGGCGATCTTGGCAACGAGCTCGTCACCGACGGGTCCGACGGCAACGAGGGCGGAGATGGCCATGCAGCGCTCGCCGGCGGAACCGAAGCCGGCGTTGACGGCGGCGTCGGCTGCCAGGTCCAGGTCAGCATCCGGCAGGACGATCATGTGGTTCTTGGCGCCGCCGAGGGCCTGGACGCGCTTGCCGCTGGCAGTGCCCTCGCGGTAGACATACTGGGCGATCGGGGTGGAGCCCACGAAGGAGACGGACTTGATGTCCGGGTGGTGCAGGAGTGTATCCACGGCAACCTTGTCGCCGTGCACCACGTTGAAGACGCCGTCCGGCAGGCCGGCTTCCTTCCACAGTTCGGCGATCCAGTTGACCGCCGTCGGGTCCTTCTCGCTGGGCTTGACCACTACGGTGTTGCCGGTGGCGATGGCGACCGGGAAGAACCACATGGGAACCATGGCCGGGAAGTTGAATGGGCTGATGATGGCGGCGGGGCCAACCGGCTGGCGGATGGAGTGGACGTCAACCTTGGTGGAAGCGTTCTCGGTGAAGCCGCCCTTGAGCAGGTGGGGGATGCCGCAGGCGAATTCGACGACCTCCTGGCCGCGGCTGATTTCACCGAGCGCGTCATCGAGGACCTTGCCGTGTTCGGCGGTGATGATGGCGGCCAGCTCAGGCTTGCGGGCGTTGAGCAGCTCGCGGAAGTTGAAGAGGATCTGCACCCGGCGGGCAAGGGAGGTGTCGCGCCAGGCGGGGAAGGCGGCGGCAGCCGCGGCAACGGCTTCGTTGACGGTTTCCTCGCTGGCCAGGGCAACTTGGGAAGTGGTCTTGCCGGTGGCCGGGTTGGTTACGTCGGCGAGGCGGGTGTCTGCAGGTGCCGTGAAGGCGCCGTTGATCCAGTGCTGCGTGGTCTGCACGTTTGCTCCTTGAGGCGTAGAAAGTGGGGCTGGACACCATCTAAGCCGAGCTCTGCGGTGGCGGACATTGCCAAGGTGTCAGGAAATAATCGGAAATCTTTACGCTTTGTCGGACACGGTGGGGGGTGGCGTGCCTAGACTCCCAGCATGAGCCTGCAGCTGAGTACGGTCCTGGGCTTCGACGTCGTCCGGGCCGGGGAGCCGGAAATCCTCGCCGGCCAGGACGCCCTGGACGTGCCGGTCCGTTGGGTGCATGTTGCCGAACTGCGGAGTCTGGCGGACCTCCTGGAGGGCGGGGAACTGGTGCTGACCACGGGCCTGGCCTTCGGGGAATCGGCGGACCAGGCCGCCGAGTACCTGACCGGGTTGCAGGCCGCGGGGGTTGCCGGCGTCGTCGTCGAGATTCCCGCGGACCGCCCGGAAGCTGCCGCGGCGCTGGCTTCCGGTGCCCGGCGGGTGCTGGCTGAAGGCCGGCAGGCCCTGCCGGTGATCCGCCTGCGCCGGACGGTGCGGTTCGTGGAGGTGACCGAGGTAGTGCACCGCAGGATCGTTGCCGGGCAGCTTGAGCAGGTTGAAAAGGCCCGGCAGGTTCATGAAGTCTTCACCATGCTGAGCCTTGAAAGCGCCGGAGTGCAGGAGATTGTGGACCGAACCGCGGAGCTGCTGGGGGCGCCGGTAGTGCTGGAGGACAGTTCGCACCTGGTGGCGGCGTTCGCCGCAGCCGGGCGGCCGGCCCAGGAACTCCTGCGGGACTGGCAGCGGCGCTCGCGGGCGGTCCATGCCTATCCGGAAACCGAGGTGGCCGGTGACGAGCACTGGCTGCAGACGCCCGTGGGGCTGGGCGGCTCGCAGTGGGGCAGGCTGGTCCTTCCCGGAGTCCCGGACGGACCGGCAGCTGCCTCCGAGGCGTCCATGGTCCTTGAGCGTGCGGGGCAGGCGCTGTCCATCAACCGCCTCGCCGAACGGGACCAGGCCGGGCTGGCCCAGCAGGCGCAGGCCGGACTCATCCACGAACTGCGCGGCACCCGGACCCAGGACGAGGAGGAGGCCCTCACCCGCGCTTCGGCACTGGGGCTGAAGCCTTCACCGGCCTACCTGCCGCTGGTGCTGCACCTCGACTCCGGATCCGGCAAGGATCCCATGTCGATGCAGCGCAAGGAACGCGCACTGCTGGAGATGCTGGAGGCCGTGCTGGCGGCCACACGGAACAGTGCGCTCGCCGCTGCCCTGCAGACCGGTCAGGTGGCGGTGCTGCTGGCGCTTCCGGCCCGGATGCTGGAAGACGGCCTGCTGGAGCGGATCTGCGGGGACCTCGCGGCGCGAACCTCCGCCGGCGCGGGTGAACTGCGCTGGACCGCCGGCGTGGGCAGGGCCAGGTCCCGGTTGTCCGACGCCGCTGCCGGCCTGGACGAGGCAGCGCACGTGGCGCAGACTGCAGGTACGCTCTCTGCCGGAGCCAACCGGTATTTCCGGTCAACCGACGTACGGCTCCGCGGACTCCTGGCACTGCTGCGGGAAGACCCAAGGGCTGTTTCCTTCGCCGAGGCGGAGCTGCGCTGGATCGATGCCCCGGACCTGGCGCTCCTGGAGCGCTTCCTTGAATGTGGGGGCAACAAGACGGCGCTGGCACGCAGCGGCTACCTCAGCCGCCCAACGCTGTACGCCCGGCTGCAGAAGCTCGAGTCCAGGCTGGGGGTATCCCTCGACGACCCGGAGTCCCGTACCTCGCTGCACGTGGCGGTTTTGCTGCGCCAGCTGCAGTCGCTTTCACCCGCGGGCTGACGGACGGTAACAAACGCCCGCCTGGTCCGGGGAGCCGATCATGCCACGGTAGGTTCAACCCATGAACTCATCATCGCTTGACTACGGGCAGGCCGTTGCAGCCGTACAGATCGACAATGACCGGGTCCGGGTCACGGAATGGCGTTTCCCTCCCGGCACCCAGACCGGCTGGCACCGGCACGAGCTGGACTACGTGGTGGTTCCCACCGCGGCCGGGCACATGAGCTATGAGACGGCCGACGGCGGCCAGGCCACCCTGGACCTGGTGGTGGGGGAGTCCTACGCACGGGAAGCCGGCAGTGAGCACAACGTCATCAACAAGACGGACACCGAGTTCGCGTTCGTGGAGATCGAGCTCAAGACCACCCAGAACTCGTAGCCTTCCGTCCGGGCCTGCTGTGGTTTCGGGTGGCCCGGTTTCCCAGCCGTTGTTGCGGCTGTGACGGTTGGGACCTCAGGAGTGCACAGGTGTTACTGTGCTTGGGAATCCAGCCGGCGGCCCGGCCCGGCGGCCCCTGCCGGCGGCGTCCCGGGCGCACGGTTTCCCCGCCGTTGTTGTGGCTGTGACGGTTGGGACCTCAGGAGTGCACAGGTGTCACAGTGCGTGGGAATCCCGCCGGCGGCCCGGCCCGGCGGCCCGGCCCGGCGGCCCCTGCCGGCGGCGTCCCGGGCGCACGGTTTCCCCGCCGTTGTTGTGGCTGTGACGGATGGGACCCCAGGAGTGCACAGGTGTCACAGCGCGTGGGAATCCCGCTGGTGGCCCCCTCCCGGCGACGGCCCGGGCGCACGATTTCCCAGCCGTCGTTGCGGCTGTGACGGTTGGGACCCCAGGAGTGTGCAAGTGTCACGGTGCGTGGGAATCCAGCCGGCGGCCCTCTCCCGGCGTCGGCCCGGGCGCACGGTTTCCCAGCCGTCGTTGCCGCTGTGACGGCTGGGACCCCAGGAGTGCGCAAGTGTCACAGCGCGTGGGAATCCCGCCGGCGGCCCCCTCCCGGCGACAGCCCGGACGCGCGGTTTCCCCGCCGTTGTTGTGGCTGTGACGGATGGGACCTCAGGCGTGCGCAAATGTCACAGGGCGTGGGAACCCAGCCGGCCTCAGCCCCGCCAGCCCAGCCCCGCCAGCCGGCCACCAGCCCGCCAACCCAGCCCCGCCGGCCTCACGCCCGCCAGCCCAGCCCCAGGCAGCCGCCCGCCAGCTCCGCCCAGCTACCGCCCGGACACGAGGTTCGCGGCCTTGGCGATGGGCGACGTCGTGCTCCGGCCATTGCGTTCGGCGCGGTCGGCGGCGTAGTACGCCGCATACATGGCTTTGACGGCAATCCAGCGCAGCGGCTCTGGTTCCCACCTCCGGACCTTCCGGTTCACCCAAGGCATCCGGGTGAGTTCGCTGCCGGGGTCCAGAATGAGGTCGCGCAGGGTACGGGCGGCAAGGTTGGTGGCGGTTACCCCGGTTCCCACGTAGCCGCCTGCCCAGCCCAGTCCGGTCTTCGGATCCAGGCCAACGGTGGCCTTCCAGTCCCGCGGAACCCCCAGGACGCCGGCCCAGGCATGCTCGATCCGCGCTTCCGCAGCGGCCGGGAACATGTCCTGCAGCAACGCCGTAAGGCTGGCGATCGTCTCCGGCTGCGTGGCGCCGTCGGTATCCGTGCGGGAGCCGAACCGGTACGGCACTCCGCGTCCGCCCAGCGCAATGCGTCCGTCGGCGGTGCGCTGCGCATACATATAGGCGTGGGCCATGTCCGCGACCGTCTCCCGGCCATGCCAGCCGATCTGCTGCCAGACGGATTCCGGGAGCGGTTCCGTGGCGATCATGGAGGAGTTCATGGGCAGCCATTCGCGGGAATGGCCGCGCAGGTTCGCGGTGAAGCCCTCGGTGGCGCGCAGGACGTACTTCGCGCTTACGGTGCCGCGGTCCGTCACGGCGCGGCCGGGCCGGATGTCCGTGACGGTAGTGCCCTCGTAAATGGGAACGCCAAGGCGCTCGACGGCGGCGGCCAGCCCGCGCACCAGCCGCGCCGGGTGGATGCGGGCACAGTGGGGGTGGTGGACGCTGCCCAGCGCACCGGCAACCTGGATTCGCTCGGCCGTTTCAGCGGCGTCGAGCAGGCGGGTTCCAGCCTCAGGCCAGGCAGCTTCGTCCTCGGCCCAGGCCAGCAGCCGGCCCAGCTGCGCCTCATTGCGGGCAACGTTGAGTTCTCCGCCCCTGGCCACTGCGGCGTCGATGCCCTCGGCACCGGCAACCGCAATGACCTCGTCCACGGTTTCGTTGAGCAGTTCCTGGAACCGTCCCACAACGGCGCGGCCGTGGGACTTCACGTACTGGCTGCGGCCCCCGGTGATCGAGTTGGTCAGCCAGCCGCCGTTGCGTCCGGAGGCGCCGAACCCGGCGAACCGGGATTCGAGCACTACAACGGACAGGTCCGGGCAGGCCTTCTTCAGGTAATAGGCAGTCCACAGCCCCGTGTAACCGGCGCCGACGACGGCGACGTCCGCCTCGCGGTTTCCGTCCAGGCCGGGACGCGGATCCGGAAGGCCGGATTCCGCGTACCAGAAGGAGACGCTGCCGTTTACCGGGGCTGTGGAGATGCTCATCAGAGGTGGTTGAGTCCTTCCGTGAGGACGGACCGGAGGATCGACTCGATCTGGTCGAACTCGGGCTGGCCGATCGTCAGCGGCGGTGCGAGCTGGATGACGGGGTCGCCGCGGTCGTCGGCACGGCAGTACAGGCCGGCGTCGTACAGTGCGGTTGAAACGTAGCCGCGCAGCAGGCGCTCAGACTCGTCCGCGGAGAAGGTCTCCTTGGTGGCCTTGTCCTTCACCAGCTCGATTCCGTAGAAGTAACCCTCGCCGCGGACATCGCCCACGATCGGCAGGTCCTTCAGCTTCTCCAGCGTGGCGCGGAAGGCCGGGGCGTTGGTCTTCACCCGGTTGTTGAGGTCCTCGGCATCGAAAATGTCCAGGTTGGCCATGGCGACGGCGGCGGAGACAGGGTGCCCGCCGAAGGTGTAGCCGTGGTAGAACGTGGTGTCGCCCTTGGCGAACGGTTCGAACAGGCGGTCCGAGGCGATCATCGCGCCCAGGGGAGCGTAGCCGCTGGTGATGCCCTTGGCGCAGGTGATGATGTCCGGAACGTAGTCGAAGTCGGTGGAGGCGAACATCGAACCGACCCGGCCAAAGGCGCAGATGGTTTCGTCCGAAACAAGCAGGACGTCGTACTGGTCACAGATTTCACGCACCCGCTTGAAGTAGCCGGGAGGCGGCGGGAAGCAGCCGCCGGAGTTCTGCACCGGTTCCAGGAATACGGCCGCCACCGTGTCCGGACCTTCGAATTCGATCGCTTCGCCGATCCGGTCTGCGGCCCAGCGGCCGAAGGCCTCCGGATCTTCCAGCCCCTCAGGCGCACGGTACTGGTTGGTATTCGGTACGCGGAAGGCGCCGGGAACGAGCGGTTCGAAGGCGGACTTCATGTCCGGGATGCCGGTGATGGACAGGGCGCCCTGCGGTGTGCCGTGGTAGGCAACGGCACGGGAGATCACCTTGTGCTTGGTGGGCCTGCCGGTGAGCTTGAAGTACTGCTTCGCCAGCTTCCATGCCGACTCGACGGAGTCACCGCCGCCGGAAGTGAAGAACACCCGGTTCAGGTCGCCCGGCGCTCCGGCGGCGAGGCGCTCGGCCAGGTCGATGGCGGGCGGATGGGCGTAGGACCACAGCGGCATGAAGCTCAGTTCGCGCATCTGGCGGGCAGCGGCCTCGGCCAGTTCTTCGCGGCCGTGGCCAACCTGCACCGTGAAGAGCCCGGCCAGGCCGTCAATGAGTTCGTGGCCGCGGTCGTCGTAGATGTGGTGGCCCTGGCCGCGCGTAATAATCGGAACATTTCCACCGGCAACCGGTCCCGAGTGGCGGGCCATGTGCATCCACAGGTGGTCGCGTGCCGCCTGCTGGCGGTCCGTTCCGCGGGGGGTGGTTGAGGAAGGCTGGACAGTTGTTTCGGTCATCTGGTGCCCCAGTTGTAGGCCTGCTTGCGCAGGGAGAGGTACATAAAGGTTTCGGTGGACGAAACTCCGGGAATGCTGCGGAACCGGTTGACCAGGAGCATCAGGTCCTGGTCGTTTTCGCACACCACTTCGGCCAGCAGATCGAACGAGCCGGCCGTGACGACGCAATAGTCCACCTGGTCAATTGCCGAGATACGGTCGGCCACGGCCAGGACGTCGTCGTTGACCCGGATCCCCAGCATTGCCTGCCGGGGGAAGCCCAGCTGCAGGGGATCGGTTACGGCGACTATTTGGACGATTCCGCTGTCTGTCAGTTTCTGGACGCGCTGCCGGACAGCCGCTTCGGAGAGGCCAACGGCCTTTCCGATCGCAGCGTAGGAGCGGCGTCCGTCCTCCTGCAGCTGTTCGATGATCGCCTTGGAGATGTCGTCGACGGAGTGGTTTCCGGGCGCGGAATCCATGGTTAGCGCCACCTCCAGGTGCGGATTCGATTGCTGAGACTGCGTGAGTGGTAGCAATTGAATCTTTTATTTCATGCGAAATCAAGGCTTTTGAGAACCGAAAGCGTACTGACTTTGCTCATATTGATTTGGAAACCGTCGTGTAACAAAACTTTTACAACGAAAACCTTGTCGCGACGGAATTCGGTCTGGCACTATCAATCATCAACACCCGTCCGCAGTGCAGTAGTGCCAGCAAGGAGTTCCTATGTCGAAGCGCCCCGTGAACGATCCGATGCTACGGAGTATCGTCAACGCCCAGCTCTCCCGGCGGAAGCTGCTCATGGGAGCCGGAGGCCTTTCCCTGGCCGGCATGCTGGCAGCCTGCGGCACTGGCGGCGGAACCGGCGGCAGCGCTTCCTCCAAGCCCAGCCCCGCAACCGACGTGTCGGACACGGACAAGATCGTCAACTGGGCCAACTGGACCCTTTACCTGGACTACGACGACTCAACCCGCACCTACCCCTCACTGGAGGCGTTCTCCGAAGCCACCGGAATCACGGCAAATTACTCGGAGGATGTGGACGGCAACGACACGTACTTCGGCAAGGTCCAGGGCCAGCTTTCCTCCGGCCAGGACATTGGACAGGACATCGTCACGCTGACCGACTGGATGGCGGCACGCCTGATCCGCCTGGGCTACACCCAGGAACTGGACCTGGCCAATATTCCCAATTCCAAGAACCTGCTCCAGTCCCTCCAGAATGTGGACTTCGACCCGGGGCGCAAGCACTCCCTCACCTGGCAGACCGGTTTCGCCGGAATCGCCTGGAACAAGGAAGCGTTCCCGCAGGGGCTCAAGACCGTTTCCGATCTCTGGCAGCCCGAACTCAAGGGACGCGTGGAAGTGCTGGACGAAATGCGGGACACCATGGGCCTGCTCATGCTTGACCAGGGTGTGGACATCACCGGCGAGTGGGGCGAGGACGAGTTCGAAAACGCCTTGGACATCCTGTCCAAGCAGATTGCCGACGGACAGATCCGCCAGGTCAAGGGCAACTCCTACAAGGAGGACCTCATCTCCGGCGACGCCCTGGCCGTCATCGGCTGGTCCGGCGACATCACCCAGCTGAACTTCGAGGAAGGGGACAAGTGGGAGTTCGCCATCCCGGACGCCGGCGGCACCCTCTGGTCCGACAACCTGCTGGTACCCATCGGCGCCACCCACAAGACCAACGCCGAGAAGCTCATGGACTACTACTACGACCCCGTGAATGCAGCCACGGTCGCCGCCTACGTGAACTACGTCTGCCCCGTTGAAGGGGCGCGGGAAGCGATGGAAGCCATCGATCCCGAACTCGTCGAGAACCCGCTGATCTTCCCGACCGATGAATTCCTCGCCAACACCCACGTGGTGCGGACCCTCACGCCGGACGAAGAGACCGACTTCAGCGACCGCTTCCAGACCGCGATCGGAAACTGATAGATGAGCACCACCGAACTTTCCCGGGAGCCCGGCGCAGCCACCGGGACAGGCGCAGACCTGGTCCTCTCCGGAGTCACCAAGCGCTTCACCGAATTCACCGCCGTGGATAACCTGGACCTGGTTATTCCGTCCGGCTCCTTCTTCGCCCTGCTGGGACCTTCCGGCTGCGGCAAGACCACCACCCTGCGGATGATTGCCGGCCTGGAACAGCCCACGGCCGGAACCATTTCCATCGGCGGCAAGGACATCACCGGTACCAGCCCGTACCAGCGTCCGGTCAACACCGTGTTCCAGAACTACGCACTGTTCCCGCACATGAGCGTGCTGGACAACGTTGCCTTCGGGCTCAAGCGCCGCAAGATCCGCGACGCCGAAGCCCAGGCCAAGGCTGCACTTGAACTGGTGGAACTGGCACATCTTGGCTCGCGCCGTCCGGCGCAGCTGTCCGGTGGGCAGCAGCAGCGCGTGGCCCTGGCCCGCGCCGTCGTCAACCGGCCCGCCGTGCTGCTCCTTGACGAGCCGCTCGGCGCGCTGGACATGAAACTTCGCCGCCAGATGCAGGTTGAGTTGAAGAAGATCCAGACCGAAGTCGGCCTGACCTTCGTCCACGTCACCCACGACCAGGAAGAGGCCATGACCATGGCGGACACCGTGGCCGTGATGAACCACGGCCAGGTTGAGCAGATGGGCCCGCCGCAGGAACTGTACGAACTTCCGCGAACAGCTTTTGTCGCGAACTTCCTGGGCAAGTCCAACCTCATGCCTGCCACGGTCACCGGGAACACGGGGGAGTACCTCCAGATCGACGTCGCCGGTAATTCCCTGACCCTGCTCAAGGAGCGGGCCACGGACCACGCCGGGAAGATCCTGGTGGGCATCCGCCCCGAGAAACTGCGGATGGAAGCAGACACCGCTGCCGCCGCACCCGGCTCGATCCGCGGAGTGGTGCTCGATGCCTCCTTTACGGGTGCCAGCACCGAGTACCTTGTCGACGCCGAGGGAATCGGCACCGTCGGTGTCTTCGCCCAGAACCATGGCGGGGCCCTGTTCAATGACGGGGACCGGGTGCGCCTGGCCTGGGACCCCGAACACGCCTTTGGCCTCAGCGGCAGCGAGGACCGGGAGGCCGGCGCCGGAGAGGACGGCCTCTAATGGCGCTCCTCACTGCAGGCAAGGCCGCCGGTACCGGGCCCAGTGCTGCGGAGGAGGAAGCCAGCAAGCGCCGCGGACGGATTGGCTACCTGCTGATCCTGCCCGGGTTTATCTTCCTGCTGCTCTTCTTTGCCATGCCGGTGCTCTCGCTGCTGGCGACCTCGCTGTACATCAAGCCTGAAGGCGCCGACGTCGGGCAGTTCGTTCCGGCCCTTGAGTTCAACAACTACGTGGTGGTGCTGCAGAACTACTGGCCTGCGGTGCTCCGTTCCTTCGGTTTCGCGCTGATCGCCACGGTTGCCGCGCTGGCCATCGGTTATCCCATGGCCTACCTGGTTGCGGTGCGGCTGCGGGACCGGAAGCTGCTCAAGGGCATCCTCTTGGTTCTGATCATCGCCCCGTTCTTTACCAGCTTCATCCTGCGTACCCAGGCCTGGAAGCAGATCCTGGCGGACGAGGGCCCGGTGGTCTCAGTGCTGCGGGCGGTGTCCCTGCTGCCGGAGGACGGCCGGCTTACTGCCACGGCCTTCGCCGTGATCTGCGGCCTGACGTACAACTTCCTGCCGTTCATGACACTGCCTATTTACGCCAACCTTGAACGTCTGGACACCCGGCTGATCGAGGCCGGCGGGGACCTGTACGCGAACGGTTTCACCACCTTCCGCAAGATCACGTTCCCGCTTTCGCTTCCGGGCGTCATGGCCGGGACCCTGCTGACGTTCATCCCCGCCACGGGCGACTACGTGAACGCGGCCCTGCTGGGCAACAACCAGAACACCACCATGATCGGCCAGGTCATCGACTCCCGGTTCTTCCGGGTGGTCGACTACCCGGGCGCTTCGGCGCTTTCCTTCCTGCTGATGCTGGCGATCCTGTTCCTGGTGATCCTGTACGTCCGGCGCTTCGGCACCAAAGAACTGATGTAAGGAACCAAACATGAAACAAAAACTAGGCCGCTGGCTCGTGCCGGTGTTCGGGGGACTGGCCTTCCTGTTCCTCCTGGTTCCGATCGTTTACGTTTTCGCCTTCTCCTTTAACGACGCCGGACGCACCAACCTTTCCTGGCGCGGCTTCACGCTGGACAACTGGAAGAACCCCTGCGGTGCGCCCGGGGTCTGCGAAGCTCTGGGCAACAGCCTGCAGGTGGGGCTGGCGGCAACGCTGATTTCGACGGCGCTGGGCACGGCGATCGCCGTCGGGCTTGTCCGCTACCGCTTCAAGTTCAATGCGACGGCGAACATGCTGATCTTCCTGCCGCTGGCCACTCCCGAGGTGGTGCTGGGAGCCTCGCTGCTGGCGCAGTTCCTGAACATCGGCGCTGAGCTCGGCATGGGTACCGTAATCATCGCCCACTCCATCTTCTGCATCTCCTTCGTGGTGGTAACAGTCAAGGCCCGCGTAGCGAGCCTCGACCCGAAGCTGGAGGAAGCCGCCGGGGATCTCTACGCCTCTCCGATCCAGGCGTTCTGGCGGGTTACCTTCCCGCTGCTGCTGCCGGGCATCGTGGCGGCCGCGCTGCTTGCCTTCGCAATGAGCTTCGATGACTTCATCATCACCAACTTCAACTCAGGAAACCTGGACACGTTCCCGAAGTTCATTTACGTGGCCGCGACCAGGGGCATCCCTGCGCAGGCCAACGTGATTGGCTCGGCTATGTTCATTATTTCGCTGCTCGTAGTGATCGGCGGACAGGTCCTGGCACACCGCCGGGCCAAGATGCTGGCGGCCCGCTAGCGTCCGGTACGTACGGAGCATTGGAAAGGCGCCGCGGACAGACCGCGGCGCCTTTTCGTTCGTGCCGGCCGGCCCCTTAGGCCAGCAGCTCCCGAAGGCGCCGCGCGTTATCAACCGCGGCGCCACCGCCGTCGTTATTGAAGTAGGCATAGACATCCCGGCCGCCTGCCTGCCAGTCACGGATCCGCTCCGCCCACCACTGGAGGTCCTGCTCCGGATAGGAACCTGCATAGAGCGTGTGCTGGTCCGGGCCGTGCAGGCGCACGTAGACAAAATCCGCGGTGGCTTCGAGGATGCACGGCAGCTGTGCGCCGCTCATCACGCAGTATGCCGCGTTGTGCCGGGCCAGCAGCGCATACACCTCGGGGCTGTTCCAGCTGGGATGCCGGAACTCGACGGACACTCGGATCGATTCCGGCAGGGCGGTCAGAACCGAGTCCAACCGGGCGTCGTCGCGTTCAAAATCAGGCGGCAGCTGGAACAGCAGCACACCGGCCTGGGAACCCAGCTGCTCCCAGCAGCGGTGTATCCGGCCAATCCAGACCTCCGGGTCCCGCAGTTTGCGGGCGTGCGTCAGCCCCCGCGGTGCCTTGACTGAAAACTCGAATCCCTCGGGCAGCCGGTCCCGGTAGCGAGCAAAGGCTCCCTCACGCGGCCACCGGTAGAAACTGCCGTTGAATTCCACGGTGCTGAACTGCCCGGCGTAGTACTCCAGCCACTTGGCGGCCGGCACGCCCCTGGGATACAGCACCCCGCGCCAGTCCCCGTACGTCCAGCCGGAGGTTCCAATCTGCACCTGCCCCATCGGTGATCCCTCCTGTCCGGTGCAACCAAGGTACTCCCACACCCGGCCAAAACTTCCCGGCGGCGTACCCACGGCAGTGCCTGAACGGCAGACTGGAAGAGGAGCCCCAGACGGACCGCGCTGCCCGGGAAAGGATCCGCCATGAATTCGCCGAAACAACCGGAGTACCCGGAACAGCCGGAAAGACCCGCCAGACGGGGGGTCTACCTGCAGATGGTCCGCGATCTTCGGGCACAGCCGGACGCCGTGTACGGCGCTTGGACAGACCTCACCCACGTCACGGACTGGTGGGGACCGGAAGGATTTATTGTCCCCGCCGACCGCGTGCACATGGAGAACAGGGAGGGCGGGACCTACCGGGCCTGCATGGTGAATACCATCACCGGGGATGAGTTGTGGTGGGGCGGCATTTTTGAACGGCTTGATCCGCCCGAACACCTGTCCATGACCCAGCGGTGGGAACAGCCGGACGGCTCTCCGGCCAGCAGCACCACGCTGATGACCGTCGACCTGGAACCGCACGACGGCGGCACGCAGATGTCTTTCGCGCAGGGGCCGTTCCCCTCCGCGAAGGAGAGGGACAGCCATGAAACCGGCTGGAATTCATCCTTTTCCCGGCTGGCCGCGTTCCTGGCCCGACGGTCCTGAAATAACCGCGGGGGTCCTTCGGTTGTACTGCTAAGCCCATCAAGTGCAACGAAAGGCCAGCTGTCCCATGACGTACCCGCTTTCAATCCTCGACTTCGCCTCCATTGAAGAGGGCGGGACTGCAGCCGAATCCTTCCAGGACAGCCTTGCCCTGGCCCGGCATGCCGAAAAGCTTGGCTATCGCCGCGTCTGGTACGCCGAGCACCACAACATGCCCACCATTGCTTCCTCGGCAACGAGCGTGCTGATCTCCTTCATTGGTGCCAATACCTCCACCATCCGGCTCGGCGCCGGCGGCATCATGCTGCCCAACCATGCGCCGCTGACCATCGCAGAGCAGTTTGGTACCCTCGAGTCGCTCTATCCGGGACGGATCGATCTGGGCCTCGGCCGCGCCCCGGGCAGCGACCAAAAAACCATGCGCGCCCTCCGCCGGGATCCCATGTCCGCGGACAGTTTCCCCCGTGACGTCCAGGAGCTGCAGGGCTACCTCACCGGAAACAGCCTGATTCCCGGCATCGATGCCATCCCGGGCAAGGGCACCAACGTGCCGCTGTACATCCTCGGCTCCTCGTTGTTCGGCGCGCGCCTCGCCGCCGCGCTGGGTCTGCCGTACTCCTTCGCCTCCCACTTCGCTCCGCAGGCACTGCAGGACGCCGTCGCGCTGTACCGGAGGGAGTTCCAGCCCTCTGAACAGCTTGCCGAGCCGTACGTGATTGCTGGCGTCAACGCCCTCGCCGCGCCCACCACGGAAGAAGCGGAAGAGATCTTCAAGCAGTCCCAGCGGCGCCGGGTCACCCAGCTGCTCGGTAAGGACCGCACGTACACGGATGAGGAAGCTGACCTGGTGCTTGAATCCCCGGCCGGCCAGCACATCAAGATGATGGGCCACTACTCCGGCGTCGGCACCCCGTCCGAGGTCCGCTCCTACCTGGACTGGTTCGCCGAGCATGCCTCCGCTGACGAGCTCATCGTGGCCACGCACGCGCAGACCCTGGAGCAGCGCCTGCGTTCGTTCACCCTGCTGGCGGAAGCGGCGGAGCTCATCCCCGCCTAACTCACCTTCATCGAGATGGCAGAAACTGCCCGTTTGAAGCTTCAAATGGGCAGTTTCTGCCATCTCGTTATGGAGGCAGCGGTTCCCGACGGAAAGTGCGACGGCGGCTGCCGGGGTGCGCGCTGTGCCAGAATCGAGGCATGGAAACATCCGCCCACGTCATCCGGGTACGAGTGCCCATGCGCTGGTCCGACATGGACGCCTACGGCCATATCAACAACGTTGAAGTCATCCGGATGCTCGAGGAAGCCAGGATCCTGGCTTTCGGCCCGCCCGGAGGGACCGGCGCTCCCGGGACGGAGCCTCCGGTTCCGCTTTTCAACACAGTTCCGCCCAACACGCAGTCCCTCGTCTCCGAGCACAGGGTCAAGTACCTTGCCCCGCTTGAATACCGGAACGTACCGGCCGACGTCGACATCTGGTTCAGCTCCGTAAAGGGAGCCAGCCTGGCAATTTCGTACCTGGTGTTGGACCCGGTGACGAACAAGCCGTGCGTCAAGGCTGAAACCACTCTGGCCTTCGTGGATGGCACCTCCGGAGCGCTGCAGCGGGTCTCTGCGGCGCAGCGGGAGCTGCTGGGACGGTACACGGGCCCCTCCGTCTTCGCCTGACGGGTCCCGGGAGCAGCCCCGGCGGTCTACCATCAAAAGACAGCTGCCTGCCTGAGGAACCGGGGAACCGTTCACTGCTGGAGGAGGCCCTGCCGTGTCCAACGATCCGTGGTACAGCCTTGGCATAACCCCCGTCGAAGCCCTCTGGGTGGTGGTCTCGGCCATTGGCATCTATGCCGTGTTCTTCCTGCTGATCAGGAGTTTCGGCCAGAGATCGCTGGCCAGCTGGTCCACCTTGGACAAGGCGATCGTCATTGCTCTCGGCGGCGTCGTAGGCCGGGTCATCCTTGGCTATACGCCCACCCTGGCCGCCGGGATCATCGGACTCCTGACCCTGTTCACCATGATGCGGCTGGAAGAGTACCTCCGCCGCACCAAACGGGGTGTCTATCTGAGCAGCAGGCCGGTACTGCTGATGGCCGGCCGCGAAATCCTGGCGGACAACCTCAGGAGAGCCCGCATCCAGAATGACGAGCTCTACTTCAAACTGCGCCAGGCCGGGATCCACAACTTTTCCGAGGTCTCGCTAGTGCTGCTTGAACCCACCGGGGACGTGAGCGTGCTGCGCAGGGGAGTGCCGGTGGAACGGGAGCTGCTGCGGCGTGTTGCTGACAAAGACCGGATCCCCCGTGAGCTGCTGCTGCCGGAGGACGGTTCCTAGCCCGGGATTCATGGTGGCCGGTTCTGCACGGGGACGCGATTAGGAGTTCGGGGCGACCCCGTGTAGAGTCTTTTCCAGTTGTTGTGTTGCGCATTTTGTATTTCAAGCGGCGAAACCCAATCGGGCTAGCCGCTTTTCTGTAAAAGCGGTAAAGGAACACCGCGACTGAAACCTCCCGAAAGTCGGGAAGTGTTTCAATCCAGAAGGAATATTAAAATGGCTACAGGTACCGTGAAGTGGTTCAACTCCGAAAAGGGCTTCGGCTTCATTGAGCCGGACGACGGCAGCGCCGACGTTTTCGCTCACTACTCCGCGATCAACTCCACCGGCTACAAGTCGCTCGAAGAGAACCAGAAGGTCTCCTTCGACACCGAGCAGGGCCCCAAGGGTCCGCAGGCTACGAACATTCAGGGCCTCTAATTTCAGAAGCCTAGACGCCGCCGCTGAGGCAGGCATCTACAAGAAGAGCAGGACGGGCAACCGTCCTGCTCTTCTTGTTTAACCCCTCCACCATCGAGAGGCCAGTTACGGCTCGTCTGAGCGCTCAGACGAGGCGTAACAGGCCGCTCGGTGGGTTTTACCGGAG
>NZ_JBPPSW010000009.1:0-203257 GCF_051337705.1 Arthrobacter sp. IK3 | reverse complement strand
CGTGACCGGCGGCCGGCGACTCGTGGGTGGGGGCTGGTTGCCGGCCCGGACCGTTGGTTTTTGGGCCTGCACCCTGGTGCGGGTCCTTTCCGTGTTTAACCAGCCGTTCCCCGGCCCCCGGCCCCGGGCCTGAACATGGGGACCGGAACAGCCGGCCGGGCCGGGGAACCGGTCTGCGTTGTGGTGGCACCGCCGGCCGCGGGGGCCAGGGTTCCAGGTCCGCGACCGGCACAGGGTTTCCCAGCCCCTGTGACTCCTGGCCCCTCCCGGGACCACACCAGGCACCACCGGCCACGAGGGCTGGGAACCACCGCCCCCGCGCAACCCCATCGGAAACACCGGGCACGACGACTGGGAACCGCCGTCGGTGCGGTCACAGGAGCCCCACCGGTCACGGGGGGGGGGGGGTGGGAACCACCGCAGGAACCCGGTCTCATCAGAAACGGCGGTCACGAGGGTGGGAACCACCCACCCTCGGCTGTCTCTTCATCGGAGCACGGGGGTGGAAAGTGGGGAGCTTCACTGTGTGTCACACGCCGTAGACAGCCGATCGGATCGTGGTGCACGCGCTCTGCCGTAGAATTGAGGAGGACCCCGTGCGGTCCCCAAGACTTTTGCAGGTGTAGTCCTGCCAATTACCTACACATACATAGTGACGAGCGACTGCAGTTAAATTCCGTTGGTCGGCTCACGACGAGAGGAACTCAGCATGTCCGAGCAGAACAACCGGGAAGAGCGCGACAGCCAGGGACGACCCCGCGCGAACGATCGTAAGCCCCCGCAGCGCAAGTCCTACAACGACCGGCAGTCTTCCTCCGGTCGTCCCGCTCGTGACGGCGAGCGTAAGCCTTTTGGTAAAGAAGGCGCTTCCCGCAAGCCGTTCAGCAATGACCGTGGTGATCGTTCGGGACGTGATGGTGAGCGTCGGTCCTTTAGCTCGGATTCCGGTGAGCGTAAGTCGTTCAGCAAGGATTCCGGTGAGCGTAAGCCGTTTGGTGATCGTCCGGGACGTGATGGTGAGCGTCGGTCCTTTAGTTCGGATCGTGGTGAGCGTAAGCCGTTCAGCAGTGAGCGCGGGGAGCGGAAGTCATGGAATGATCGTCCGGGACGTGATGGTGAGCGTCGGTCCTATAGCTCGGATCGCGGTGAGCGTAAGCCGTTTGCCGGACGTGATGAGCGTAAGCCGTTCAGCAGTGAGCGCGGGGAGCGGAAATCCTGGAATGACCGTCCGGCGCGGGACGGTGAGCGTAAGCCGTTCAGCAAGGATTCCCGTGATCGTAAGCCGTTTGGTGATCGGCCGGGACGTGATGGTGAGCGTCGGTCATTTAATTCGGATCGCGGTGAGCGTAAGCCGTTCAGCAAGGATTCCCGTGATCGTAAGCCGTTTGGTGACCGGCCGGCGCGCGATGGCGACCGCAAGCCTTTCCGCAAGGACGACCGTCCGCAGCGGAGCAATGACCGCCCCCAGCGCCACGGCACCGAGGAAGCTCCCGTCACTGAGCGCAAGCACAACGCCCGGGACCTGCGCAGCGCCAACCGTGCCGACCGAGAACGTTCTCCGGAGATCGACGACGACGTCACGGGCCAGGAGCTGGACAAGGTCACCCGCGCCCAGCTGCGCAACCTCGAAGAAGTCAACGGTGAGTGGGTTTCCAAGCACCTGGTGATGGCGGGCCGGTTGATCGATACCGATCCCGAGCTTGCCTTCCAGCACGCCCTGGCAGCAAGCCGCCGCGGCGGCCGCCTTGCAGCAGTCCGTGAAGCAGTGGCCCTGACCGCTTACGCGGCGGGGGAGTTCGGTGATGCACTGCGCGAGTTCCGCACCCACCGCCGGATCAGCGGATCCAATGAATACCTGGCCATGATGGCGGACTGCGAACGTGGACTGGGCCGCCCGGACCGTGCCCTGGACCTGGTCCGTTCCGAGGAAGCTGCGGGACTGGACAACGCCGGCAAGGTGGACATCGCGATCGTTGCCTCCGGTGCCCGCATGGACATGGAGCAGTACGACGCCGCTGTCAGCGCACTCGAGATCCCGCAGCTGGACAAGAACCGCGCCTTCTCCTACAGCCCAAGGCTCTTCCGTGCCTACGCCGATGCCCTTGAACTGGCAGGACGGGGCAATGAAGCCGAGCCGTGGCGCCGTCAGGCATTGCTGGCAGAAAGCGTCCTGGGCGTTGGCGCGTTCGCTGAGCCGGAGATCATGGACCTCGGTGAGGACGATGAACCGGCAGGCAAGCCGCGCTTCCGCCGCGACAGCGACAGCGACGGTGACAGCACGGGTCCCGACGCCGGCACGGGAGAGGACCGCTCCGGCAACTACGCTGAGCGCGCCGAAATCGAAGCCAACCCGGCCGACGTCGACGTCGACGCAGAGGAGGACGACGCCCTCCCCAGTGACGAGCGAGAATCCCTCCTGGGAGCCGAGGAAACCGAGTCCGACAGCGAGGACGAGGACGCCCGTTCGAGCGCGGACAGCAATGACTGAGTCGCTGCTCGGCAGGTTCGATGCCGTCTTCGCGGACCTGGACGGAGTTGTCTATGCCGGCCCCCATGCCATTCCCGGAGCGCCGGAGGCGCTGCAGGAGCTGGAGGGTGCCGGCGTAAAACTCGCCTACATCACGAACAATGCCTCGCGTTCCTCGGCGGCGGTCGCTGAGCACCTGCGTGATCTTGGGGCGCCCGCCACCGCGGAGAATGTCTTCGGTTCCGCACAGGCCGGGGCAGAGCTGCTGGCCGGACTGGTTCCGGCCGGCAGCAGGGTGCTGGTCACCGGAAGCGCAACGCTGCGGGACCAGGTGCGGGCCCAGGGCCTGGAACCGGTCGACTCGGCCGAAGAGAATCCGGCGGCGGTGATCCAGGGCTTCGACCCGTCGCTCGGCTGGAAGGACCTTGCCGAAGCTGCGTTTGCGGTCGCTGCCGGAGCCGTGTGGGTTGCCACGAACACGGACCTGTCCATCCCGCAGGCACGAGGCATCGCCCCGGGCAACGGCACACTGGTAGCTGCCGTCGCTGCCGCCACCGGTCAGCGTCCCGTGGTGGCCGGTAAGCCGGAAGCACCATTGTTTACGACGGCGGCACGCCATGTGGGTGTGGCCCGGCCGCTCGTCGTCGGGGACCGGCTGGACACCGACATCCTGGGCGGCACCAATGCCGGCTATGCGACTGCCCTGGTCCTCACCGGCGTCGACAGCCCGGCCGCGGCGCTGGCCGCGCGGACGCCGGAGCGGCCCAGCTATCTCCTTCCATCCCTGGCAGCCTTGTACGAGCCGTACCCGGCCGTCGAAACCGTTGAAGGTGGAGTCCGCTGCGGCTCGGCGACGGCCCGTGTTCGCGGGGAAGAGGTACTCATCGCGGCCCCTGAGGGGGATCTGGACGGATGGCGGGCGGCGTGTGCTGCCTGGTGGGAAGAACACCCGGATGCTGAGAAGGCAACGAATCCACAGGTCCGCTGGACTGTCAGCGCCGGGCGCTAGGCTGTGCCCGTGGAAGAAAGAGCAGAGACCGGCGGGGACTCCCCGAAACCGGAACTGACCGGGGACCCGGCTGTCGATGAGGTGCTGTCCGGCCTGTCAGACATCGCCGAGACGCCGGTGGGTGATCACGCTGCCCTCTACGCAGGACTGCACGACGGTCTGCTCGCGGCGCTCAACGAGGAACCAGGCCAAAGCCGCGGATCTGTGCCTGGCGCAGGTTCCACGGGCGTGACTCCAACCGCGGCGCCGCTTCCTGGACAGGGACCCGCTTAGCATGGCCCGGCTTGACCAGGAACTGGTGACCCGCGGCCTGGCCCGTTCGCGCACGCATGCCGCCAAGCTCATCGCCGCAGGACGCGTACAGCGCGGCCAGACCGTGCTCACCAAGGCGTCTGCACCCATCCGGCCGGAGGAACCGCTGAGCGTGGCAGACGACGGCGGACCCGACTACGTGAGCCGGGCCGGGCATAAACTCGCGGGTGCACTGGCGGCATTCCCCGGCGTGGAACCTACCGGTCTGCGTTGCCTGGACGCCGGTGCATCAACCGGCGGGTTCACCGATGTGCTGCTGCGCGCCGGGGCCCGGGAAGTGGCAGCGGTGGACGTAGGGCACGGCCAGCTGGTGGATTCCCTCCGCGCGGATCCACGGGTCCGGGTCTTCGAGGGCATGAACGTCCGCTACTTCACACCCGCGGACATTGGCGGCACCGTGGACCTCACCGTCGCCGACCTGAGTTTCATCTCCCTGACCATGGTGATCGCCCCGCTGGCAGCCGCCACACGGCCGGGAGGCAGCTTGCTGCTGATGGCGAAACCCCAGTTCGAGGTGGGCAGGGAGCTGCTGAACCGCACCGGCGTCGTGACCGATCCGGCACGCCACCGGCTCGCAGTCGAGCGGGTGGCCGGCGCCGCGCTGGACGCGGGTTTGGAAATCAGCGGAATCGCCCGCAGTCCTTTGCCCGGGCAGAACGGGAATGTGGAATTCTTTATGTGGATGACGGTCCCCCAGGGGACTCCCCGCGACGTGGCAGACCGGGCCGCAGCGGCGGCGGTACTCGTCAACGGGGTCTTTGGCGGACCCGGCGCGTTTGCGGAGGCGCCGCAGGGCGTAGAAGACTGGCGGGACGGCAACACACTTGCTCCGTAACGGGGCAGAACAGGACTGGACAAGATGAGCAGACGGATACTGGTGCTCGCGCACACCGGCCGGAAGGCCGCCATGGCTGCGGCCCAGGAAGTCTGCACCCAGCTGCACGCCGCCGGCCTGGTGCCGGTGATGCGGCGCAAGGACCTCGAGGACATCCAGGCCGAATACGGACAGCTCACCGTCCCCACCGAAATCCTCTTCGAAGATCTGCAGCTCGCGGATGTGGATCTCGGCATGGTTCTGGGCGGAGACGGAACCATCCTGCGCGCCGCCGAGCTGGTGCGGGACACCGAAGTCCCGCTGCTCGGCGTGAACCTGGGCCACGTTGGATTCCTGGCCGAAAGTGAACGCGAAGACCTGGAGAAGACCGTCGGCTGGGTCGTGGACCGGGCGTACACGGTGGAGGAACGCCTCACCATCGACGTGAAGGTGTGGCTGGACAGCACCCTGCTCGCCCACACCTGGGCCCTGAACGAAGCCGCCGTCGAGAAGGCGGACCGCCAGCGCATGCTCGAGGTAGTCATGGAGGTGGACGGCCGCCCCATTTCATCCTTCGGCTGCGACGGCGTTGTCATGGCCACCCCCACCGGATCCACAGCCTACGCTTTCTCCGCCGGGGGACCGGTGGTCTGGCCGGAGGTGGAAGCCCTGCTGATCACGCCGATCAGCGCCCATGCCGTCTTCTCCCGGCCCCTGGTGGTGGCCCCGGACTCAATTCTGGCGGTGGAGATCCTGACCCGGAACGCCGCCAACGGCCTGCTCTGGTGCGACGGCCGGCGCAGCCTCGACCTGCCCCCGGGTGCCCGCGTGGAAGTCACCCGGTCGGATGTTCCCGTCCGGCTGGCACGAACCCACCAGACGCCGTTCTCCGAACGCCTGGTCCGCAAATTCCAGCTGCCCACCCAGGGCTGGCGCGGACCGGCGAACCATCCCGCAGACGTAGCCGAGAGCGGAGGAGTGCTCCCGTGATCGAAGAAATCCGCATCCGGGACCTGGGCGTCATCACCGATGCGACGCTGACACTTGGTTCAGGTTTCACCGTGGTCACCGGTGAGACCGGCGCCGGCAAGACCATGGTCATCACCGCCCTCGGACTCCTCCTGGGCGCCCGCTCGGACGCCGGTGCGGTCCGCACCGGCGCCAAATCCGCGCTGGCGGAAGCGGTCGTGCGGCTCTCGCCGGACAGCCCGGCCCTTGTCCGCGCCGCGGACGCAGGCGCAGAGCTGGAGGAGTACGACGGCGGCACTGAACTCCTGGTGGCACGCACCGTCAACGCCGACGGCCGCAGCCGCGCACACCTGGGCGGACGATCCGCTCCGGTGGGCGTGCTGGCAGAGGTGGGCAGCCACCTGGTGGCGGTGCACGGGCAAACGGACCAGCTGCGGCTCAAGAGCACCACGGCCCAGCGGGAAGCCCTGGACAAGTACGCCGGAGAAACGCTCTCCGCAGCCATGGCTGCCTACCGGCAGGGTTATGACCGCTGGCGCGCCGCAGCAGCCGAGCTGACTGAGCTGCGCGAGACCGCCCGGGAACGCCTGCGAGAAGCGGAGTACCTTGCCGCATCACTTGAAGAGATCGACGCCGTTGCCCCGGAACCGGCCGAAGACGAGAACCTGAAAACCGAGGCGATGCGCCTGGGCAATGTCGAGGAGCTGCGGACAGCCTCAGTCGGCGCCCATTCCGCATTGGTCGCCGGGGATTTCTCCGACGGATCGGACGCCACGTCGCTGGTTGACGCCGCCAAGCGCCAGCTGGAACTTGCCGGTGAACACGACCCGGCGCTGGCTGCCGCAGCCGGCCGGCTCGCCGAGGTAGGCTACATCCTCGCGGACATTGCTGCCGAACTGTCCAGCTACAGCGCATCCCTTGACTCCGATGGACCCGGAAGACTCGCGGAAGTTGAAGCCCGGAGGGCCGAGCTTGCCACCCTTGTCCGGAAGTACGCTCCCAGCATCGATGAGGTGCTGGAATGGGCTGAAACGAGCCGTGCGCGGCTGGCCGACCTGGGGGACGACGGGAACCGGATCGAATCCCTCGAAGCCGAACTGTCCGAACTCGAAGCCCGGCTCCGGGACGAGGCAGCCGGCCTGACCAAGCTCCGCACCGAAGCCGCAGCCGAACTCGGAGAACGCGTGAGTGCGGAACTGACCGCGCTGGCCATGCCGGACGCCAGGCTGGTCATCAACGTAGAGCCAACCGGTGAGCTTGGTCCGTACGGTGCCGATGCCATTGAGTTCCTGCTCGCGCCGCATCCCGGCGCCCCGCCCCGCCCGCTGGGCAAGGGAGCGTCCGGCGGCGAACTCTCGCGGGTCATGCTCGCGATCGAAGTGGTCCTGGCGGAGGTGGACCCGGTGCCCACCTTCGTCTTTGACGAGGTGGATGCCGGCGTCGGCGGCAAGGCGGCCATTGAAATCGGGCGCAGGCTGGCGATGCTCGCTCGGCATGTCCAGGTGATTGTGGTCACCCACCTGCCCCAGGTGGCGGCCTTCGCCGGCCACCACATCCGCGTGATTAAGACCTCTTCCTCCGCAGGCGACGGAACCGGCGTAACCGCCAGCGACGTCGTCGTGCTGGACCGCGAGGCCCGGATCAGGGAACTGGCCCGGATGCTCGCGGGCCATGAGGACTCGGAGTCGGCCCGTGCCCACGCCGAGGAACTGCTGGCGACGGCTGCCGTCCCCGGTGAGTAATACCCCAACCAACAAAAGGTGATAGGCTCGAATTCCGTGGTGCAGCGATCAAATTCCAGGTTTCCCAAGTCGTCTTCTACGACCAAACACATCTTCGTCACCGGCGGTGTGGCTTCTTCCCTCGGTAAGGGTCTGACGGCTTCCAGCCTCGGTCACCTGCTTCGGGCACGCGGCCTCTCGGTGACCATGCAGAAGCTCGATCCCTACTTGAATGTGGATCCGGGCACAATGAACCCCTTCCAGCACGGAGAGGTCTTCGTCACCGATGACGGTGCCGAGACTGACCTCGATATTGGACACTACGAGCGCTTCCTCGATGAGAGCCTCGACGGGTCCGCCAACGTGACCACCGGCCAGGTGTACTCCACCGTGATTGCCAAGGAACGCCGCGGCGAATACCTCGGTGACACCGTCCAGGTCATTCCGCACATCACCGACGAGATCAAGCGCCGGATGCGCCTGCCATCCGAGGCGAAGAAGTCCCCGGACGTCATCATCACGGAAATCGGCGGCACCGTAGGCGACATCGAGTCCCAGCCGTTCCTCGAAGCGGCCCGGCAGGTCCGCCAGGACGTAGGACGCAACAACGTCTTCTTCCTGCACGTTTCCCTGGTGCCGTACATCGGTCCGTCCCAGGAACTGAAGACCAAGCCCACCCAGCACTCGGTGGCAGCCCTCCGTTCCATCGGCATCCAGCCGGACGCGATCGTCATCCGCTCCGATAGGCCCGTGCCGGACTCCATGCGGGACAAGATCGGCCGCATGTGCGACGTCGACGTTGATGCCGTCATCGGCTGCCCGGACGCTCCGAGCATCTACGACATTCCCAAGACCCTGCACTCCCAGAACCTGGACGCGTACATAGTCCAGCACCTGGGACTGAAGTTCAAGGACGTCGACTGGACCAAGTGGGACCGCCTGCTCGAGGCCGTCCACAACCCCAGGCACCACCTTGAGGTGGCGCTGGTCGGCAAGTACATCGACCTGCCGGATGCCTACCTCTCGGTGACCGAAGCCCTGCGGGCCGGCGGCTTCGCCAACAACACCAAGGTGAAGATCCGCTGGGTTCCCTCCGATGACTGCGCTACCGAAGAGGGTGCCCGCAAGGCACTGGACGGCGTGGACGCGATCTGCGTTCCCGGCGGCTTCGGGATCCGCGGCCTCGAAGGAAAGCTGGGCGCACTGAAGTTCGCCCGCGAGAACAAGATGCCTACCCTGGGCCTGTGCCTTGGCCTGCAGAGCATGGTCATCGAGTACGCCCGCAACGTGGTGGGCCTGGAGGGCGCGTCCTCGAGCGAGTTCGAGCCGGATACCAAGTACCCGGTCATCGCGACGATGGCCGAGCAGAAGGACATCGTTGCAGGTCAGGGAGACATGGGCGGAACCATGCGCCTGGGTCTCTGGGACGCCAAGCTGGACGAAGGTTCCGTTGTGGCCAAGACGTACGGCAAGACCGCCGTCGCCGAACGCCACCGGCACCGCTACGAAGTCAACAACGCCTACCGCGAGCAGATTGCCGAAGCCGGCCTGGTCTTCTCCGGGACGTCCCCGGACGGCCAGCTCGTGGAGTTCGTTGAACTCCCCGAAGAAGTCCACCCGTACTATGTCTCCACCCAGGCGCACCCGGAACTGAGCTCGCGGCCCACCCGTCCCCATCCGCTGTTCGCCGGCCTGATCAAGGCTGCGCTGGCACACCAGGGCGCGGAGGCGTAAGGACATGAGCGAGGACCGGGGGTTCGCCGACGAACAGAGTCCGCGACGGCTGCTGGAATCTTCCGTGGCCTACAGCGGTCCCATTTGGGACGTGGTGAGCGAAAAGTTCACCCTGACCGACGACGGCGAACCCCTGGTCCGCGACTTCATCCGGCACCCAGGTGCCGTGGCCATTCTGGCAATGAACGAACAGGGCCAGATCCTGCTCATCAACCAGTACCGCCATCCGGTACGGATGACGCTGTGGGAAATCCCCGCCGGGCTCCTGGACGTCGAAGGCGAGGACTACCTCACCGCCGCTGTCCGTGAACTGGCCGAGGAAGCGGACCTCGTTGCTGAGGACTGGAACGTGCTCACCGACCTCTTCCTCTCTCCCGGGTCCTCCCGAGAGGAGCTCCGCATCTACCTTGCCCGCGGCCTGCACGAGGTCCCCGAGGCCGAGCGGCACGAACGCTTCCACGAGGAAGCGGAAATCAAGATGCTCTGGGTGGATCTCGACGACGCCGTGAAGGCGGTCCTGGAAGGGCGGATCCACAGCCCCTCGGCGGCAGCGGCAGTACTTGCGGCTGCTGCGGCGCGCAGTACCGGCTACGCCGGCCTGCGTCCGGGGGATGCGCCCTGGCCGGAACACCATTCGGAGCATCACGCCTGGCCCAACGGTTCCGTCCGCTAGGGGGAACCAATGCCGTCAAACGTTCCTCCATCCAGTGCCGGAACGGACGGCACCCAGGCCGTGCCCCGGCACAATGACACCGTCGAGCTGGACCTTTCCGCCCAGCTGAACCCCACCCTCGTCCTCGACCGGGCAGAACTCGCAGCCCAGGAGCAGGCGGAAATGCCCAAGGCTCCCGCCCCGGCAGCCCGCAGTTCCCGGTCCGCAGAGGAGGAACTGCGTTCCACCGCCGTTGGCCGCGCCATTGGTGCCTACCTGCAGCACATGGCCGTCGAACGAGGGCTGGCCCGCAATACGGTGGATGCCTACCGCCGCGACCTGCTGCGTTATGCGCGTTTCCTTGCCGCCGGCGGACGCACCTCCGTCACCGATATCACCCGGCACGACGTCACTGCCTTTGCCAGGTCCATCGCGGAGGGGTCCGACGGCGCCTCCGCCCTCAGCGTGCGCTCAGCCGCCCGGACTATCGTTGCCGTGCGCGGACTTCACAAGTTCTGGGCGCTGGAAGGGCTGACGGAGCAGGATCCCGCCGCAGACGTGCATCCGCCGCTTCCGGGCAAACGCCTGCCCAAGGCCATTAGCGTGGATGAGGTGACGCGCATCCTGGAAGCCGTTCCGCTGGACACCCCCACCGGGCTGCGTGACCGGGCCCTGCTTGAGTTCCTCTATTCCACCGGCGCACGCATCAGCGAAGCTGTGGGCCTGGATATCGACGACCTCTCACTTGAACGCATCCCGGCCAACGGCCCGGACGTCGTCCGCCTGTTCGGCAAAGGGTCGAAGGAACGCCTGGTGCCGCTCGGCTCCTACGCTGCACGGGCTTTGGACGAGTACCTCGTCCGTGGCCGGCCCGGCGCAGCGGCCAACGGGAAAGGCACCCCGGCGCTCTTCCTCAATGCGCGTGGCGGACGGCTGAGCCGGCAGAGCGCCTGGACGATCCTCAAGACCGCCGCCGAACGGGCGAAGATAGACCGGGATGTTTCCCCGCACACCCTGCGCCATTCCTTCGCCACGCACCTGCTGGAGGGCGGTGCGGACGTTCGCGTAGTCCAGGAGCTGCTTGGCCACGCGTCCGTCACGACGACCCAGGTGTACACACTGGTCACGGCCGACACGCTGCGTGAAGTCTATGCCGCGGCCCATCCGCGGGCACTGTGAACCCGGCCGGGCAGTCGCCGCGGGCAACCCCGGTGGTGCTGTGCTTCCTGATGCGCGAAACCCGCGGCGGCGGGCAGGAAGTTCTGCTGGGGCTGAAGAAGACCGGATTCGGTGTTGGCCGCATCGTGAGCCTGGGCGGACACGTGGAGCCGGGAGAGACCCCCGAGCAGGCCGCCGTCCGGGAAGTCTTCGAGGAATCCGGGGTCAGGATGGCGGAATCTGATCTTGAACCGGCCGGGACCATCGAATTCGTCTTTCCCGCGAAACCCGAATGGGACATGTCCACGGTGGTCTACCGCAGCTGGAACTGGCTGGGGGAGCCGTCCCCGTCTTCGGAAATCGATCCTGCCTGGTACCCCGCAGGCTCCATTCCGTACCCGCACATGTGGGAAGATTCGGCGCACTGGCTGCCGCGCGTGCTCGACGGCGACTACTTCGCCGCCGTCATCACGCTGGCGCCGGACAATGAGTGCGTGGCAAGCGTCGTCTTTTCCTCCACTTAGAGCGCTGGATGGCCCCGCCGTTCAGGCAGCCCTGCGCGCCGGTCCCAGCCGCTGTGCAGCCCGGCTTCTCGGCTGCCGGTTGCGGCGGCCAGACCGGTCAGCGGCATGCCCACGTACATCGGCTCTACCCGGTCCACCACGTAGGTCTCATGCCAAATACCTACGGCACCAGGTGCGCTGCGTGCCATCCAGAGATCCGGGCGGTGCAGGCGGTTCACCCGCATGCCGATCAGGAGCTTCCCGGATGAAACACGAATGCCCGCCGCAGGAAAACCTGCGGCGGGCATTCGTGTTTTGAACCGGGCCTTAGGCCAGGTGGCGCTCGTCCGGGCCGTTGTATTCACTCAGCGGACGGATCAGCGAGTTGGCTTCCAGCTGCTCCATGATGTGCGCGGTCCAGCCGGTGATCCGCGCCGCTACGAACAGCGGAGTGAAGGTTGGCGTGTCGAAGCCCATCAGGTGGTAGGCCGGTCCCGCCGGATAGTCCAGGTTGGGCAGGATGTTCTTCCGCTCCGCCATCGCCGTTTCCAGCGCCGTGTAGAGCTCGCCGAGGTCCGGACGGTCATAGTGCTTGATCATCGCGTCCAGTGAAGCCTTCATCGTGGGAACGCGGGAATCACCGTTCTTGTAGACCCGGTGGCCAAAGCCCATGATCTTCTTCTTCTCGGCCAGCGCCTCATCCAACCAGGCAGCGGCGTAGGCGGCAGCTTCGTCCTCCTCCGCGGTGGCCTCGGTGATCTCCTGGAAGGTGTGCATCACGGCCTCGTTGGCTCCGCCGTGCAGCGGACCCTTCAGTGCACCGATGGCTCCGGTAACCGCCGAATGCAGGTCCGCCAGCGTGGAGGTGATCACCCGCGCCGTGAACGTGGACGCATTAAAGGAGTGCTCCGCGTACAGGATCATCGAGACGTTGAAAGCGTCCACCACCTCGGGGGCGGCTTCCTCACCGAAGGTCATCCAGAGGAAGTTGGCCGAGTACCCCAGGTCTTCCCGTGGCTCCACCAGGTCCTCGCCGCGCCGGCGCCGCTGGTCATAGGCGACGACGGCAGGCATGCCGGCGAAGAGGCTCACGGACTTTGCGAGGTTGGCCTCTGCGCTGGAATCGTCCGCAGCCTCGTGCTGGGCGCCCAGGACCGAGGCAGCCGTCCGGCACACATCCATCGGATGGCAGGTGACCGGCAGCGCGTCGATGACCGCCTTCAACTCCGGAGTGAGCGCCCGCTGGGAACGCTCGGCGTCGGTAAACACCGCGAGTTCATCCGCCGAGGGCAGCTCTCCGTGCCAGAGCAGGTAGGCAACTTCCTCGAACGAGCACTTGGCGGCCAGCTCCTGGACAGGGTAGCCGCGGTAGAGCAGCGAGTTCGTTTCCGGGTTGACCTTGGAAATGCGGGTGGTGTCCACCAGCACTCCGGCCAGGCCCTTATGAATCGTGGTGTCGGTCATTGGGACTCCTTCGTCGTGATGCGCAGGTCAGCGGTGGTGCAGTGCCTTCTTTGGTGCGTATGCCGTAATGGAACGTCCGGGGTCAGGCCGACGCCGGGGTGCCGGGGACCTGGAAATTGAATACCGAGGTATCGAAGCGGTTGTACGCCTCATAATCCACCAGATCGTACAGGCGCGCACGTGTGAGCATGCTGGGAACACTGGCGGCCTGGGTGCCGTCGGCCTTGATGGTCTCCAGCGTCCGCTCGGCAGCACCCATGGCACTGCGCAGCAGCGTCACCGGGTAGATGACCATGTTCACGCCTGCGGAAGCGAGCTGGTCATAGGTGAACAGTTCGCTCTTGCCGAACTCGGTCATGTTGGCCAGGATCGGGACGTCGACGGCGGCGCGGATGGCGGCGAATTCCTCCACCGTCTTCATGGCCTCGGGGAAGATCGCATCTGCGCCTGCCTCGACGAGGGCGCGGGCCCGGTCCTGGGCGGCTTCCAGGCCCTCGACCGCACGGATATCCGTACGGGCCATGATCAGGAAGTTCGGGTCCCGGCGGGCATCGGCGGCAGCGCGGATCCGCTTGGTGGCGGTGTCCAGGTCCACCACGTTCTTGCCGTCCAGGTGGCCGCAGCGCTTCGGGTTGAACTGGTCCTCGATATGGCAGCCGGCCAGCCCGGCGTTCTCCAGCTCCTGGATGGTGCGGGCAACGTTCATCGGCTCGCCGAAGCCGGTGTCGGCGTCGACAATGGCCGGCAGGTCCGTCATCCGGGCAATCTGTCCGGCGCGGGCAGCCACCTCGGTCAGCGTCGTCAGGCCGATGTCCGGCAGGCCCAGGTCATTGGCCAGGACTGCGCCGGAGATGTAGACGCCGGAGAAGCCCTTTCCCTGGATGAGCCGTGCGGACAGCGGGTTGAACGCTCCCGGGTACTGCTGGAGGGTGCCTGATGCCAGGCCTTCGCGCATCGCGATGCGCTTCTGCTCAGGGGTAGTGGAGGAGTACAGCATCTAGAACAGTCCCTTCGGTGCGGCGGCGGGGTCGATGACGCCTGCTGCGGCGTTGATGTTGAGCTGGCCGAGTTCCCCGGCCGCGAGTTCGGGAAGGCGCTCGGCGGCCGCAATGAAGCGGTCCATTTCCTCCTCCGAGACCAGTCCCGCCGCCAGCGTGCGGAACTTGTGGATGTAGTCGGCGCGGACGAACGGCCGGGCACCAAGCGGATGGGCGTCGGCCACGGCGATCTCGTCCGTGATCACGGTGCCGTCCGCCAGCGTGATGTCCACCCGGCCGCCGAAGGCCTTCTCCGCAATGTCCACCGAGTGGTACCGGCGGGTCCACTCGGGATCCTCCACCGTGGTGACCTTGTGCCAGAGCGCTACGGTATCCGGGCGCCCGGCACGTTCGGGGGAGTAGGAATCAACGTGGTGCCAGGCGCCGTCCTGCAGGGCGACCGTGAAGATGTACGGGATCGAGTGGTCCAGCGTCTCGCGTGACGCAGTGGGATCGTACTTCTGCGGGTCGTTGGCGCCGGAGCCGATGACGTAGTGGGTGTGGTGCGAGGTGGAGATCAGCACCGAGGCAACGTTGGCCGGGTCGGCCGTCTCGGGGTGCTCGCGGTGGATCTTCCGGGCCAGGTCGATCCAGGCCTGGGCCTGGTACTCGGCTGAGTGTTCCTTGGTGTAAGTGTCCAGGATGGCACGCTTCGCCTCGCCCGGGGCCGGCAGCGGCACGTCGTAGGAGGCATCGGGCCCGTCGAGCAGCCAGGCAATGACACCGTCTTCGCCTTCGTAGATGGGGGTGGGGGAGGTCTGGCCGCGCATGGCACGGTCCACGGCCTCGACGGCCATCTTCCCGGCGAATGCGGGTGCGTGCGCCTTCCAGGTGGAGATCTCACCCTTGCGGGACTGCCGCGTTGCGGTGGTGGTGTGCAGTGCCTGGCCCACGGCCTGGAAGATGGTCTCGGTGTCCAGGCCCAGGAGGGTTCCAATGCCGGCCGCGGCGGAGGGACCGAGGTGGGCGACGTGGTCGATCTTGTGCTTGTGAAGGCAGATGGCCTTAGCCAGGTCCACCTGGATTTCGTAGCCGGTGGCGATGCCGCGCAGCAGGTCCGCGCCGGATGCGCCGGTGTGCTGGGCAGCGGCCAGGATCGGAGGAATGTTGTCTCCGGGGTGTGAGTATTCCGCGGCGAGGAAGGTGTCGTGGTAATCCAGTTCACGGACGGCCACCCCGTTGGCCCAGGCGGCCCACTCGGGGGAAGTCTTTTCCTGGACACCGAAGACAGAGGCTCCGGAACCCCCGGAAGACGGCGTGAAGGACAGCGCCTGCGCCCGGGCGGCGACGATCGGTCCGCGGTTCAGGGATGCCACGGCCACGGAGGCGTTGTCGATGATGCGGTTAATGACCATGTCTGCGACGTCGTCCGTGACGTCCACGGGGTCGGCGGCAACAGCGGCGATCTTCCAGGCCAGCTGCTCCTCGCGGGGCAGGTTTTCCTCACTGCGGTAAACACGTACGTGATGCGTTTTCAAGGCGTGGTCCTCTCGGGTGGTTCGTCTCAGGGGTGGTTGACGGTGGTGAAGTGTTCAAGGCTCTTGTGCAGATGGACTTTGGTGGCGGCTGCTGCGAGGGCGGGGTCCCCGGATGCGATGGCCGCTGCAATCGTGGCGTGTTCGCCGGCCGTCTCGCGCAGCCGCGCCGGGTTGTCCTTCGCCAGCCGGCGCACCCGTGCAAGGTGCAGCCGCACGTTGACCAGGGCCTGCGCCAGATAGGGATTGGCGGCAGCTTCGTCGATTCCGGCGTCCAGCCGCGCCACGAGGGCGTAGTACCCGCGCCGCGCCGGGTCTTCGCCGGGATCCGCGTCCAGCCGCGCCGCCGCTTCCTGGAAATCGCTCCGCAGTCCGCGGAAGATCTCGGGCCGGCCCCTTACCGCCGCGAGCGAGGCCGCCTGGCATTCCAGGGCTTGCCGCAGTTCGAAGAGCGCGAGCACGGTTTCAGGGGAGATGGGCGTGACGACGACGCCGCGTCCGTTGTGCGGAGCGGTCAGCCCGTCCGCGGTAAGCCTGGCGAGGGCCTCGCGCAGCGGAGTCCGGGAGACGCCCAGCCGCTGGGACTGTTCAACTTCTCCCAGCACGGTTCCCGGGGGCAGCCGCCATTCGACGATGTCCTCCCGCAGCATGGCGTAGGCCTTGTCGCTGGCCCGCATGGTAGCCCTTCCCACGATGTCTCTTGCTCGCCTCAGTGTATACACAGAAAGGGTTATCGTGAAGCAAGTCTCCCGTTTGCTCCGGGCGTGAGCACGTTGTGTATACACATGGGGGTTTCCACAACCCTCGCGGTCGCCTACGATGGCCGGTACGCACGGTTGCGTGCGCCGCGACCACGCGAACGGACCGCGAATCGAGGAGGATTCATGGGAACTGCCGGCTACGCCGAAACCTATGCCGCCAGCGTCAATAACCCGGAGGCGTTTTGGCTGAAGGCAGCGGACCTCATCGATTGGGATGTCCGGCCGCAGCGGGCGCTGGATGACTCTGGCGCCCCGCTGTTCCGCTGGTTCCCGGACGGTGCATTGAATACCAGCTACAACGCCCTTGACCGCCACGTACTGGCCGGGCGCGGCAGCGAGACTGCGCTCGTGTACGACTCAGCGATGCTCGGCAGCCAGCGCACCTACACCTTTGCCGAACTGCTCTCGGAGGTGGAGACCTTCGCCGGAGTACTGCACGGGCAGGGTATCCGTGCCGGGGACCGTGTGGTCATCTACCTGCCGATGATCCCCGAGGCAGTGATTGCCATGCTGGCCTGCGCCCGGCTGGGCGCGGTGCATTCGGTAGTGTTTGGCGGCTTCGCCGCCACTGAGCTGGCGGCACGGATTGACGACGCCCGTCCTGACGCCGTGGTGACCGCCAGCGGGGGACTAGAGCCCAAGCGACGCGTGGAGTACCTCCCCACCGTCGCCCAGGCACTGGAGGCATCAGCCCACCCGGTACGCGCCGTCGTCGTCACGGCCCGCGAGGGTTTTGCCCACACGGCAGCGGAGTTCGACGGCGCGGGCGGCGCAGCCTGGCTGGACTGGGCCATGCTGGCCGCCTCTGCCCGTCCACAGGGACCAGTCAGCGTTGCCGCCACAGACCCGCTGTACATTCTCTACACCTCCGGAACCACGGGTTCACCCAAGGGCGTGGTGCGGGACAATGGTGGCCACGCAGTGGCCCTGGCCTGGTCAATGGCCAATATCTACGACGTCGCTCCGGGCCAGACAATGTGGACGGCCTCCGACGTCGGCTGGGTTGTGGGGCACTCCTACATTGTGTACGGACCGCTGATTGCCGGTGCCGCCACCGTCCTGTACGAGGGCAAGCCGGTGGGGACTCCCGACGCCGGTGCGTTCTGGCGGGTGGCGGCCGAACACGGCGTCGACGTCCTCTTCACCGCGCCCACTGCGCTGCGGGCCATACGCCGGGCAGACCCCGATGCCGCCCTCACCGCGGGATATGACCTCTCCGGCCTCAGGACCCTCTTCGCCGCGGGGGAACGGCTGGACCCGGAGACGTACCGGTGGGCCTCCGAATCGCTGGGCATCCCGGTGGTGGACCACTGGTGGCAGACCGAAACCGGATGGGCCATCTGCGCGAACCCCATGGGACTGGACGCGCAGCCCCTGAAGCCCGGATCGCCGACGTTTCCCGTCCCGGGGTTCCGGGTGCGGATTGTCGACGGTGCCGGGGCGGAGGTTCCGCCCGGGGCAGAGGGGAACATTGTCCTGGACCTGCCGCTGCCGCCGGGAACCCTCGCAACGCTGTGGGGCAGCGATGACCGTTACCGTGCCTCCTACCTGGAAGCCTTTGAGGGCAGCTATGCCACCGGCGACTCGGGCTACCTGGACGAGGACGGCTACGTGTTTGTCATGGGGAGGACTGATGACGTCATCAACGTGGCTGGCCACCGGCTTTCCACGGGAGCGATCGAGCAGATTGTTGCCTCGCACCCTGCCGTTGCCGAATGCGCCGTGATCGGGGTGAAGGACAGCCTCAAGGGACAGCGGCCCTGCGGGTACGTGGTCCTCAAGGCCGGAGCGGAAGCTGTGGAGGAGGAAATCCAGGCTGCGCTCGCGGACCTGGTCCGCATCAGGATCGGCCCGGTGGCCGATTTCCGCGAGGTCCGGGTGGTGGAGGCGCTGCCAAAGACACGTTCCGGAAAGATCCTGCGCAAGACCATGCGCCAAATTGCTGACGGGGATGACTTCACCGTGCCCTCCACCATCGAAGACCGTTCAGTGCTCGATGACCTCATCCCGCTGCTGCGTCCCGATCCCGCCGCATCCTGACCCATCGCCGAGAGGCCAGTTACGGCTGTTTAGAGCGCTCAAAAGAGCCGTAACTGCCCTCTCGCCGGACGGCAACGGGAATCAGCGGCGCCAGGCGTACTCGAGCTCGGGCCGCCCGGGAGACCCGTAGCGCGGGGTCCTCAGGACCGCCCGCTGAGCCGTGAGGTGCTCGAGGTACCGGCGCACGGTGATCCGTGACATGGACAGTGCGGCAGAGACTTCCGAGGCGGACATCGGGGCCCCGGCCTGCTTGAGGGTTTCGGACACGGCCCGGAGTGTTTCCGGGGACAGCCCCTTGGGCAGGACTGCCGGTACCGCCGGACGGAGGGCGGCCAGCGCACGGTCCACCTCGGACTGAGTGGCGGAGGAGCCCTGACCGGCCAGGTTCGCGTGGAACTCACGGTAGGCCCCGAGCTTGGTGCTGAACGCTGCGAAGGTGAACGGCTTGATCAGGTACTGGGCAATTCCCGCAGACATCGCCTGCCGCACAACCGGGAGTTCACGCACCGCGGTGACGGCAATGACGTCCGACGGGATCCCCGCACCGCGGATGCGGCGCAGCAGGTCGAGCCCGTGGAGGTCCGGCAGGTTCATGTCCAGCAGCACCAGGTCAACATCCGCCTCCGGTGCCTGCAGGAACTTCAGGGCTTCGGCCGCGGTGTGGGCAACGGCGGCCAGCGTGTACCCGTCGGTGCGGCGCACATACTCCGAGTGCACCTCCGCCACGACCGGTTCGTCCTCCACCACCAGGACCCGGATAAGCCGTTCCGCGATCACCGGTGTGCTCCCTCGGGCAGGGGCAGCAGCACCGTGAAGCGCGCGCCGCCGCTTTCCGCCGTTGGGTCCAGCTGAAGCGTCCCGCCAAGCCGGAGCACGGCCTGGTTCACCAGGGCGAGGCCAAACCCGCGGCCGGTGCCAGGCAGGGAGGCCTTGGTGCTGAATCCCTGTTCGAAAATGCGCTGGCGTGCTTCAGCCGGTACCCCCGGCCCGCTGTCCTGGACGCAGAGCCGGAAACCCGGACGTCCGCCGTCGTCCACCACCGCCAAATGCACGGTGATGTGCGGGTCCGGCAGGCCTTGGACGGCATCCATGGCGTTGTCCACGAGGTTCCCCACAATGGTCACCAGTTCGCCGGAGTCCAGCAGGGCAGGCCCGGTCCCGTCTTCCGGTTCCGGCTGCAGCACCAGCTCCAGATCGATTCCGCGCTCCCGCGCCTGTGCCCTCTTGCCCGCCAGCAGGGCGGCCAGCGCAGGCTCGCCAACAGCGCTGACGACGTCATCGGCCAGCTGCTGGGACTGCTCCAGGTCCCGGGTGGCGAACTCGAGTGCCTCCGCAGGGCGGTCCAGCTCGATCAGCGACACGACGGTATGGAGGCGGTTGGCATGTTCGTGTGCCTGGGCCTGGAGTGCGTCGGTGAGCGTCCGCATTGACTGCAGCTGACCGGTCAGGGCCTCCACCTCCGTGTGGTCCCGGAGGGTGGTCACTGTTCCCAGCCGCCTGGGTTCACCAGTTTTCCTGCCGCGGCCGGCACCCGCCGCCCCCGCGGCCACGGCGGGGGACTGGTTGATGACCAGGATGCGGTCCTTCGTGAAGTGGAATTCGTCGACGGCGGTGCGCCCGGAGCGCAGCAGCTCCGCCAGCGGCTCGGGAAGGCCCAGGCCGCGGAAGTCGGTGGGGCCCTCCGCCGCCCCGTCCGGAAGCCCCAGCAGTTCTGCGGCCTGGTCGTTGCGGAGCACCAGTTCGCCGTCGTTGTTGATCAGCAGCAGGCCTTCCCGCAGCGAATGCAGCGCGGCGTCGTGGAAGGCGAAGACGCCTGCCAGCTCATCCGGGCGGCGGTCCTGCGTGGTCCGCCGCAGGTAGCGGGTGAGCAGGAGGGAGGCCAGGGTTCCCCAGGCCAGGGCGGCAGTCGCGATGATGAACAGTCCCGGCAGCTCGGCATCGCGGGCGATCGCTACCCGGTCCACGGTCAACCCGGCAGCCACCAGTGCCCGAACCTCGCCGCGGCTGTCCAGCACCGGCACCATGGCCCGGACCGAGGGACCCAGGGTGCCCGTGTAGACCTCGGTGAAGGAGGTGCCGGCCAGGGCCTGGTCCACGGACCCGATGTACTGCCTGCCGATCTCGGACTCGTTTCGGTGCGTAAAGCGCGTCCGGTCCGGAGCCATGATCGTGAGGAAGTCCACGTGCGCAGAGCCCATGACTTCTGCGGCATAGGGCTGGAGCGCGGCGCTCGGGTTCTCGCCCGTGACCGATTCAAGCACGAACGGGTCCGCGGCGATCGTCTCCGCGACGGAGAGCATCCGGTCCGCGGTTTCCTCGTAGCTGTGCTGTTCCGCCTGGACGTAGAGCGCCCAGGACAGCCCGGCGGACAGGCAGAGGATAAACGCCAGCTGGCCAATAAGCAGCCGGCTGGCCAGGCTCCACTTGCGCAAGTATCTCCTTCGGTGCGGCAACGCGCATTCTGGTTCCCCGGCGGCTGGTTCCCGGGGGATCTCCGTGAACAGTATGAACACAACCGTGACCACCGTCACACGGGGCGGAGAGGATGTAGCCGGATTACTTCCGGTTCCTGCTGCGATTCGCCGCCGGGGCCCAGCTATCAACGAAGCTAGGAGC
Organism: Arthrobacter sp. IK3; assembly: GCF_051337705.1. Classification (NCBI taxonomy): domain Bacteria; kingdom Bacillati; phylum Actinomycetota; class Actinomycetes; order Micrococcales; family Micrococcaceae; genus Arthrobacter; species Arthrobacter sp. IK3. The sequence goes on along the minus strand of NZ_JBPPSW010000009.1, from coordinate 182,525 downwards.
ATGCGATGGCCTCTGCCACCATACCCGGCGGCGACCAGCCCACGGTCAAAGCCAAAAAGAAGGACCGGACACACGTCCTCTACATAGCCGTGATCGCTGCCGTGATCCTGGGTGCAGTTATTGGACTGGTAGCTCCCGAGCTCGGCAAGTCCATGAAGCCTCTTGGTACAGCCTTCATCGGCCTGATCAAGATGATGATCGCACCGGTGATTTTCTGCACGATCGTCCTGGGCATCGGCTCGATCGCCAAGGCTGCCACTGTCGGCAAGGTTGGCGGCCTGGCGCTGGGCTACTTCATTGTCATGTCCACCTTCGCGCTGGCCATCGGGCTGGTCGTAGGCAACTTCATCCACCCCGGTGAAGGCCTGGACCTCCAGTCGTCCGGAGCCGCTGCACCGGCCGCACCGGAAGAGGACGGCGGGACCGTAGGGTTCCTGCTGGGGATCATTCCCACCACGCTGCTCGCTTCGCTGACCGGTGAGTCGATCCTGCAGACCCTCTTCGTGGCACTGCTCGTCGGGTTCGCGCTGCAGAAAATGGGCAAGGGCGGCGCCCCGATCCTCAAAGGCATCGGCTACATCCAGGTGCTGGTCTTCCGCATCCTGATGATGATCATGTGGCTCGCCCCGATCGGCGCCTTCGGAGCCATCGCCGCCGTCGTCGGCGAAACCGGCGTGCAGGCGATCGTCTCCATGGCCACCCTGATGATCGCGTTTTACCTGACCTGCGTGCTGTTCATCGCCGTCATCCTCGGCGGACTGCTGAAGATTGTCACCGGCTTCAACATCTTCAAGCTGATGCGGTACCTCGGCCGGGAATACCTGCTGATCTTCTCCACCTCGTCCTCCGAGGTGGCCCTGCCGCGGCTTATCGCAAAGATGGAGCACCTGGGAGTTTCCAAGCCGGTCGTCGGCGTCACCGTTCCCACCGGCTACTCCTTCAACCTGGACGGCACGGCCATCTACCTGACCATGGCCGCACTGTTCGTCGCCTCCGCGATGGGAAAGCCGCTGGAGCTCGGTGAGCAGATCTCACTGCTGGTCTTCATGATCATCGCCTCCAAGGGCGCTGCCGGTGTTACCGGTGCGGGCCTCGCGACCCTCGCCGGCGGCCTGCAGTCCCACCGCCCGGACCTGATCGAAGGTGTTGGCCTGATCGTGGGCATCGACCGCTTTATGTCCGAAGCCCGCGCCCTGACCAACTTCACCGGCAATGCCGTCGCCACCGTGCTGATCGGCACCTGGACCAAGGAAATCGACAAGGACCAGGTCCGCCGGGTCCTGGACAAGGAACTTCCGTTCGACGAAGCCAGCATGAACGTCGACGCCGGGTCCGGCGAACCGGAACCCACGGAGGAATCCCGGGAAGTGGAGAGCGCCGTTCCCGCAGCCGGCGGCCGGTCCTAGCCCGCGCCCGAAGGCCTAGAAACCGGCAGACAAAAGGAACGCTCCCGCACCTGGCGGGAGCGTTCCTTTTGTCTGTTTTGTCTGCTCAGCTACTGGGCGCGGGAAGCGTCCACAGTCTCGCCTGCATCTGCCGCGTCCAGCTGCGCCCGGCCCGCCACGCGGTCCTCCCAGGCGAACATCACTGCGGGGTCTGTCCGCGGCGTCAGCAACGAGACCACGAAGTACACCGCCGCGGAGGCGATGAGGCCAAAGTAGATGGGTTCGTTGGCGTATACGCCGTCATACGGAGCATCTCCGGTGATTTCCAGGTAGATCATGGTGGAGAGGGTTGCCACGGTTCCGGCGACCATGGAGGCTGCTGCGCCGAAGCCGGTGCCCCGCTTCCAGAACAGTCCGCCCAGGATCGCGACCAGCAGGCCGCCCACCAGGATGTCGTACGCAATGGTCAGGGCCGCCACGACGTCCTGGACCACAATGGCCAGCAGGATCGTCACGACGCCCAGGCCCAGGACCCAGGCCTGGCTGCGGGCGACGTCGTGCTCCGGGTTTTCGGCGGACGGAGCGTCGGTGCCGGTGGCCTTCGAACCGCCGAACCAGCTGCGGACGTAGGGCACGACGTCGGTGCGCGCCACCGTGGCGGCCGCAATGAGGGAACCCGAGGCAGTGGACATCATGGCCGCGACGGCGGCAGCCAGGACCAGCCCGCCCAGTCCCACCGGCAGGATGTTCATGGCGACGTCCGCGTAGACATCGTCCTTGGATTCGATGGCCGGCAGGACGACGGAGGCTGCCATGCCGATCAGGGCTCCGGCCACGCCGTACAGGATGCAGTAGATGCCGGCCGCGGTGCCGCCCCAGCGCGCAATCAGGGGTGTGCGGGCTGTGAAGACGCGCTGCCAAATGTCCTGGCCGATCAGCAGGCCAAGGGTGTAGACCACAAAGTACGTGATGATGCTCTGCGCGCCGATGCCGGTGATGCTGAAGAACTCAGCGTCCACGCGTTCGCGGATTCCGTCGATGCCGCCGGCATTGGCGAAGGTGAAGGGCAGCATCAGCGCGAACACGCCGATGGTCTTGATGATGAACTGCGCCATGTCCGCGAGGGTGATGGACCACATGCCGCCGATCGTGGAGTAGATGAGTACGACGGCGCCGCCTACGGCGATTGCCAGCCAGCGGTCCCAGCCGAAGAGCACTACGAAGATGGTGGCGTACGCGCCCGTGGAGGTGGCACACAGCATCAGGGTGTAGGCCAGCATGACAACGGAGGACATGCGGGTTGAACCCGGGCCGTAACGGAGCGAGAGCATCTGGGAGACCGTGTAGATCTTCAGCTTCTGCAGCTTCGAGGCGAAGAGCAGGCTGAGCAGCAGGACACCGGCGCCGATGGCCACTACGAGCCACATTCCGGAGATGCCGTACTGGTAGCCAAGGCCCACGCCGCCCACGGTTGACGCGCCGCCCAGGACTACGGCAGCCATGGTTCCCGTGTAAAAGAGCGGGCCGAGCCGCCTGCCGGCTACGAGGTAGTCGCTCTCATTCTTGGTGCGGGACTTTCCCCACCATCCGAAAGCAAGCATCCCTACGAGATAAGCCACAACGATCGCGGCGTTTATGTATTCCACATTTGGTCCTGTCGGTTCGGCGGACTGGGCTTTGACGTGGACCTGCGCCTCGTATTGCCTCACAGTCAACATCTGTTTACCTAGACGCTAACCGCCGAGCGGAAAATGCGTCAATGGTTTCGGCGAAACTGATCCCGCCCGGCCGGACCGGCCCGCCGTCCCGTGGATCAAGGTTCGAGTTAAGGTTGAGCGTCAAGGCTCGCAGGCGTTACGCGCCGGGATTCGCGGTATCCGTGTTGCACGGTTGTAACCTTGGAAGGGACAGCCAGCAGGACAGCTAGAGACGGAAGCGTGGATTTATACGTGAGCAGCGAACAGAGTTCCACAACTCTGCAGGACGAGGCACAGGGCGCAGCCGGCGAAGCCATGGGTCCTACCGGCCGGCCGCTGACTGAGTTCCCCGAGCCTCCGGTCCTGACTTCCCATGGTCCGGCCCGCATCATCGCGATGGTGAACCAGAAGGGCGGCGTCGGCAAGACTACGTCCACCATCAATCTCGGTGCCGCACTGGCAGAGGCCGGACGCAAGGTCCTGCTGGTGGACTTCGACCCGCAGGGCGCCCTGTCCGCCGGGCTGGGCACCAACCCGCACGAACTGGATGTCACCGTCTACAACGTGCTCATGGACCGCAAGGTGGACATCCGCGATGCCATCCAGGAAACGCACGTTGAGAACATCGACCTCCTGCCTGCGAACATCGACCTCTCCGCCGCCGAAGTCCAGCTGGTCAACGAAGTTGCCCGCGAGCAGGTCCTGGAACGCGCGCTGCGCCGTGTCTCGGACGACTACGACGTCATCCTCATCGACTGCCAGCCCTCCCTGGGCCTCCTGACCGTTAATGCGCTTACCGCTGCCCACGGCGTGATCATTCCGCTGATCTGCGAGTTCTTTGCCCTCCGCGCCGTGGCGCTGCTGGTGGAGACTATCGAGAAGGTCCAGGACCGGCTGAACCCGGGCCTGCAGGTGGACGGCGTTCTCGCCACGATGTACGACGCGCGCACGCTGCACAGCCGCGAGGTCATTGGCCGCCTGGTGGAAGCCTTCGGGGACAAGGTCTTCGAAACCGTCATCAAGCGCACCATCAAGTTCGCCGATGCCACCGTCGCTGCCGAACCCATCACCTCCTACGCCGGAAACCACGCCGGCGCTGAGTCCTACCGCCGGCTGGCCAAGGAACTGATTGCCCGCGGCGGCGCACCCTAGCGCCGCAGGGGATACGGCCGCCGCGGCCGGGTTCGAGGTCCGGCTGGAGAACTTCCGCGGCCCGTTCGACGTGCTGCTTGGGCTCATCACCAAGCATGAGCTGGACATCACTGAAATTGCCCTTGCCACGGTCACCGACGAATTCATCGGCTATATCCGCGCGCTGACGGCTTCCGGCCAGGGCTGGGCGCTGGACGAAGCGAGTGAGTTCCTGGTGATCGCGGCAACGCTCCTTGACCTGAAGGCAGCCCGCCTGCTTCCGGCTGGAGACGTGGAGGACGACGACGACATCGCCCTGCTGGAGGCGCGGGACCTGCTCTTCGCCCGGCTACTGCAGTACCGCGCCTTCAAAGAGGTTGCCTCCCTGATGGAACGCCGGCTCGAGGAAGAAGGCCTCCGCTTCCCGCGGGACACCGCGCTGGAGCCGCACCTGGCTGCCATGCTGCCGGAACTGGTCTGGAAAACGAGCGCCGGGGAATTCGGTCAGCTGGCACGGAAGGCGCTCGAACCCAAACCCGGTCCGCCCACCGAAGTCGGCCTGGCGCACCTGCACGCACCGCGTGTCAGCGTGCGGGAACAGGCGCGGATTATCGGGGACAGGCTCCGGCAGGGCAGCCCGCTGACGTTCCTGGAACTGGCGGAGGGAGCCACACCGCTGGAAATTGTTGGCCGCTTCCTCGCACTCCTGGAAATGTTCCGCGACGGAGTGCTGGCCTTCGACCAGCCTGAGCCGCTGGGCGAGCTGAAGATCACCTGGACCGGAACCGGCTCCCTTGGCTGGTCCGCCTCCACCCTCACCGATGAATACGACGACGCTGACGAGGAGACCGATGCAGCCGCAGCTCTCGAACCAGGGCACTGAAAACACCTCCGCGGCCAACGGTGGAGGCGTCGGGGACCGGCCCGGCGGCGTGCGTGCCGCAGCCGAAGCGGTATTGATGGTGGCCAGCGAGCCGGTGAGCGCCGCGAGCCTTGCCGCAGCACTGGGAATTGGCGCCGTGGCCGCCGAAGAACTCCTCGACGGTCTGCGCAAAGAGTATGACGGCTATACTGGGGACGGACCTGACGGACTGCGCGCAGTTGAACCGCGCGGTTTTGAGCTCCGGGAAGTTGCCGGCGGCTGGCGAATCTACTCCCGCCCCGCCTTCGCCGACGTCGTTGGGCAGTTCGTTCTCGAAGGGCAGAGCGCCCGGCTTTCCCAGGCCGCGCTGGAAACCCTGGCAGTGGTTGCCTACCGGCAGCCGGTCACCCGCGGACGAATTTCGGCCATCCGTGGAGTCAACGTGGATTCCGTGGTCCGGACGCTGATCCAGCGGGGGCTGGTAACTGAATCCGGAACCGAACCCGAAACCGGTTCACTGCTCTACGTGACAACCCCGCTTTTCCTGGAAAAGCTGGGTCTGGGCAGCGTAGAGGAACTGCCGCAGATCGCACCGCACTTGCCCGGGCTGGAAAACCTCCCGGAATTTGAAGAAACTACTTACTGACCGCTACATCCGAAGGACTTCTCAATGACACAGGCACCCCGTTCCGGCTCAGGCCGCAGTAATCCGCGCAGCGGCGGGGGAGCAGGCTCCAGCCGCAGCTTCGGCAAGGGCTCCAAGCCCGCCACCGGACGCACCGGAGGCCCGAAGTCCTCAGGCGGAGCAGGCGCCCCCAAGCAGGGAGGCTTCAAGTCTGGCGCACCGAAGTCCGGCGGTTTTAAGGGAAGCGCGCCCAAGGAAGGCGGCTTCAAGCCCGGCGGTCCCCGCACCGGCGCCCCGAAGGGCAAGGGCGGCGGCGAGCGGGCTTTCCGCAACGAACGCTTCGGCAAGAACCTGGGCCCGGTGACCAAGCGCACGCACACGCGCCGTCCGGGCAAGCCCGTCATTTCCGAGCACCACGATCCCGAGGGCATCCGGCTGCAGAAGGTCATGGCCAGCGCCGGCGTAGCCTCGCGCCGTGTCTGCGAGGAAATGATCACCGAGGGCCGTGTGGAGGTCGACGGCGAAGTCGTCACCGAGCTCGGCGTGCGCGTGGACCCCAAGACCGTGGCCATCCACGTGGACGGCATGCGCCTGCAGCTCGACGAGACGCAGAAGTACTACGTCTTCAACAAGCCGCGCGGCGTCGTCTCCACGATGGAGGACCCGGAAGGCCGGCCGTGCATCAGCGATTACCTCAAGAGCACCAACAAGCATGAGCGCCTCTTCCACGTTGGCCGCCTGGACACCAACACTGAAGGCCTGCTGCTGCTGACCAACGACGGCGAGCTGGCCAACCGCCTGACCCACCCCTCCTACGAGGTGCCCAAGACCTACCTGGTGCAGGTGCGCGGGCCCATGGCCCACGGCATCGGCGCCCAGATGCGTGAAGGTATTGAGCTGGAGGACGGCTTCGCCAAGGTTGACTCGTTCCGTCTGGTGGACTCGACTCCCGGCCACATCCTCGTGGAGGTGGTACTCCACTCCGGCCGGAACCGCATTGTCCGCCGCATGTTCGACGCCGTTGGCCACCCCGTGGAGCGCCTTGTCCGCACCCAGATGGGCCCGATCCGCCTGAATGACCAGCGCCAGGGCAGCATCCGTGTCCTGGGACGCCACGAAGTCGGCCACCTGATGGCCGTCGTGGGCCTCTAGTCCCGTGACCGTGCTGGCCAACGGGGGCACACACCTGTCCGGACCGGTGCTGGTCATCGGCACCGGACTGCTGGGTGCGAGCATCGGCCTGGGCCTGCGGGCCCGCGGCATCGACGTCGTGCTTTCAGATATTTCCCCCTCCACCGCCGCGGTGGCGAAGGACATTGGCGCCGGACGCCTGCTCCAGGACGCAGGGCCCGGCTTCGCGCCCCAGCTGGTAGTCGTCGCCGCGCCGCCGGACGTGACTGCGTCCCTGGCGGCGCAGGCACTGGCGGACTGGCCGGGCGCCGTCGTCGTGGACATCGCCAGCATCAAGGCTGCCGTCCTGGCGGACCTGCGGGCCACCGGGACGGACCTGTCCCGGTATGTTGGCACCCACCCGATGGCCGGACGGGAAAAGTCCGGACCGGTGGCGGCGCTGGGGAACCTGTTTACCTCGATGCCCTGGGTTATCTGCGCCGCCGAGGAGAGCACCCCGGAAGCCGTGAAGACCGCCGAAGCCCTGGCGATCGACCTCGGTGCCGTTGTTTCGCGCATGGATGCCGAAGAGCACGACGGTTCGGTGGCGCTGATCAGCCACCTTCCGCAGGTCATGTCCTCCCTGGTAGCAAGCCGGCTGCAGGACACCCCGTCTCCAGCGCTGGCCCTGGCTGGCAACGGACTGCGGGACGTCACCCGGATTGCGGCGAGCGACCCCAAGCTCTGGGTCCAGATCCTCAGCGGCAACGCACCGCGCCTGGTCAGCATCCTGCACGGGGTGCGGGAGGACCTGAACCGACTGATCAATACGCTTGAAAACCCCTCCGCCGACGGCGCGCGCCTGGATATGGCCCAGCTCATCGCCGAGGGGAATACCGGGCAGGCACGGATTCCGGGCAAGCACGGTACGCCCCCGCAGTCCTTCGTCAGTTTCACCGTCCTGGTGGACGACACCCCCGGACAGATCGCCCGGCTCCTCACGGAGATCGGCGAAATAGGCGTCAACCTGGAAGACCTTCGGCTGGAGCACGCCTCCGGACGCCAGGTTGGACGGGTGGAAATCTCGGTGCTGCCGAGCAAAGTGCATGGCTTGGTCAGCGAACTGACCGCGCGCGGCTGGAAGGTAGTTCAGTGATGACAGAGCAGGACCCGGCACAGTTTCGGCTGGGCAAGCCCCTGGTGGTGGCAATCGACGGACCGTCAGGGTCCGGCAAGTCCAGCATCAGCCGTGAAGTGGCCCGCCGGCTGCGCGCCAACTACCTGGACACCGGTGCCATGTACCGGGCGGTGACCATCGCCTGCATGCGGGCGGGCATTGACCTGGCGGATGCAGTGGCCGTTGAAGCCGCGACCCGGAACGCGGACATTGACCTGAGTACCTCACCGGATGCCGAATGGGTCCGGGTTGGGGGAGAGGACGTCACCCAGGCGATCCGCGAACCCGAGGTGTCCTCCAATGTATCCGCCGTGGCCACCACGCTCGGTGCCCGCGCCGAACTGGTGCGCCGCCAGCAGCAGCTCATCAAGGACTCAGGGCTCCGGATCGTGGCTGAAGGCCGGGACATCACCACGGTGGTGGCGCCCACTGCCGAGGTGCGGATCCTGCTCACGGCATCCGAGGAGGCGCGCCTGCGCCGCCGGGGCGTGCAGCTGGGCGGCTCCCAGTCCGCCGCGGCGCTGCGGGAGCAGGTACTCACCCGCGACGTGAAGGACTCGACTGTGGTGAATTTCCAGCAGGCGGCCGACGGCGTCATCACCGTTGATTCCTCTGACCTGGACTTCGAAGAAACGGTCCGGGCCGTGCTGGATGTGGTTTTTTCAAGCACGCACTAAGTACTGACGGCAGGCGGACAGCCGGGACTCCAATGGGGTCCCGGCGCCTTGCCGTGTTTCAATGGACTGGTGGCCGCATGGGATTTTCCGTGCCGGCACCCCAACACTTACCCGGGCTGAACGTCCGGAGACGGCCGTGCGCAGCTGCGCCGACGGCCTCAACGGAAAGAAAGCAATAGTTTATGAACGCCAACCCGACCTTTGACGGTGACTCCGAAGAGTACATCCCGGCAGGCGAGGACCAGATCGACGAGCGGCTTGCGGCCCTCGACGACGACGAAGCCAACCTGCGCGCCGAAACCCTGCGCGCCGGGCTCTCCGATTACGAACTCGACGACGAAGACGCCGCCCTGCTGGCCGGCGGCTACGACGAGTATGACGAAGACGCGCCGCTGCGGCTGGACCCCGTCGTCGCCATTGTGGGCCGCCCCAACGTGGGTAAGTCCACCCTGGTGAACCGTATCCTCGGCCGCCGCGAAGCCGTGGTTGAAGACACCCCCGGCGTTACCCGCGACCGCGTGTCCTACCCCGCCACCTGGAACGGCGTGAACTTCACGCTGGTGGACACCGGCGGCTGGGAGCACGATGCCCGCGGTATCCATGCCCGCGTAGCCGACCAGGCCGAAATCGCCGTCGACGTCGCCGACGCCGTGATGCTGGTTGTCGACGCAACCGTTGGCATCACCGCCACCGATGAAGCCGTGGTGCGCATGCTGCGCAGCAAGGGCAAACCGGTCATCGTCGTCGCCAACAAGGTGGACGACGTCCAGAACGAAGCGGACGCCTCGGTGCTCTGGGGCCTGGGCTTCGGCGAACCTTACCCGGTCTCGGCGCTGCACGGCCGCGGCACCGCAGACATGCTCGACGCCGTGCTGGACGTGCTGCCGGAGTACTCCGCCTACGGCGGCCTGGAATCCAGCGGCGGCCCGCGCCGCATTGCGCTCATCGGCCGCCCCAACGTGGGCAAGTCCTCCCTGCTGAACAAGCTGGCCGGCAGCGACCGCGTAGTTGTGGACGACCTCGCCGGCACCACGCGCGACCCGGTGGATGAGCTGATCGAACTGGGCGGGCGCACCTGGCGTTTCGTGGATACCGCAGGCATTCGCCGCCGCCAGCACATGGCCCAGGGCGCAGACTTCTATGCCTCGCTGCGTACGCAGGCCGCGCTTGAAAAGGCGGAGGTCGCCGTCGTGCTCCTGGCAGTGGACGAAGTCCTTTCCGAGCAGGATGTGCGCATCCTGCAGCTGGCGATCGATTCCGGCCGTGCGCTGGTCCTGGCCTTCAACAAGTGGGACCTGCTCGACGACGAACGCCGCCGCTACCTCAAGACCGAAATTGAGCGCGACCTGGCCCACGTTGAGTGGGCTCCGAGCGTCAACATCTCCGCCAAGACCGGCTGGCACAAGGACAAGCTCGTTCCCGCCCTGGACCTGGCCCTGGAGAACTGGGACAAGCGCATTCCCACCGGCAAGCTGAACGCCTTCCTTGGCGAGCTCGTCGCCGCGCACCCGCACCCGGTACGCGGCGGCAAGCAGCCCCGCATCCTCTTCGGCACCCAGGCGTCCTCCCGGCCGCCGAAGTTTGTCCTGTTCACCACGGGGTTCCTGGATCCCGGCTACCGGCGCTTCATCACCCGCCGTCTGCGGGAGACCTTCGGGTTCGAAGGAACACCGATTGAGGTGTCAATGCGCGTCCGCGAGAAGCGCGGTAAGCCAGGCAAGCGCTAACACGCGCTAGCACGGCCGCCGGCCCCGGAGCCAATGTGAACTCCGGGGCGGCGCCGATGCGGGGAAAACGCAAACCATGATGTAGAGTATTTGAGTTGGTTCGGCCGGAAACAAACCGGCCACACGGATCAGCGGAACGGGTTGTGGCGCAGCTTGGTAGCGCACTTGACTGGGGGTCAAGGGGTCGCAGGTTCAAATCCTGTCAACCCGACAGAAACTAAAATCGCCTCGGCGGACACTATGTCCGGCCGGGGCTTTTTTGTGCCCTTGAACGGCCATCCTTCCCATTCTTCGTTACTGAAGAGGTACGAGTGGTCACCGGAGGTGACAGGAGCAACGCAGTGTGGGAGGTCCGGCTTCGGCTGCGCGTTCTCTGGCGTTGAAGTTGTTCACAGCAAGCCGCCACGGGCAAGTTAGTGGACTCGGCGGCCCTCTTCGTGGCTGTATGTACTTACGTCCCTCCTCGATCGGAGCACAACATGTCTGAATCCAGCACATCCCGGGATCCAAGGATTGCCCTCGTCACCGGCGGATCAGGGGGAATCGGCCGGGCGATCGCCAGGCGCCTCGCCAGGGACGGCTTTGCCGTGGCGGTCCATTACGCCGGGAACGTCAACAGGGCCACGGAGCTGGTTGAGGAAGTGAATGCCGACGGCGGCCGGGCCATCGCCGTGGGCGGGGACGTCGCAGACTCCGCAGCCATGACCCGGCTCTTTGACGATGTCGAGGCCGCCTTCGGGGGAATCGACGTCGTCATCAACACCGCGGGAATCATGGTCCTCTCAACGGTGGTGGACCTGGACCTGGATGAACTCGACCGGATGCACCGCACCAATATCCGCGGAAGCTTCGTGGTCTCCCAGCTGGCCGCCCAGCGGCTTCGGAGCGGAGGGGCGCTGGTGAATGTGTCCACCAGCCAGACCCGCCTGCAGCATCCCACCTACGCGCCGTACGCGGCCAGCAAGGCTGCAGTTGAGGCCCTGACTCCGGTGCTGGCCCGTGAACTGCGGGGGAGGGACATCACAGTCAACGCGATTGCTCCCGGTCCGACCGCCACACCGCTCTTCCTGGACGGCAAGGACCAGGAGGCCATCGACAGGCTCGCCCAGCTGGCTCCGCTGGAGCGCCTCGGCACCCCGGAGGACATTGCCGAAGTTGCTGCGTTCCTGGCCGGTCCCTCGCGCTGGATCAACGGTCAGGTCATCTATCCCAACGGCGGACTCGCCTGAGGAGCAGCAAACCGCTGCCGGTTGCCTAGCTGCGGACAGCCACGGCGCCGAGCTGTTCGGCAACGGCCAGGACAGCGTCCCTCCCGGCCCTGTTCCCTCCGACGGTGGATTGCGAGGGGCCGAACCCGATCAGGTGGACGCGCGGATCCGCCGCGGACACCGTGCCGTGAACCTCTATTCCGCCGCGCTCATTGCGCAGCCGGAGCGGATCAAGATGCGCCAGTGACGGCTTGAAACCCGTGGCCCACAGGATGGCATCCACACGGGTCAGCGAGCCGTCGGCCTCCCGCACGCCATCCGGCTCGATGCCGGTGAACATCGGCCTCCGTTCCAGCGCACCGCGTTCCCTCGCGGCCAGTGCGTACGGGGTCCACAGCAGATCCGTGTAGGAAACCACGCTGCCGGTGGGCCTGCCCGCTTCCACATCCGCCGCAACCCGGGCCACCACGTCCTTTCCTGCCTCCGCATCGAAGGGTCCGTCCCGGAAAACCGGTTCCCGCCGCGTGTACCAGAAAACCTCGGCCACCCGGGAGATCTCCTCCAGCTGCTGGATGGCTGAGATGCCGCCGCCGACAACGGCGACCCGCTGCCCCGCGAACTCCTCCAGCGAGGAATAGTCCCGGGTATGCAGCTGGCGGCCGATGAAGCCCTCAGAGCCGGGATACTCGGGCACGATGGGGTTGTCCCAGGTTCCCGTGGCATTGATCACTGCCCGCGCAGCCCAGGTACCGGCGTCGGATTCGACCAGGAGCTCACCGTCGGGGTCATCGTCTGCCGGACGCACCGAGAAGACCGTGACGGGACGGAGGATTGGAAGCTGCATGCGTTCCTCGAACGCCGCGAAATATTCAGGGACCGCAATCCGGGCAGGGGTGCCGGGATCAGGAGGGGCCTGCCGGAATCCCTGAAGATCGAAGATTCCGTTGACAGTGGCCATGGTGAGCGAATCCCAGCGGTGCAGCCAGGCACCTCCGGGCGCCGTTCCGGCGTCGAGCATCACGAAGCTCCGCTCGGCGTCCCGCTCGGCCAGGGCACTGGCAAAGCCCCGCCGGGCCAGGTGGTAGCCGGCTGACAGGCCTGCCTGCCCGGCTCCGATGACGACGACGCCGGCCCGCCGTATCCGGCCGGGTCCGGTTTCGGATTGTCCCCGGGAAGAAGAGGAAGCGGTGTGCATGTGGGAGAACTCCTTGGGTGCTGGGGTCACTGGGTAAATGCCCGAAGGCTGGGAAACATTCCCCCGGAGGGATGCGGGAGCGCTGTACACCGGGTTCGCGGGAGGGAAAGATGAGGCGCATGTCCTGGAGTACGCGCGAACTCGCCGATCTTGCCGGCACCACCGTGAACACCGTGCGGCACTACCACCGCCTCGGTCTGCTCGAGGAGCCTGACCGGCGCTACAACGGCTACAAACAGTACGAGGTGCGGCACCTGGTCAGCCTGCTCCGCATCCGGAGACTCGCCGTCCTGGGCATCCCCTTGTCCCGGCTGGGCAATGCCGCGGATGCCGACCCGGGAACGGCAGAGGTGCTGCGGGAAGTGGATGCCGAACTCCAGCAGCGCATCGATGCGCTGCACCAGGCCCGGGCGCACATTGCCGCGATCATTGAACATCGGGCGCCAGCGGATGTGCCGGCGGGTTTCGAAGCGGTTGCTTCACGGCTGTCCGAAAGCGACCGGTCTATCGTCCACCTTATGACCCGGTTCTATGACGAGGAGGCGCTTGAGGATATCCGGAAGATGTCCGCGGATGAGAGTGACGACACGGGGCCGGACATCGAGAACCTTCCCGCGGACGCCGACGAGCAGACCCGGCAGGCCCTTGCCGAGAGGGTGGCAGCAGTCATCGTGAAGCACCTCGCCAACTACCCCTGGCTGAGGAATCCCGCCGGGCACCTGTCCCAGGGGCACCAGCTCAGCACGGAGACGTTCGGGAATGCGTTGACGGAGCTGTACAACAAGGCCCAGCTGGATGTGCTGGTCCGGGCCAACAAGATCGCCGAGCAGATGATGGGCGGCGCGCAGCCCGCGGGCGGGGAACGGACCACCCGCACTCCCGACTGAATGCGGGCACCGGGGAACGGGGCGCCCGCTAATCGCCGCCGCTAGACGACCACCAGGTCCTGTCCCGAAGGCTTGTGGTCGGCGAGCGCCGCACTCTGGATGGCCGGGTCCTCATAGGTGTTCCAGTAGTACGTCATGGTCCTGGACGAGAACAGGCCGGTGTAGATGGTCTTTTCGAAGTCTCCGCTGCCCATGGATGCGCTGCCCTCCACCATGGCTACTTGCTGCAGCGTGTGGAAGGCGCGGCTGACGTTGTCCGCCTCGCTGGTTTTCTGCGGATAGTGGGCGTGCACGTAGGCAGCCCGGACAAAGCGCGACGGCGAGTAGTAGTCACCGGGAATGCCGCGCATCAGCGAGCCGGAGCCGAACGGGGTCAGGTGCGCCTGGTTCAGCACCACCTCCTCGGGGAACTCCGGGGACAGGTTGAGGTAGTTGCGCAGGTTTTCGTGGTGCCAGGTGAACCCGGGCTGGTTCGCCAGGACATCTACATCGTCATGGAAGACCTGCATGCCCGCAGCCGTGTACTCCACGACGATGGACCGGCTCGCGTCGCCGATGATCCAGTGCAGCAGCGAACTCGGATACTTTTCGTTGATGGGCCGGTCAACAATAGCCACGTTGCCCAGCGCTGCCTCCACCTCGTCCACGGTGGCGAACTGGGTGGCGACCCACAGCGGGAATTCGAACGCAGCCACGTTGACCGCTCCGGCCACCTGGTCCGGGGCATAGCTGGCGTATCCGGGGAAGTTCAGCCCGGCTACCGCCAGGCCGGCGTCATTGCCGCAGTCGAAATAGAGCGGGGTGTCTTCTTCCACGATCCCCATGCCAATGACCGCGTGCTTGATGTCCCGGACTGCGCCAAAGGGTGACTTCGGCGCATATCCGGTAGGTGCGACCACTACCCGTTCGCCATAACCGAACGTCCAGTCCAGATTCCGTGCGAGATAAAGGTTGCCGTTGCCGTCGCTGTACCGAATGCCTGTGCACATGCTGATGCTCCCTGTTCCTGGATTGCCGCTCGTCCACCCGCGGTCTTTCAGGGTAGGCCTGTTTGGCGGGTCTGCGGCAGGTGTTCGGGACAAACGGGAAGCCGGATGAGCGGATCAGCCGGTAAGCGTGCCGGCGGGCCGTTCCGCCCAGGGGTTGACCCTGTTCCGGGAACACGGTTTCTACTGCTTCCACAAGCCGGGGGAGAGGCCCCCGCTGAGGAGACTAGGAACCAGCTCGATGAACCCCACCCAGGAACTCGTCCACAACTTCCAGGAGCTGCTAGGCCAGGTGCCTGAATTCATGCAGCCCTTCATCCTGGTGCTCGCTGCCGCTGTCCCCTTCCTGGAAGGCGAAGCGGGGGCCATGATCGGCGTCGTCGGCGGGCTGAACCCCGTCCTTGCCGCTGCCGCGGCCGCCGTCGGCAACTTTGCCAGCGTTGCACTGGTAGTCCTGGTGACCGCCCGGGCCCGCACCGCCGTCACCAGCCGGGTGGATGCACGGGCAGAGTCCGCTGCCGCCGCAGCCGCCGGCACCGCCACTCTGGTAACGGTGCCCGCCGCCAAACCCGAATCGAAGGGACGGCTGCGTTTCAAGCGCTGGCTGGTCCGCTTCGGTGTCCCGGGGGCGAGCATCCTGGGTCCGCTGGCCATCCCCACCCAGTTCACGGCTTCGATCCTCGTAGCCGGCGGCACCTCGCGCCGCTGGGTACTGCTCTGGCAGGGCGTGGCGATCGTGCTCTGGACCACCATCACCACGGTCCTGGTCTGGAGCGCGCTCAGGTTCGTCGTCGGGGTCTAGGAACCCAGGGCGGCGACATCCCGGGCCACTGTGTCCAGCTGGTCCCCGAACTGGTGGCCGCCGGTTTCATGCCGGCGGACCACCGCACCGGGAAGCAGCGCCTCGTAGCGGTCCAGGTGCTCGAATGGCACTGTGTCGTCGTCGCGGCAGTGGTGGAGGAATACGGGCAGCCCCGGCGGAAGGGCGAAGCCGGCTGGCAGGGCATACTCTCCCTGCCAGCCCTCAGATCCCCAAAATGGCGTGGCCAGCAGCACCATCCCCAGGGGCATCGGTTCCGGCGGGAGCACCGCAAAGCGCAGCAGCGCCATCGAGGATCCAAACGAATGCCCGACGATCACGGTCTCCGGACCCAGCGGTTCCAACGCCGCATCGATGCCGGCAAGCCATGCCTCCGCGGTCATTCCGTCATCAGGAAAGCGCGGCATGGACACTGGAACCCTTAAGCGTGAGCGCAGTTCCCCGGCAATCTGCTGATCGTCCTTCCATCCGCCCGCCCCATGCAGAAAAAGAACCTCCACGGCGTACCACCTGCTTCCTCTCGGCGTCCTTCTACTGTGCCGCAGGAGACGGATTGATGACAGGGCCGAACTGAAGTCCCCACCACGGGCGATGCCGGGAACCGGGACAGTGCCCAGGACACCTGATCGCTTGCCGGCAAAGGCCAGCTGCGTGACGCAGTGGCCGCGCCGGACGGAGCCTGTGGGGCCTGAGCAGCGATACGGACGGCCGGGGACTCCCGGCTCCGGAGGGCGACCGCATTCTGCGTCTGGAGATCCTGCCCTGAACCTGTTCCCTCAACATTTTCCCGGTACGGACGTACGCTTCGCTGAGATGACAGTCCAGAGGGATCGAGGGGGACGCCTGTGCCCGAAGTAATCGTCGCCGGAGCCGGCCCTACGGGAATCTTCCTGGCCAGTGAACTCCGCCTGCACGGAGTGGACGTGGTGGTGCTGGATAAGGAGCCTGAACAGAACACCGTTATCCGTGCCCTGGGACTGCACTCCCGCAGCATCGAGATCATGGACCAGCGCGGACTCGGGGCGCAGTTCGCAGCAGCCGGCCCCCGGTATCCGCTGGACGGATTCTTCGCGGGAATCCTGCGGAGTGCCCCGGAACTGGACACCACCCATCCCTACGTCCTTGGCATTCCGCAGACTGAGACCGAAACCCTGCTGACCCGGCGTGCACTTGAACTGGGCGTGGATATCCGCCGGGGAACCGAACTCACCGGCCTGTCGCAGGACGATGCCTCCGTCACGGCAGCGCTCGCGGACGGCAGTGAACTCCGGGCGCGGTACCTCGTTGGCTGCGACGGCGGCCACAGCATAGTCCGGTCCCTGGCGGGGATCGGCTTCCCGGGCGAGCCCAGCAGGCGGGAGTTCCTGCTGGGGGAAGTGGAGTTCACGGCGCCGCCCGATGAGGTGGCGGCGGTGTCTTCCCGCGTCCGCGAAACCCACCGCGACTTCGGTGCAGGCCCCGTGGACGGCGGTGCGTTCAGGGTGGTGGTTCCGGCGGACGGCGTTGCCGAAGACCGCACCGTCCCGCCGGGTCTGGACGAACTGAAGCAGCAGCTGCGCAGCTACGCCGGCACGGACTTCGGAGCCCACTCGCCTCGCTGGATTTCCCGTTTCGGGGACGCGACGAGGCTGGCGGAGGCCTACCGGTCCGGAAGGGTGTTCCTGGCCGGAGATGCCGCCCATGTGCATCCTCCCTTCGGCGGCCAGGGCCTCAACCTGGGACTGCAGGATGCCCTGAACCTGGGCTGGAAGCTCGCCGCAGCGGTGAACGGGTGGGCGCCTGATGAGCTGCTGGACACCTACTTCACTGAACGGCACCCGGTCGCCGCGGACGTCCTGAACACCACCCGCGCGCAGTCAGAACTGGTCTCCACGGAGCCGGGCCCGCAGGCCGTGCGGAAACTGCTCACGGAACTCATGGAGTTCGACGCCGTCAACCGGCACCTGATCGGCAAGATCACCGCGCTGGATATCCGGTATGACTTTGGCCCCGGTCCGGACCTCGTAGGCCGCCGCCAGCGGGACATCCCGCTGGGCCAGGGAACGCTGTACGACCGGATGCATACCGGGCGGGGAGTGCTGCTGGACCGGACGGGCGAGCTGCTGCTGGAGGGCTGGGAAGACCGGGTGGATTCAATCGCCGGCGCGGGGCTCCATCCGCAGGTGCCCTCGCGGCTGCTGCGGCCGGACGGGCACATCGTCTGGCTGGAGTCCGAACCGGATGAGGGCGGCGGCAGCTCTGCGGACAGCCAGGCAGACCTGGTCGACGCGCTGGAGACCTGGTTTGGTCCGGCAAGCCTGCCGAGCATGGTGCAGCTGGCGGTTCTGGACTGAGGGCGCAGCCAATCAGTGAAGGTCCACGTCAGGGTGTGAACCGGCGATTCGTCCGGCCGGGATGCCCGGGCTGGAAGAGGGGCCCGGATCCTCTGTGCCGCAGACGGCTCATAGCAGGTAGGCTAAGACAGCCGGTAAGGCACGAACGGTAAGTGAGTGTACATTTGGCCAGCCGCCGCCTGGGCGGGTTGGCCGGTTCTTTTTGGGGAGGAAACACCATGGCGGGCGAGGACTACAACGCCGCAGCAGCGGATGATCAGCGTGGCTTCAGCGCGGAGGACACGACGTCGATCAGCCTTCCGCCAATCTCCGACGCAACGACGATCGAGCCCAAGCTCAGCGCGGACGAGCGGGCTGCCGTAGCAGCCCTGCCGGCCGGTTCAGCTTTGCTCATTGCGCACTCGGGCCCCAACGCCGGAGCACGGTTCCTCCTCGACCAGGACGTCACCACTGCCGGACGCCATCCCAACGCGGACGTGTTCCTGGACGATGTGACGGTTTCCCGCAAGCACGTTGAGTTCCGCCGCACGCCGGAGGGCTTCCGGGTAGTGGACTCGATGAGCCTGAACGGCACGTACGTCAACAACGACCGCGTGGACAACCTGCTCCTGCGTACCGGAAATGAAGTGCAGATCGGCAAGTTCCGGCTCACCTTCTACGCTGCGCGCCCGGCTGCCGGCACGGCGTAAAAGGCGCACGCGGATGCCAGGACCAGAGGCAGCGCGGCGGGCTATCGGCTCCGCTGCGGAGCGGGCGCGCCCGCGTGTACTCAACATCGGCCAGGTCCTCGCGGACCTGAGTGCCGAGTTTCCCGGCATTAGCGCCTCCAAGATCCGGTTCCTGGAAGAAAAGGGACTCGTCTCACCGCAGCGGACCGCTGCCGGGTACCGGAAGTACTCTTCCCAGGACGTCGAGCGGCTCCGCTTTGTCCTGGCCCTCCAGCGGGACCAGTACCTGCCGCTGAAAGTCATCAAGGACTACCTTGACGCCGTTGACCGCGGGGAGCGGCCCGAATCCCTCCCCGGGGGCCTGACCCTGGCACCCCGTGCCGTCTCGGACCAGCTCGCCGGGGAACTGGCTGCACGAAGCCGCGCGCGCCTGCTTTCCTTCGACGAACTCGTGGCGGAGTCCGGAGCCGCCGCCGAACTGGTCCGCAGCCTCATCAGCTACGGACTTATCAGCGCCGAGGCGCAGCAGTATGATGAACACGCCCTGAAAGTCGCCAAAGCGTGCCGCCAGCTCGAAGCCCACGGCATCGAACCAAGGCACCTGCGGCCGTTCCGGGCGGCAGCGGACCGGGAAATTGGACTGGTGGAACGTGCCATTGCCCCGGTTGCCTCACGGCGGGACGTCGCCTCGCAGGCGAGGGCCGCGGAGACGGCCCGGGAGATCAGCGATCTCTGCCTGAGCCTGCACAGCGCCCTGGTCCACGGACAAATAGCCCGGATGGAGAGCTGAAGCCGATGCAGGAAGTCGAAGTGGTGGGTGTTCGGATCGAACTCCCGTCCAACCAGCCCCTGGTCCTTCTCAAGGAAACGGAAGGGGGGCGGCACCTGCCCATCTGGATCGGTGCGCCCGAAGCAAGCGCCATCGCCTTCGTGCAGCAGGGGATCGTGCCCCCTCGACCCATGACCCATGACCTTCTGGCTGCCGTCATCAAGGCGCTGGGCCGCCGGGTGACCGAAGTCCGGCTGGTCTCTGTCGAGGACACGGTTTTCCACGCTGAACTGGTGTTCGACGACGGCACCCGGGTGGGGTCCCGCGCCTCGGACGCCATCGCCGTCGCACTGCGGGTCCCGTGCCCCATCATGTGCGCCGAAACCGTCCTGGAAGAGGCCGGCGTGCGCATTACCGAGTCCGATACGGAGGACGATGAGGACGAAGCGGAGAACGCCGAGCAGGAGCTGCGGCAGTTCCGGGAGTTCCTCGCCGACGTCGAGCCTGAGGACTTTGAGCGCTGACGGATTCGACACGCTCCAAAAAATACCCGCCGCATCTTTGACCTAGCCCGCGCACGGATCTAACGTCGAAGCATAGAGTTCCCATTGCGCCAATGGGTTACCGGAGACACACTAGGAAAACTGCAGGCATCAGCGCCGGCAGGTTACCAGGCCCGGCAGGGCACTGGCCGTCCGTCTCCGCTGTGGTAACCAAGCGGCTATAGACGTTGCGGGAACCATTACTAGGAGGAACAGTGAGTCCGAAAGGCGATGCCGGCGAAAACCGCGCCGTAGCACCCGGAAAGGTTCTGCCGGCAAGTGCCCAGGGACTGCTGTTCACCGAAGACCTGCCGGTTCTCGATGAGGACGCGGGCTACCGCGGCCCCACTGCCTGCAAGGCAGCAGGCATCACCTACCGCCAGCTCGACTACTGGGCACGCACCGGACTGGTGGAGCCCGCCGTGCGCGGAGCGTCCGGTTCCGGCACCCAGCGCCTCTACAGCTTCCGCGACATCCTCGTCCTGAAGGTCGTCAAGCGGCTTCTGGATACCGGAGTGTCCCTGCAGCAGATCCGCACCGCCGTCGAACACCTGCGCGAACGCGGTGTGGAGGACCTGGCCCAGATCACCCTCATGAGCGACGGCGCCAGCGTCTACGAGTGCACTTCCGCGGACGAGGTCATTGACCTGGTCCAGGGTGGCCAGGGCGTGTTTGGCATCGCAGTAGGGCGGGTATGGCGCGAAGTCGAAGGCAGCCTGGCGCAGCTTCCCAGCGAACACGCCGAAGACCATTCCTTCCCGGAAGACGAGCTCAGCCGCCGCAGGGCTGCGCGCAAGATCAGCTAAAACTTAAAGCGAAAGGCCGCTTTCCCGGAAAGGGAAGCGGCCTTTTTGCTGTCCGGCGTCCTGCTCTCATGAGGGCGTGCGGCGGAGGAACTAGCCCGCCGGCCGTCGCATGACCCGGTTGCGCATGCTGCCCGTCTGGACCAGGTTCTTGAGCAGCGCGTCAAAGGACCCCGCCGCCTGTTTCGCGGAGTCACCGGGCCAGTGGTGGACAGAGTGTGCAGCGCCCTGGATCTGCTGCCAGTTGGCGTGCTCGGCGATGTTCGGTTCCATGAGCAGGTCACCGAACATCTGCTTCATTTCCGCGAGCCGGAACGTGTGTTCGTTGGAGGTGGGGCGGACGCGGTTGGCAACGATACCTGCCGGGGCGAGGTTCGGGGCGAACTCCTGGCGGAACAGGTCCAGTGCGCGCATGGTGCGTTCGGTGCCGGCGACGGAGAAGAGCCCGGGCTCAGCGACGAGAAGTACCCGGTTACTGGCGCTCCATGCCATCCGCGTGAGGCCGTTCAGGGACGGAGGGCAATCGATCAGCACCAGGCCATAACCGGTGACCTTGCCGAGCAGGGTGGAGAGGCGGCGCAGATCCCGCTTGCCGAGGTCCGGGCGGTCGTAGATGCCGGAGTAGGCGGAACCCATGGCTACATCCAGCACGGGGCGGCGCTTGGGATCGTTTCCGGGCTGCTTTCGGGCAGTCTCAACCCATCCGCTTGGCACCACATTGGCAGCAAGGTCTGCGCGGCGCGCGCTGCGGAGCATGTCCCCGATGCCCAGGTTGTTGCCGGGGGACACGGCCAGGCCCGTGGTGGCATCGGCATGCGGATCAAGATCAACCACCAGGGTAGGAATGCCGGCGGCCAGGGCCGCTGAGGCCAAACCCAGCGTTACGGAGGTCTTGCCGACGCCGCCCTTCAGGCTGCTGATGCTCACTACTTGCACTTGTTGAACCAAAACCTAACGTGTCGAGGGATCACGGGCGCCGGGTCCGTGCCAGGGAACCGTAATCATTCTATGTGACACAACCCGACAGGCCGGGCAGGCGCGGGTTTGCACATCTGAGCCGTGCACTGAACTATGTTCGATGTGATGTGAATTACCCGCTTGCCGAATGTTCGGGCCGTGCAGAAACTGAAGACCTAGCGCTGAACGGTCCGTTCCATCCCGACGCAACGACGCAGGAGTGCAATGTTCTCGAAGATCCTGGTAGCCAACCGCGGCGAAATTGCCATCCGTGCGTTCCGCGCGGCCTATGAACTTGGGGCCAAGACCGTCGCCGTCTTCCCCCATGAGGACCGCAATTCAATCCACCGCCAGAAGGCTGACGAGGCGTATTTGATCGGCAGCGAGGGGCATCCTGTCCGTGCATACCTGGACGTGGACGAGATCATCCGCGTGGCCAAGGAATCCGGCTGCGATGCGATCTACCCGGGCTACGGCTTCCTGTCCGAAAATCCGCAGCTGGCACGTGCCGCCAAGGCCAACGGCATCACCTTCATTGGCCCGGACGCAGACGTCCTGGAACTGGCCGGCCACAAGGTCCATGCCATCAACGCCGCCCGCGAGGCGGGCATCCCCGTACTGCGCTCAACCGCTCCCAGCGCTGACGCCGAAGCCCTGCTGGCTGAAGCGGAGGAAATCGGGTTCCCCATCTTCGTCAAGGCGGTTGCCGGCGGCGGCGGACGCGGCATGCGGCGGGTGGACACCGCGCATGACCTCCCTGAAGCTCTGAAGGCTGCCATGCGGGAAGCCGATTCCGCATTCGGTGACCCCACGGTTTTCCTGGAGCAGGCTGTGCTGCGCCCCCGCCACATCGAGGTGCAGATCCTCGCGGACAATGACGGCAACGTGATCCACCTCTTTGAGCGTGACTGCTCCCTGCAGCGTCGGCACCAGAAGGTCATTGAAATTGCGCCTGCGCCGAACCTGGATGACAGCATCCGCGAGGCGCTCTACCGTGACGCCGTGGCCTTCGCCAAGTCGCTGAAGTACGTCAACGCCGGAACCGTGGAGTTCCTCGTGGACACCATTGGGGAACGTGCCGGACAGCACGTCTTCATTGAGATGAACCCGCGCATCCAGGTAGAGCACACGGTCACCGAGGAAATCACCGACGTTGACCTGGTCCAGTCCCAGATGCGCATTGCTGCCGGCGAGAATCTCTCTGACCTTGGCCTGGTGCAGGAGGAGCTGCAGATCCGCGGGGCGGCCCTGCAGTGCCGTATCACCACCGAGGATCCGGCCAACGGGTTCCGGCCGGACGTAGGGAAGATCAGCGCCTACCGGTCCGCCGGCGGTGCAGGCGTACGGCTGGACGGCGGCACCGTCTACGCCGGCGCGGACATCAGCCCGCACTTCGACTCGATGCTGGTGAAGCTCACCTGCCGCGGGCGCAACTACCCGGCGGCCGTCAACCGGGCACGGCGGGCGCTGGCAGAATTCCGCATCCGTGGAGTCTCCAGCAACATCTCCTTCCTGCAGGCAGTCCTCGAGGATCCGGACTTCGTCGCCGGAGATGTTGCCACCTCCTTCATTGAAGAGCGTCCCGAACTGCTCAATGCCCGCGGTCCCGCGGACCGGGGCACGAAACTGCTGAACTGGCTCGCCGACGTCACCGTCCATAAGCCCAACGGTGAATTGCCGGCCCAGATCGACCCGCGGGAAAAACTGCCGACGGACCTCCCTGAAGTGAAACCGGGGTCCCGCCAGCGGCTGCTGGAACTGGGCCCGGAGAAATTTGCGGCCGCACTGCGCGAGCAGCAGGCACTGGCTGTCACTGACACCACCTTCCGCGACGCACACCAGTCCCTGCTCGCCACCCGGGTACGCACCCGCGACCTGGCCGGAGCAGCTCCGGCTGTCGCGGCGCTGACACCCGAACTGCTCTCTGTCGAAGCCTGGGGCGGTGCCACTTACGATGTCGCACTCCGTTTCCTGGGCGAGGACCCGTGGGAACGGTTGGACACGCTGCGCCAGGCGCTGCCCAACATCTGCATCCAGATGCTGCTGCGCGGCCGGAACACGGTGGGATACACGCCATACCCCACCGAAGTCACTGATGCGTTCGTCGAGGAGGCCGCCGCCGCCGGCGTCGACATTTTCCGCATCTTCGACGCGCTCAACGACGTGTCCCAGATGGCCCCGGCCATCGAAGCCGTCCGCCGCACCGGGACCGCCGTGGCCGAGGTAGCGCTCTGCTACACCTCGGACATGCTCGATCCCCAGGAGAAGCTCTACACGCTGGACTACTACCTGGACCTGGCCCAGCAGATGGTGGACGCCGGCGCGCACATCCTGGCCATTAAGGACATGGCAGGACTGCTTCGTCCCGCGGCGGCCGCGAAACTCGTAGCGGCCCTGCGGGAACGGTTCGACCTGCCGGTCCACCTGCATACGCATGACACGGCCGGGGGCCAGCTCGCGACGCTCCTCGCCGCCGCGGAAGCCGGCGTCGACGCCGTCGACGTAGCCAGCGCAACGCTGGCCGGCACCACCAGCCAGCCGTCGGCATCCTCGCTGGTGGCGTCGCTGGCGCACACCGAACGGGACACCGGCCTGGACCTGGCAGCCGTGAGCTCGCTGGAACCGTACTGGGAAGCCGTGCGCCGGGTCTACGCGCCCTTCGAATCCGGGCTGGCCGGGCCCACCGGGCGGGTCTACCGCCACGAAATTCCCGGCGGACAGCTCTCGAACCTCCGCCAGCAGGCCATTGCCCTGGGGCTGGGGGAGCGCTTCGAAGCGATCGAGGACATGTACACGGCAGCAGACAAGATCCTGGGCCGGCTGGTCAAGGTCACCCCGTCCTCCAAGGTGGTGGGCGACCTTGCACTGCAGCTAGTGGGCAGCAATGTCGCTCCGGAGGATTTCGAAGAAAACCCGCAGAACTATGACATCCCGGATTCAGTGATCGGCTTCCTCAGCGGAGAGCTGGGCGATCCTCCCGGAGGCTGGCCGGAGCCCTTCCGTACCAAGGCGCTGCAGGGCCGCAAACCCAAGGCCCGCCAGGTGGAACTGACCGAGGTGGACAGTCAGGGCCTGGCCGGGGACTCCGCCACGCGGCGGGACACCCTGAACCGGCTCCTGTTCGCCGGGCCGGCCCGGGAGTTCGCCACCGTCCGGGAAACCTACGGAGACCTCTCCGTGCTGGACACCCGGGACTACCTGTTCGGGCTGCGCCCCGGGGAAGAACACGTGGTGGAACTCGAAAAGGGCGTGCGGCTCATTGCCACCCTGGAGGCCGTGTCCGAGCCGGATGAGAAGGGCATGCGCACGGTCATGACCACCCTCAACGGCCAGATGCGTCCGGTCATGGTCCGGGACCGCAGCGTCACGACGGACGCAAAGGTTTCCGAACGGGCGGACCCCGCCCAGCCGGGCCACGTCGCAGCACCGTTTGCCGGGGCAGTGACCGTGACGGTGGAGGAAGGTGCCCAGGTAGGCGCCGGCGAGACGGTGGCGACGATCGAAGCCATGAAGATGGAAGCATCCATTACGGCACCCGTTGCCGGTACCGTCAAGCGCCTCGCCGTCAGCGGCGTGCAGCAGGTGGACGGCGGTGACCTGCTGGTGGTTATCGAGCACGGTTAAGGCAGCAGAGAACACCCGGGGATGCCGGAACCGGCGCCGATAGACTGGGATGGTGACCCATTACGATCTCGCCATCATCGGCTCCGGCTCCGGCAATTCCCTTATCACTCCCGACTGGGACAACCGCAAGGTAGCCGTCATTGACGGCGGCACTTTCGGCGGCACCTGCCTGAACGTTGGCTGCATTCCTACGAAGATGTTCGTTTATCCCGCCCAGCTCGCCGCTTCGGCAGCCGAAGCCGCCCGGCTGGGAGTGGACCAGCGGGTGGAAAAAGTCCGCTGGCGCGAAATCCGGGACCGCATCTTCAGCCGGATCGATGCGATCTCCGAGGGCGGCCGGCGCTACCGGGCGGAAGAGCTGGAGAACGTCACCCTCTACAGCGAGTACGTGCGATTCACCTCCCCGCACCGGCTGGAGACCGCATCGGGGAAGGAAATCACCGCGGACCAGATTGTGGTTGCAGCCGGTTCCCGGCCGGTCCTCCCGGACATTCCGGGTATTGGCCTGCCCCAGGTGCACACCTCTGACACTGTCATGCGCGTGGACGAGCTGCCGGACCGGGTGCTCATCCTCGGTGGCGGCTACATTGCCGCCGAATTCGGTTTCGTTTTCTCGGCCTTCGGATCAGAAGTAACCATGGCCGTGCGGTCCGGAGCGCTGCTCCGTGCGCAGGACGAAACTGTCTCCGAGCGTTTCACTGCCGCAGCATCAGGACAGTGGGACGTCCGGCTGAACACGCAGCTTGCCTCCCTGGCCGAGAACGCGGACGGATCAGTCCGCGCCGTCCTGGAGGGACCCGCCGGAACGTCGGAGCTCGACGTCGACCTGGTCCTGGTTGCCACCGGCCGGGTCCCGAACACGGACCGGCTGGACCCCGCGGCGGCAGGCCTTGACGTGGAGCCCGACGGCCGCCTGGCCGTGGACGAATACCAGCGGGTACTCAGCGGCGGCCAGCCGGTTCCCGGGCTCTGGGCGCTGGGAGACGTGAGCGGTGCCGATCAGCTCAAGCACGTCGCCAACCTGGAAGCACGCACGGTGGCCCACAACCTCGTCCACCCTGACGACCTGCAGGCTTCCTCCCATCGTTTTGTTCCCTCCGCCGTGTTCAGCCACCCGCAGATCGCCTCGGTGGGCCTGACCGAAGCCGAGGCGCGGGATTACGCCCTGGCCAACGGCATGGACCTGGTGATGGCGGTGCAGGAATACGGGTCGACGGCGTACGGCTGGGCCATGGAGGACAGCACCGGCTTCGTCAAGCTGCTCGCTGACCGCACCACCGGGCAGCTGCTCGGTGCCCACATCATGGGCCACGAGGCCTCCATGCTGATCCAGCCGCTGATCCAGGCCATGGCTTTCGGACTCGACGCCGCCTCCATGGCGCGCGGCCAGTACTGGATCCATCCGGCACTAACCGAGGTAGTGGAGAATGCGCTCCTTTCCCTCGGAACAAACCCCCAGGACACAGCGCTGCGGCCCTAAGGCGCCGAGCGCCAAAAAGGCAGGAGCCCCGGAACATCCGGGGCTCCTGCCTTTGTGCCAGCCGGCAGTGTGGCGGCGGCTAGACCTTCTGGCCTGAATAAATATCCTCGACCACGTCGGAGAAGTCCTTGAGCACCTGGGCCCGCTTGATCTTCAGGGACGGAGTGAGGTGGCCGCTGGATTCAGTGAAGTCGGTGCTGACTACCCTGAACACCTTGATGGCCTCAGCCTGGGAAACCGCCTTGTTGGCCTGGTCCACCAGGGCCTGCAGCTCATCCTGGAGCTGCCGGGACTGTGCTGCCTCGGCCACGGTGGTTGACGCGGGCATGCCGTGCCGTTCCAGCCAGCCGGGCAGAGCTTCCTCATCGATGGTGATCAGGGCGGAGATGAACGGCCGCTGGTCACCCACGACCACGCACTGGGAGACGATCGCATCCGCGCGGATCGAGTCTTCCAACAGTGCCGGGATGACGTTCTTGCCGCTGGCGGTGACAATGATCTCCTTCTTCCGCCCTGTGATCCGCAGGAAGCCGTCAGAGTCGAGCTGGCCGATGTCGCCGGTGCGGAACCATCCGTCGGCGAAGTTTTCCTCGGTGAGGTCAGGGCGCTTGAAGTAGCCCTTCATGACGCTGATGCCCTTGGTCAGGATTTCGCCGTCCTCCGCGATCTTCACCGCGTTGCCCGGCAGCGGTGCGCCTACGGTGCCGATCTTGATCAGCTGCGGAGTGTTGACGCTGATCGGTGCCGTGGTTTCGGTCAGGCCGTAGCCTTCCAGGACCATCACGCCGATCCCGTCGAAGAAGTGCCCCAGCCGGTCTCCCAGCGGTGCGCCGCCGGAGATCGCGTACTGAACCCGTCCGCCCATGGCGGTGCGGATCTTCGAGTAGAGCAGCTTGTCGAACAGGGCGTGGCGGAGCTTCAGTCCCAGGGGCACCTTGCCGGTTTCCTTGGCTTTGGAGTACTCGATGGCCGTCTTGGCACCGGCATGGAAGATCTTGCCCTTGCCACCGTCCTCGGCCTTCAGCATCGAGGAGTTGTAGACCTTTTCAAAGACGCGGGGGACCACCAGCAGGAAGGTGGGCTTGTAGCTCTGCAGGTCCGGGAGCAGGTTCTTCACATCCGGGGTATGGGCCACGGTGGAACCGGCCGCGACGGCGAGGACGGAGATGAACCGTGCAAAGACGTGGGCCAGGGGCAGGAACATGATGGTCTGGGCGCCCTCCTTGGCAACCTCCGGCAGCGCTGCCGTCGAGTTGCGGGAGAGGTTGACGAAGTTGCCGTGGGTCAGCTCGCAGCCCTTGGGTTTTCCGGTGGTGCCCGAGGTGTAGATGATCGTGGCCGTGTCCGCCAGCCCGGCCGAGGACCGGCGGGCTTCGAGTTCTTCGTCCGGAACCTTCGCCCCGGCCTCGCGCAGCGCGTCCAGCCCGCCGCCGTCGATTTGCCAGACGTTCTTGACGGCGGAGAGATCCTCATCCGCACCTGCCTGGCGGACCACGTTTTCGTGGCGTGCGGCCTCCACCACTACGCCGACAGCCTCGGAGTCGCCGAGAATCCAGGCAACCTGCGCGGGGGAGGACGTCTCGTAGACCGGAACGGAGACTGCTCCGGCAAACCAGATCGCGAAATCGACGAGGGTCCATTCGTAGCGGGTACGGGCCATGATGCCTACGCGGTCGCCCTGTCCGATTCCGCTGGCGATGAGGCCCTTGGCAATGCGGGAGACATCGGCAAGGAACTCCGTGGCGGTGATGTTCTTCCAGTCGTCACCGGTGGAGCGCACGGCGAAGAGGGCCGGATTGGAGGGCTTGGCAGCCTGTTCCAGAAGCAGGTCCGTAGTGTTCGTTTCCGGTGCGGTTTCCACCAGGACCGGAACGCTGTATTCGCGCACGATAGCTCCTTTGGTATCTGTTTGGACGGCGGGTTGCTCCTAAGCCTATAACCTAGATCACATTTTATACTCGCGGGTAACTTTCGAATGCATAACGCTTGCGTCCTCGCCGGCTGCCCGTTGCCTACAATGGGTCTTTGATGCATGCCCCTAACCCAGCTCCGATTCCTTTTTCCGCCCCTGCCGCGCGGTGGTCCCGCAGGCCCTCAGACCCCCTGCGTCCGCGGCGGAGCGTGCGGCTTTCGTCTCCGATGCGACGGCGCGGCCTGGCCATCGGGATCGACATTGGCGGAACCAAGGTGGCAGCCGGACTGGTTGATGCCAGCGGACGGGTACTGGAAGTCCTCCGCCGGTCCACGCCCGGACAGGACCCGCGAGAGGTCGAGAACGTCATCGTTGAACTGGTCCGGGAACTTTCCGCGCACAAGCACGTGTGGTCGGTGGGCATCGGTGCCGCCGGCTGGATGGACCTCTCCGGCAGCACGGTGCTTTTCAGTCCGCACCTGGCCTGGCGCAACGAGCCCCTCCAGGAGAACCTGGAACGGCTGCTGCGCCGCCGGGTGTATCTCGCCAACGACGCCGACGGCGCCGCCTGGGCTGAGTGGCGCTTCGGGGCAGGCAGGGGAGAGAGCAGGCTCGTCTGCATCACGCTCGGCACCGGAATCGGCGGCGCGATGATCATGGACGGCCGCCTGGAACGCGGACGCTTCGGCGTTGCGGGGGAGTTCGGCCACCAAATCATCATGCCGCAGGGGCAGCGCTGTGAGTGCGGCAACCGCGGCTGCTGGGAACAGTACGCTTCGGGCAACGCCCTGGGACGCGAAGCCCGTGAGCTCGCTGCCGCAAATTCGCCGGTGGCGCAGGAGATCCTGGGCAGTGTAGGCGGCAACATCCCGGACATTACCGGTGCCGTAGTGACCAGGCTGGCGCTCGAAGGGGACCGCACTGCCATTGAGCTGGTAGGAGAGGTTGGCGAATGGCTGGGACTGGGACTGTCCAACCTCGCTGCGGCCCTGGACCCGGGGATGTTCGTGATTGGCGGGGGTCTGAGCGACGCCGGTGAGCTGCTGCTGGAACCGGCCCGCAGGGCCTACTCGCGGAACCTCACGGGCCGTGGTTTCCGTCCGGAAGCCCGCATCGAAAAGGCGGCGCTCGGGCCGGCAGCCGGGCTGATCGGCGCAGCAGACCTTTCCCGGGTTGCCGCCCGGCGGTGATTCACCGCTAGACCGCTGCGCCGTCGTCGCCCTCATCCCTCGACTGGGGGAGCCGGAACAGCAGGTAGCCGGCGCAGGTGACGAAAATGGCGACGACGCCCAGCACCACGGCCATTGGTGCGCCGCGCCAGAACATGGCAAACAGGAGCAGCAGCAGCGGTCCTCCCGCGGCACCCAGCCAGGCCAAAATCACCAGCGGTTCGCCGCTTCCCAGCGGCGGCGGTTCCTCCGGGACGAATGAGCCGTCTGACTCGTCCTCTTCCGGGCTGTAGTCACGGGGTCCGGCGGGTGGGGTCGCACGCAGCGGCTGGTTCTCGAAAATGGCCCGGGTGCGGTCCGCCGCGGAGCGCGGCCCCGCGGGCGGGGCGGCGGGGCCAGGCGCCTGGGCGGAATCGCCGTCGGGAGCCTGGCGCTCGGGGGAAGGCTGCCGGGGATCAGTGTCCGGAGTTTCCTGCAGGCGGGCGACCAGGTCCAGCCAGGTGGCCTCGTCCGTGGACTCGTTACGGTCCGGTTCGCGTTCATTCATGCTGCGGCACCTGCACTCACCCGTTGGATGAATTCGTGGGAACGGTCAAAGATCAGCGGTGCATCATGGTCCATCGTGGCCACATGGTAGCTGTTGGGGAGGGGCACTACTTCAAGCTCCGTTGTGCCAAGCTGCCTGCGCACCAGGTCCATGCTGGACTCCGGCACCACCGGATCCACGGTCGACCGGAAGGCGATCACAGGCACCTTCACCTCGGGCAGGTGCTCTGCGGTGTCCTTGAAGAGCCGAAGGAGCTGGGCCACGGCCCCCACCGGAGTGCGGGAATACGCTCCCTCGTCCTGTCCCGGCAGGCGGATGCTGTTCCCGATCGCGGGAACGGAGGGCAACACATACTTCAGCAGGTGGGCGTAACGGGCCCGGGGGTCGGCGACGGTCAGGCCGGGATTGACGACGGCGACTCCGGCTACCGGCTGCCGGGCAGCAAGGCGCAGCGCCAGGGCGCCGCCCATGGACAGTCCGGCGGCGAATACCCGGTCCGTCCGCGCGGCCAGTTCCGTGTACGCGTCCTCATAGCCCCGGTACCAGTGCTGCCAGGGTGTGCGTGCCAGCTCCTGCCAGGTGGTTCCGTGGCCGGGCAGCAGGGGAAGGCTGACGGCATACCCGGCCTCGGCCAGATAGCGGGCCCAGCCCAGCATGCTCACCGTTGAACCGGTGAAGCCATGGCTGAGGAGCACGCCGGTGGATGCGTTCGGGCCTTCTCCGGCGCTTGAAAATGGTGCCGGGCCCCCTGGGGAAGTCATGTCTCTATGGTTGCATTAGGCGCGCGTTTTTCCACCCCGCCGGAAACAAAGTCGGCCGTGTCAGGAGCGGCAGAAATTCTACGCTGCCGCCGCGGCGCTTACAGTAGTACCAGGGGGTGCCATTCGGGTTCCCCACTGTGTTCCTCAATTGGTTCCTTGATTGGTTCCTTAATTGTCTTGTCCGACGGGAGAGCTGGCCGCGTGTTCTATTGGGTGATGAAGACGATTTTCATCGGACCGGTGGTGAATCTCCTGTTCAGGCCGTGGGTCAAGGGTATGGACAATGTTCCCGCCACTGGGCCGGCGATCCTCGTCAGCAACCATCTCTCCTTCTCGGACTCCATCTTCCTGCCGCTGGCCGTACCGCGTCCGGTGAGCTTCCTGGCCAAGTCGGAATACTTCACGGGCCGGGGCCTGAAGGGCAAACTCACTGCAGCGTTCTTCCGCCTTTCCAACCAGCTGCCCATCGACCGTTCGGGCGGTGCTGCCTCCGAGGCGGCGCTGCGTGCCGGCGTGAAGGTGCTGGAGAGCGGCAACCTCCTGGGCATTTACCCGGAAGGCACCCGCAGCCCCGACGGCCGGCTGTACCGCGGCAAGACCGGTGTGGCGAAGATGGCACTGCAGACCGGTGTGCCCGTCATCCCCGTGGCAATGATCGGAACCGATAAGGTCCAGCCCATCGGGCGGCGCATCCCGAATATCCGCCGGATCGGCATTATTGTCGGTGAGCCGCTGGATTTCTCCCGCTATGCGGGCATGGAAAACGACCGCTTTGTGCAGCGTTCGGTCACTGACGAAATCATGTACGAGCTCATGCGCCTTTCCGGCCAGGAGTACGTGGACGTGTACGCCAGCACCGTTAAGGACCAGATGGCGGCGGCACGCAAGGCGTCAAAGTCGGCAGAGTCCCGCAGCGCGGCTGTCCGCCTGGCGCATGCCGATACTCCTGACACCGGGGTAGGTCCGGGTACCGGCCGCCGAAAGGGCCACAAGGAACCCGGCGAGGTTACCGTCATCGGTTCCCCGGACAAGGCCAAGCAGGCGGAAGAGCAGACCCCTGCGGACGGCGGCAGCGGAGACAACAGCTCCGGCGGGTCGCAGCAGTCCCCGCGGGGTGCCTAAGGGCCCTGCCGCACCCGATTCCTGCGTAACAGGACACATTGGATCGCTGAGGGCGGACGCCGCGACGTAGGGTTAAGGGGTGACCCAAAAACCTGCTGACCTTGATCCCAGTTTCCCGCCGTCCTCGGGTGCCGCCGTATATCCCGGACTCGATGACTGGCGTTCGCTGCCCATCTCCCAGCAGCCCACCTGGCACCAAGACCCCGGCTATGAGGCCGCCGTAGCGGAACTCTCCATGGTCCCTCCGCTGGTATTCGCCGGCGAGGTGGACATCCTGCGTGAACGGCTTGCCCAGGCTGCCCAGGGAAAGGCATTTCTCCTGCAGGGAGGCGACTGCGCGGAGACATTCGAGGCTGCGACGGCGGACAAGATCAGCGCACGAGTCCGCACCATCCTTCAGATGTCCGTGGTGCTGACCTACGGGGCGTCCCTGCCCGTGATCAAGATGGGACGCATGGCCGGCCAGTTTGCCAAGCCGCGTTCCTCGAATGATGAAACGCGTGGCGGTGTGACGCTCCCGGCGTACCGGGGAGACATGGTCAACGGCTTCGAGTTCACCCCCGAGTCCCGCCGGCATGACCCGGCACGCATGGTGCGGGCCTACCACACCTCCGCATCCACCCTGAACCTGATCCGTGCCTTCACCCAGGGCGGCTTCGCAGACCTTCGGCTGGTCCACCACTGGAACCGGGGCTTCACCGCCAACCCGGCGCACTCCCGCTATGAGTCCCTCGCCCGGGACATCGACCGCGCAGTGCGCTTCATGGACGTCTGCGGCGCCGACTTCGAGGCCCTGAAACGCGTTGAGTTCTTCGCCAGTCACGAAGCGCTGCTGCTGGACTATGAGCGGGCGCTGACCCGGATCGATTCGCGGACCGGCCAGCCCTATGACACGTCCGCCCACTTCCTGTGGATCGGTGAGCGTACCCGCGACCTGGATTCGGCGCACGTGGACTTCCTGTCCCGCGTCCGCAACCCCATTGGCGTGAAGCTCGGCCCCAACAGCACGGCTGAGGACGCACTGGCCCTGATCGAGAAACTGGATCCCGAACGCGAACCGGGGCGCCTGACCTTCATCACGCGAATGGGTGCCGGCAACATCCGCGAAAAGCTCCCCACCCTGGTGGAGAAGGTGACCGCCTCCGGTGCCCAGGTACTCTGGGTAACCGATCCCATGCACGGCAACACGGTAACGTCCCCCAACGGATACAAGACCCGCAACTTCGACGACGTCATGGACGAGGTCCGCGGCTTCTTCGAGGTCCACAACGAGCTGGGCACCTTCCCGGGCGGCCTGCACGTCGAGATGACGGGCGATGACGTGTCCGAATGCCTGGGCGGAGCAGATCCCGTGGACCAGGAGGCCTTCGTGGAAGGCTACGAGTCGGTCTGCGACCCACGCCTGAACCACATGCAGTCCCTGGAGATGGCATTCCTGGTGGCAGGAGCCCTCGCGGAGAAGAGCTGACCTTTCCGAACAGGAACGGGGACTGCCTGGGCAGTCCCCGTTCCTGTGCCGGCGTCCTGTCAGACGACGGTCAGCTTAATGACCGAACCCTCCGGGGCCGTGCCGCCCGCCGGATCCTGGGCCCGGACCGTTCCGAAGAAACCGCCCAGGATTTCGTTGACCTCGACGCGGAAGCCCAGGCGTTCAAGTTCCTCGCGTGCGGTGTCCGCCTGCTTGCCCACATAGCTGGGCACCTGGACCATGCGCGGCCCGTCGGAAATGGTCAGTGTCACCGTTCCGCCCCGCTCCACCAGCCCGGAGGACGGCGTCTGCACTGCCACGGATCCCTTGGGAACATCCACGCTGTTGATGCGCTCGGGGGAGACGGTGGCAGACAATCCGGCCTCCTGGATTAGCCGTACCGCCTCCTGCTCGGTCTTCCCGGCCACCACCGGGACCTCGACAGGTGCCGGGCCCTTGGACACCGTAAGGTCCACGGGAGTGCCGCGGCGAAGGTCAGCGTCCGCTGCGGGTACCTGCGCGAGGACCTGCCCTGCGGGAACATCCTCGCTGAATTCCTCGGTGACGGTTCCGGTGGCGAGACCGGCCTCGGTGATCTTCTCCCGGGCGTCCTCCAGCGAACGCTGGATGACGTTGGGGACGCTGAAGAGTTCCGGTCCGCGGGACACCAGCAGCGTCACCGGCTGGAACCGGCGGATTTGCTGCGCGGCGGCGGGATCGGTTCCCACCACCATTCCGGCCGAGATCACCTCGTCATACACCTCGCTGGTGGTATAGCGGAGTCCTTCCTCGCCAAGCCTGCTTCCAGCGGCCTCGACCGATGTGTTGGAGACCTCCGGGATGGACACCAGTGCTCCGGGACCGGCTCCGAAGAACCAGCCGGCGAAGGCAGCCGCGGCAACCAGCAGGGTAACCAGGAGCGCCAGTAGGACGCCCCGCCTGCGCGGACGGCCCGGACGCAGGGATACCTCAGGACGCTGCGCTGCCCGGCTGGCCTCTTTCTGGCTTGCCTTAAAGTCTTTCTTGGCAAGCCGCCGGCCTGCCCGTGGGGAGAGCTCAGGGTAGTCGCCGTCGTCGTCGCCGTGCCCGTCATAACCATCGTCGTCCTGGTAGCCCTCCGCGGTGAGCGGGTGCCCCAGGACGGTGGTGGCGTTGTCCGTGCGCTGCAGGACTTCGGTGGCGTTGGGCTGCGCCTGGCTGATCACTTCCGTGGCGCCGGAAGGCGTCGGTGTCATGACGGTTGTCCGGTCGCCCTGGCCCGGACGCTGTGCCGGGGGACTGCCCGGGGCATGGAAGTCCAGCTGTTCGTCGGTGAGGGACGTGCGGATGTGGCGCAGTTCCCCCAGCAGGGCGCGGCCGTCCACCGGCCGGCCCTCCGGGTCCTGCGAGGTGCACCAGAGCACCAGCTCGTCCAGGTCCTCAGCCAGTCCGGGGCAGGCGGCGGAAGGCGCCGGGACCGAGGAGTGCACGTGGGCGAATGCCACCTGGATTGGCACTTCGCCGGTGAAGGGCTGGGAACCCGTGAGCATCTCGTAGAGCATGATGCCGGCGGAATAGATGTCGCTGCGTGCGTCAGCGCCTGCACCGGTGACAAGTTCAGGGGCCAGGTAAGCGACGGTGCCCACCAGCGTGCCCGTGTTCGTGCTGGTAGTCACGGCACGGGCCAGGCCGAAGTCCGCTATTTTGATGGCACCGCTGCTGGCCAGCAGCACGTTTTCGGGCTTGACGTCGCGGTGCACGAGCCCCGCTTCGTGTGCGGCGGCGAGCCCGTCCACCACGGCATCCATCATGGCCAGCGCCAGGCGGGGGGAGAGCCTGTGCCGCTCGTTGAGGACGTCACGCAGCGTGCGGCCGGGAACGTATTCCATGACCAGATAGGACAGCGAGTCGGTGACGCCCTGGTCCAGGACGCCGACGACGTGCGGGTGGGACAGGCGGGCAGCGGACTTGGCCTCCCGCTCAAAACGGTCGAGGAATCCGCGGTCCGCCGCGAGGTGGGGGTACAGGACCTTCAGGGCGACGTCGCGGTCCAGCCGGGTATCGGTTGCCAGATAGACAGTGGACATTCCGCCGCGCGCGATGCGGGACCGCACCAGGTAGCGGTTGTCTACCAGGGTTTCCAGGAGAGGGTCACTCACGGGCTCATGCACCCTTTGATCCTATAAGCGGAAGGAGCCGGGAGGCGGATCGACACCCGATCCGCCTCCCGGCTCCAGTTCCGTGCGTGCTAGAACCCGGCCCGGTGGGCCAGGACGGACGCCACGTATGCCTTGGTGTCCTCGTACATTCCCTGGGTGGTCACCGAGTACTGGCCCTGGTAATAGGACGCAATGGCAACCTCCAGGCTGGGGCTGGTGCGGACCAGCGCCCGGATGATCGCCACGCCGGCGGTGACGTTGTCCTGCGGGTCAAGCAGGTTGAGCTCGCGGCCCACCAGTCCGGAGGCCCATTCGCCGGAGGAGGGGATGACCTGCATGGTGCCGATGGCGTTTGCCGGGGACACGGCACGCTGGTCAAAACCGGATTCCTGCAGCGCGAAGGCCTGGGCCAGTGCCGGATCAACGCCCATGGAGGCGGCGGTGTCGGCAACCATCTGCTGCATCTGTGCCCGCGAAGGCACCGCCACGGAGTTCAGCGCCTGCTTGTTCAGGTTGGCGTTGGCCACAACGTGCTGCGGGTAGGTGTAGTGCAGGAAAGTGCTCGGCACCAGGTCCGTGGGTGCGGCCGCGGGAGCTGCCGGCGCCGAGGAAGCCGTGGTGACGGTCGATCCGCTGGACAGGGAGATTTTCTGGCCCGGGCGGATGATTGAAGTCATGCTGAGGTTGTTGGCGTCCAGCACCGATTTCAGGCTGACCCCGTGCTTGGCGGCAATGGCGCCCAGGGTATCGCCCGGGACCACGGTGTACGTGCCGGCCGACGGCGCTGCGGGAGCCGGGGCGGGAGCCGCCGGAGCAGCAGCGGATGACGGGGCGGTCACCGAAGTGGCGGCGCCTGCTCCAATGGTGAGCTTGTCCCCGGGGTAGATCACGGTGGTCATGCTGAGGTTGTTCGCCTGCAGGATGGAGGCCAGGCTGACGCCGTGCTTGGCGGCAATGGCGCTGAGGGTATCCCCGGCAGCCACGGTGTAGGTTCCGGCGGCTGCGGCCGGCGCCTTGGTGGACGGAGCCGCCGCTGCGGGTGCCGAGCCGGTCAGCTTCAGTTCCTTGCCTGCGTAGATGATCGAGGACGGCGTGAGGTTGTTGACCCGGAGCAGCTCGTTCATGTCCAGGCCGTACTTTGCGGCGATGGCGCTGACCGTGTCTCCCGGAACAATCCGGTGGGTCGCGGGAACCGAGGATTCGGCGGCGACCGTGGCCGGGACCTGCGCCGCGAGCTGGGCGGCTGGAATGACGGCGGAGGGGAGGGTCTTCTTGGCCTGCAGCGGAAGCTGCGGGAACAGTGCCTTGGCCGGTGACTGCGGAACCTGGGCCTGGGCCGGATCGGCAAGAGCCAACGAGGACATCATGACAGCCGGGATCGCTGCCGTGGTTACAGCAACGCTCAGTTTGCGGGGCAAGGCAGCGGTACGCGGCCTGGCATTGGGCTGCACGGTCATAACGGGTCGTTTCCTCATCTGTTGGCGGGGCGGCTTTGTGCCGCAGTCCGCGGGACAAAAAACAAGTAGTGATACGGGTGTTACGGGTGTGATTACTGTGACTAATGCGAATTTACACGAGAATTGCTGGATTGCGATACCCGCCGGCAAAACTTATCGGCCCATGCCGCAGGGGTGAAAGGGGCTCCGACTGGCCCGGATTGCTGCTGCCGTGGCAATCTTGGAAACGTGAATGAACTCGAGGAACTGGTTTCCGACTGGCTGACCCTGCCCGATGTGGCTGAACAACTAGACGTAACAATCAGCAAGGTGCACAGCCTGCTGGAAGAACGCGCGCTGCTGGCGGTGCGGCTCGGTGAGCGCAAGATCCGCAGCGTGCCTGCAGCCTTTATTAACGACGGCGCCATTTTGGACAGCCTGAAGGGGACTATTTCGGTCCTCGCTGATGCGGGTTTCTCCGATGAGGAAATGCTCCGCTGGCTCTTCACCGCGGATGACACCCTCCCCGGACGTCCCGTGGACGCACTGAAGGAAGGCCGGAAGACGGAGATCCGCCGCCGGGCGCAGGCCCTGGCGTGGTGAAAGTGCCCTAGGCAGTCCGGGTTACGGCCGCATGTGCCAGTAGCTCAAGCGCCGAGCGGGTCTGCTCATCCACAGCCAGAGAGGCGAGGGTGGTGAAGGCCTGCTCGGTGTGCTCGGCAATCAGTGCTTCCGTAGTAGCCAGCGCACCGCTTTCCTCGATGGCCGTCCGGAGGGACGCTACGGCGTCGTCATCCAGGTCCGGCCGGCCGAGATTGTCCGTGATTTCCTTCCGGACAGCCTCGGATCCGGTGCTCAGCGCATAGGCGATCAGCACCGTGCGCTTTCCTTCACGCAGGTCGTCCCCGGCAGGCTTCCCGGTCAGCTCCGGATCACCGAATACTCCCAGCACATCATCCCGCAGCTGGAACGCTTCACCCAGCGGCAGCGCGAACTGTGAGTACGCGGCCAGCAGCTCGTTCCCGGCGCCGGCCAGCGCCCCGCCTATGGCGAGGGGATGCTCAATGCTGTACTTCGCGGATTTGTACCGCAGGATGTTCCGGGCCCGCACAACCGCGCGTTCGGGCTCATGCCCGGGCCCAACCACTTCTTCGAGAATATCCAGGTACTGCCCGGCCATGACTTCAGTGCGCATGCGGTTGAAGAGGGCGCGTGCCCGGGTGTTGTAGGCAGCGCGTTCACCCACGGAGGTGAATGCCTCTTCACTCAGCGCAAGGCAGAGGTCGCCTGCGAGGATCGCTGCGGAGGAACCGAAGTGCTGTCCGTCCAGGAACCATTCGGCTTCGGCGTGCCGGTTGCTGAAGTGCCGGTGCACGCTGGGCGCGCCGCGGCGGGTGTCGGACCGGTCAATGATGTCGTCATGGATCAGCGCCGCACTCTGGAACAGTTCCAGCGCAACGCCGGCCCGGATTGCCGGAGCTCCCAGTGCGTCCCCGCCGGCGCCTCGCCAACCCCAGTAGTTCAGCAGCGCACGCAGGCGCTTGCCGCCTTTGGCCAGCGAGTGGACGGCGCCAAGCAGCGGAACCGATTCGCTGGACACGTCCTCCAGGACCTCGCGCTGGAAATCGAGGAACTGCTCCAGGTCAGCGGACAGGGCCTGGCGGTACGCGGCCTGTTCCTGCACCGCGTCCCCCGGTGCCTGTCCGGGTTCCGGGTTTGCTTCCCATGCGGCGGGTGCCTGGCTCACGGAGTGTCCTATCCTGCGGTTTCGGCGGTAGCGGGAAGCACGTTCGCCCCCACGGTGTAGACGGAGCTGCCGTTCCGGGTGACGACTGAGACGTTCACGGTTTCCGTCTCGGAGTCAGTAGTGCGGGCGAAGTCCTTGGCCGGTGTTGAATCCACCGCGTCGCCTTCAAGGGCAGTAAACCCGAGTTTCTCGAAGTGCGCCGTGTAGAAGGCAAGGATTTCCTCGGGGGCGGCGGGGGAGGAAGCCGTCATGGAGGCAGTAACGAGCTTGCCGTCAGATTCGTAACTGGAGGCGGTGGGCTCGGATCCTGCGAAGACGGGGATGAGGGCTTCGGGGAAACCTGGCGCGATGGCGGATGTAGGCGAGGGGGACGTCGTTGGGCTGGCCTCCGCGGCCGAGGACGAGGGGGATGCCGCCGAGGTGCTGGGGGACGCAGTGGTGTCGGGGGAAGTGGCGTCGGAACTGCAGCCGGCAACTGCGGCCAGGATGGCTGCGCTGCAGGCAACTGCGAGGAATTTCTTCATGGGGATCCGCATCGACGAAGGGTCAGGGCCTGCAATCCAGTCTAGGCGAGCGGAGGAGTGTCAGCTGGCTGCCTAGTATGGGGACGTGGGTACAGAAACGCAGGCGGCGGCCGAAAACCGGGACTGCACCATCATGCACGTGGACATGGATGCCTTCTATGTGGCCGTTGAGCTGCTCCGCCGTCCTGAACTGGTTGGCCGGCCGGTGATCGTCGGAGGCCTGGGAGGCAGGTCCGTTGTCCTTTCGGCATCCTATGAGGCCCGCCGCTTCGGGGTGCGGTCCGCCATGCCCATGGCCAACGCGCGCAGACTGTGTCCCCAGGCGGAGGTCCTGGAACCGCACCAGGGGGTGTATCGGCAGGTGTCGGCCCGGCTCATGGCCATCTTCGAATCCATAACGCCGCTGGTGGAGCCGCAGAGCGTGGACGAAGCCTTCCTGGATATCGCCGGCTCGATGCGCCGGCTGGGCCCGCCGCGGCAGATCGGTGAACTGGTCCGCAGCCGTGTGTCCCGGGAACTGGGGATTACTGCCAGCGTGGGTATCGCATCCACCAAGTTCGTCGCGAAGATTGCCTCGGCACGGTGCAAGCCCAATGGCCTGCTGCTGGTCCCGATGGAGGAGACCATCGGCTTCCTCCACACCCTGGACGTTTCCGCGCTCTGGGGGGTGGGCGCAAAAACCCGCGAAGCCCTTGCCCGGGTGGGCATCAATACTGTCTTTGATGTGGCCCATACGCCTCCCACCGTCCTGCAGCGCCTGCTCGGTGCCACCGGAAGGCACGTCTACGACCTGGCCTGGGGGCGGGATCCGCGCGCCGTCACTCCGGTACGCGTGGAGAAGAGCCTCGGCGCGGAGGAGACGTTCGCCCGGGACGTGGATGAAGATGAGGTGCTGGAGACGGAACTCCTGCGGCTGGCACACCGAACCGCTGCCCGGCTGCGGGCGGCAGGACTCCAAAGCCGTTCCGTGTCGCTCAAGCTTCGGTACGCCGACTTCTCAACGCTGACGCGTTCCCGCACGCTCACTGAACCGGTGGACAGTGCACAGCTTCTGTATGAGGCGGTGCGCGGACTGCTGGCCGGACTGGGCCGCCGGCCCATGAGCGTGCGGCTGATTGGCCTGCGGGCGGAGAAGCTCGAGACGGCCGACGGCGCTGCCCAGCAGCTGACGCTGGACGGCCGGGATGACAACTGGCGCTCTGCGGAGGACGCACTGGACCGCATCAACCGGCGGTTCGGGGAAGCCGGCATCATGCCGGCGCGCCTCCTGGGGCGGGAGCGGAACAAGCCCCCGGGCGGGCAAGGCTGAGCTTTAGCTGAGAGGAAGCCGCAGCGTCCGGCAGCCGCTTTCCCCGGACCCGTTTGCAAACTATCCTTAGAGCTAGTTGCAGATCAGCGTCGACACCTCCGCGGGAACAACCACCACGCCGGGTTCGTTGCTTGGATTACAGGGCACATTTGGACCGCAAGGAGACAGTAATGGCACTCTCAGAACACGAGCAGCGCTTGCTTGATCAGCTGGAGCAGCAATTACACGCTGAGGACCCGAAGTTTGCCAATTCAATGGCTTCCTCGGCCGGCCGAGGCATGTCTACCCGGCGGATTGTGCTGGGCGCACTCGTGGCAGTTGCCGGGATAGCAGTCCTGATCCTGGGTATCACCCTCGACAGTCCGTTCAACATCCTGGTGGGGATTGTTGGGTTTATGGTCATGGGTGCCGGGATGTACTACGCGACCACCAAGGGCAAGCAGGCTGAGACGCAGATTCCTGCGGGCCGCAAGGAGCGCGCCGCGGCTCCCCGTGGATTTATGTCCAACCTCGAGAACAAATGGGATGAGCGCAAGCGGGACCAGCCCTAGCGCCGCCAGCCCCACTTTCCTCCCCGGCACAGGCCCGGGAGGCCGAAAAGACCCGCAGCTGCGGGTCTTTTCCTTTTTAACCGCCGGTGGGCCCCTCGAAGAGCACTTTTCCCTCCACCGCACACCACGCCCCGCTTTCCCTTGCCCGCGTTGGGAACCACGGGCACGACGCGCCGGAAAACGTTATCGAATTGCGTTGACTGTGGAGGGAAGTGGAGTAAAGTGGGGGGCGTAAGAGGGTAGGGCAGTGCAGGAGGGGTGTAACTCCCATATCTGACAGGTGGTGGCGATGTTCCTCGGAACTCATTCGCCGCGCCTTGACGAGAAGGGCAGGCTCATCCTTCCCGCTAAGTTCCGTGACGAACTCGCCGAAGGGCTGGTGCTGACACGGGGCCAGGAACGCTGCATCTACGTCTTCAGCCAGAAGGAATTCGAGAAGGTCCACGAGCAGATGAGGCAGGCTCCACTGTCATCACGCCAGGCCCGTGACTACATTCGTGTGTTTCTGTCCGGAGCCTCTGACGAAATCCCGGATAAGCAGGGCCGCGTTACTATTCCGCCGGCACTGCGCTCGTATGCCGGGCTCGGACGTGAACTCGCCGTTATCGGCGCGGGCACCCGGGCCGAGATCTGGGACGCCACGGCATGGCAGGAATACCTGGAGGAACAGG
Source organism: Arthrobacter sp. IK3 (assembly GCF_051337705.1). Taxonomy (NCBI): domain Bacteria; kingdom Bacillati; phylum Actinomycetota; class Actinomycetes; order Micrococcales; family Micrococcaceae; genus Arthrobacter; species Arthrobacter sp. IK3. The sequence goes on along the minus strand of NZ_JBPPSW010000009.1, from coordinate 140,507 downwards.
AAAACGCGTTTTCGGAGACTGACGAAGACACGATGCCCGGCATCTTCTAGCCGTTGCACAGCAGGCAGTAAAGCAGTACCCAGAGGAATTCGACGCCGGACCCGGCGGGATCTTGAACGAGATCTCCAGCCGCCCCATGGAATTCACCTGGCTCACCTTCCCCGGAGCCAGGCGTACCGTGAGGCGCGGATGGGGATCTGGTCCAAGAACCCGCTGAACCGGACAGGCAGCGGAGGGAGAGACCAATGAACGAAGACCGTCCAACTGAGGACCGGCACGTACCCGTACTGCGGGACCGCTGCATCAACCTCCTGGCACCGGCCATCGAGGCAGCCGAGGCAGCCGGGCGCACCGCCGTCGTCGTGGACGCCACGCTTGGCATGGGCGGGCACACCGAAGCCATGCTCGAGCGCTTTCCGAAACTGCACGTCATCGGCATTGACCGTGACACGCAGGCGCTTGCCCTGGCGGGGGAGCGGCTGGCAGCCTTCGAGAACCGCACGGACCTGGTGCACGCCGTATACGACGAGATCGCAGACGTCGTCCAGGACCTCGGATTCGAAACCATCGATGGTGCGCTGTTCGACCTCGGCGTCTCCTCCATGCAGCTCGACGAGCGTGAGCGCGGCTTCGCATACTCCTACGACGCGCCGCTGGACATGCGCATGGATACCAGCCGCGGCCGCACTGCTGCCGAAATCGTCAACACCTATGACGAGGCCGAACTGGTTTCGATCATCCGCCGCTGGGGCGAGGAAAAGTTCGCCGGCCGCATCGCGTCCTCGATTGTCTCCACCCGTGCCGGCAAGCCGTTCACCACTACGGGCGAACTGGTCGAAGCCATCCGCGCAGTGGTTCCGGCAGCAGCGGCCCGCACCGGCGGCCACCCTGCAAAGCGCACCTTCCAGGCACTGCGCATCGAGGTCAACGAGGAACTCGACGTGCTGGAACGGGCCATTCCCTCCGCGCTTTCCGTGCTCGGTGTGGGCGGACGCATCGTCGTCATGTCCTACCACAGCCTGGAGGACAGGATCGTGAAGGATATCTTCGCAGCCGGCTCCCGTTCCTCGGCGCCCAAGGGCTTCCCGGTTGAGCTCGAGGAACACAAGGCGCAGCTCAAGCGGCTGACCAAGGGAACCGAAGTTCCCACCGAGCAGGAAATCGCAGAGAACCCGCGCGCGGCATCGGCCAAGCTGCGGGCAGTCGAACGGATTCGCGCAACCATGGATGGGGCACGTCGATGACTGAACGATCACCACGCCGGCCGCAGGTTCCGGTGCGGACAGCCCCGTCCGTGCAGGGCAACCTGGCACGTGCCCTGCCGCAGGAGGCGCCCCAGCAGCCAGCTCCGCGCCGCCGGACACCGCTGGCCCTGGTCCCCGCGGCAACCCGAAAGCGCCGGGTCCCTGCGGTGGCGCTGTGCTTCGCCGCGCTTGCCGCCGGCCTCGCAGCAGTCCTCGGCCTGAACATCTCTGTGTCCAGCGGCCAGTATGAGCTCGTCCAGCTGCAGAACCAGCGCACCCAGCTGATCCAGCAGAACGAGGCACTGACCCAGCAGGTGGAGCACAACCAGGCTCCCCAGGTCCTGGCCGGTGCCGCCGGCGAACTGGGCATGGTTGTTTCGCCTACGTTCGGTACGATCGACCTGCAGACCCTGGCGGTCACAGGGGATCCTGAGCCTGCCAAGGAAGGTGCGGGACCCGGAACACTGATTGAGCTGCCCCAGGTCCTGACCCAGCCGGTTACCCCGGCACAGCCTGCTGCCCCGGAACCGGCCGAAAACGCACGGGCCGCGCAGCAGCAGGACAGTGCTTCTACCGGTGCGGAACCGGAACCGGCTCCCGTTCCTGCCCCCGCACCGGCGGAAACCGATTTGAACGGCGGCACGATTCCGGCTCCCAGCCAGAGAAGCGGCCAGTAAACCAACCAGCACCGGCGAGGACACGTTGTGGCAAAAGCAGGACAGGCTCCGGCACCGGAGGACCACAGGGTAAACCTCGTGACCGGCAGGCTACGGGCCGGGATGATCATTGTGCTGGTGCTGCTCACCGTCCTGGGCGTCCGGCTGTTCCAGGTGCAGGCCGTGGATCCGGAAGGCATGGCGGAGGCAGCGGTGGCAAACCGGCTGGTGACCGTGAATGTGCCGGCACTGCGCGGGGGCATCCTGGACAACGAAGGCAACTACCTGGCACGCAGTGTGGAGCGCTTCGACATCGTTGTCGACCAGCGGCTCGCCGCTGCCTACGACGAGGATGAATACCAGCGCCGAAACTCCGAGGGTGACCTTGAAACCGTGACGTTCGACGCTGCGCTGAAGGAACTTTCCGCGGTCCTGGGCCAGGACACTGAGACTCTGCGCAGGTCGGTCCTGGGCGAAAAGGGTTTCAACTTCGTGGCAAAGACCGTGACCCCGGAAATCCGGGACAAGGTCCTGGCCGTCAAGTTCCCCGGCGTCTATGCCGACCGAACCACCCTCCGTACCTACCCCTCCGGGCCCGTGGCCGGATCCATCGTCGGTTTCCTCGGGACCGAGGGAGCCCAGGAAGGTCTGGAACTGACCCAGGACTCGATCCTGGCGGGTGAGGCCGGAAGCAAGACGTACGAGATTGGCGGAGACGGCATCCGCATTCCGTACGCCACCAACGAAGACGTGCCGGTTCAGGACGGCGATTCGATCCGGCTGACCATTGACCAGGACCTTCAGTGGTTCGCCCAGCAGACCATTGCGGACCAGGTCCAGGAGTACAGCGCGGACTGGGGCAACGTCGTCGTCGTGGAGGTGGAGACGGGCAACGTCCTTGCCATGGCGGAATCCACCACGGTGGACCCGAACAATCCCGGCGCCACGGAAGCGGATTCCCGCAAGGCCCGCTCGGTGACGGATTCCTTCGAGCCGGGCTCAACCACCAAGGTGATCACCATGGCGGCTGCCATCGAAGAGGGGATCATCACCCCCACCTCCCAGTTCCAGATCGACAACACCTACTCAATTGACGGGCAGACCTTCAAGGACGCCTTTGACCACGGCACGGTCCGGATGACGGCGTCCGGCGTGCTGGCCAAATCCATGAACACCGGAACAGTCATGGTTGGCCAGCAGCTCACTCCCCAGCAGCGCTACGACTGGCTGCGGAAGTTCGGCATCGGGACCGAGCTGGGAACGGGCCTCAACGGCGAGACGTCCGGCCTGCTCGCCACCCCGGATAACTGGGACACCCGCCAGCAGTACACCGTCCTCTTCGGCCAGGGCCTAACGCAGACGGCGCTGCACACCGCCATGGTTTTCCAGACCATCGCCAATGACGGGGTTCGGCTTCAACCGCGGCTGGTGGATGCCAGGATCGACGCCGACGGCGTCGAACACAGGGCTGAAAAGGACGGGGGCACCCGGGTTGTGTCCGAGAACACAGCCCTGGAAGTCCAGCACATGCTGGAGACCACCACGGTTGAGGGATCCGGCTCGTCGGGAGCACTCGAGAAGTATCGGGTCGGTTCCAAGACCGGTACCGCGGAGGCGCCGAGCCCCAACGGCGGGTATGACGGATACACCGTCTCCTATGCTGGTATTGCGCCCATGGATGATCCCAAGTACGTCGCCGTAGTGACCCTGCAGCGGCCCAAGGGAGACCTCTACTACATCGAACCCGGAAAGACCTTCCAGAAGGTCATGGAACAGGTCCTGACCACCAACAACGTAGCCCCCTCCGAAGGGGAGCCGGTTACGTACCCCATCGAGTACTAAAGCTGGAGCAGTGCAGTGCCACATAGCAACAATCAGCATGCCCAAAGCGGCATGCGCCCCGAACGGGTGCAGCCGGTCAGCCTGGCCCGCGCTGCGGCATCGCTCCCCGAAGGCTCTCCGGCCATCACGCCGGCGCCCGGAACCGCCGCAGGCGCATGGGACGTCGAGGTCACGGGCATAAGCATCAACTCCGCGCAGGTCCTTCCCGGGGACCTCTACCTGGCCCTGCCGGGAGCGCGGCACCACGGGGCCGGATTCGCGGCCGGTGCCGAGGCTGCCGGTGCGGCCGCTGTCCTGACCGACGCGGCCGGGCTGGACCAGCTTCCGGAGACCGCCCTGCCGGTGTTCCTGACAGCGGATGTCCGGCGGCTGGTGGGGCCGCTTTCTGCCGCGGTTTTCAACAGCCAGCCGCAGGACGGCAGCGCCCCGCTGCTCTTCGGCGTCACCGGAACCAACGGCAAGACCACCACCACGTACTTCATCACCTCGCTGCTGAAGGCCCTTGGCCGCACCACGGGGCTGATTGGCACCATAGAGATCCTGGCCGGAGCGGAAGCGATTCCCAGTGTCCTGACCACTCCCGAATCACCGCAGGTCCACGGCCTGCTGGCCCTGATGCGCGAGCGTGCCCTGGACGCGGCCGCCATGGAAGTCTCCTCCCATGCGATTTCCTACCGGCGGGTGGACGGGGTGGTCTTCGACGTCGCGGGCTTCACCAACCTCACGCAGGACCACCTGGACCTGCACGGATCCATGGAGGAGTACTTTGCCGCCAAGGCAGAGCTGTTCCGGGCGGACCGCAGCCGGCGTGCCGTGGTTACTGTGGACGAGGAATGGGGGCGCCGGATGGCGGAAGCCGCGGGAACCCGCGGCGTTACGCTGTCCACCTCGGGTGCAGCTTCCGACGCCGACTGGCAGGTCCGTTCCGTGCAGCGGGAAGGGCTCGGCCACAGCTTCGAGCTCCACGGCCCTCAGGGCACGCCCCTCCGGGTGCGGACCGGCCTGCCGGGTACCTTCAACGTGTCCAACGCGGCCCTGGCCCTGGCCATGGTCCTCGAATCGGGTGCCGACCCCGCTGCCGTGCAGGACGCACTGGACCGGCAGGACCCCTTCACGGTCGAAGTGCCGGGGCGGATGCAGCTGGTCTGTGAGGCTCCGGCGGCAATCGTTGACTTTGCCCACAACCCCGACGCGCTGCAGCGCACCCTCGAGTCCGTCCGCCGGCCGGAGGGTCGGGTCATCGTCGTCTTCGGCGCCACGGGAGAGCGGGACCAGACCAAACGCCCCCTCATGGGGGAGATCGCGGCGCGCCTGGCCGACGTCGTTATTGTCACTGACGACGACCCGCACGACGAGGACGAGGCCGCCATCCGTGCCGATGTGCTCCGCGGTGCCCGAAGCGCCGCAGGGCAGGACGGGCACGGCCCGCTGGTGCTCGAAGAAGCCCCGCGTGCAGCCGCAATTTACCGCGCCGTTGAACTGGCCGGCCCGGGGGACACGATCCTCGTGGCCGGGCGCGGACACGAGGTGTGGCAGGAGGTCAAGGGAGTCAACCATGCCCTTGATGACCGGGTTGAACTTCGCACTGCGCTGGCCAAGGCCGGATTCACAGTGCCTACTTACGACGGGGTAGAGTCCTAAATCGTCATGATTGAACTTAATGCAGCCGAAATTGCGGCAATTACGGGCGGCGAGCTGGTGGGGGCAGCAGCATCAGACCCGTCCATTCCAGTGACGTCGGCCACCACCGACTCCCGCGAAGCCGGCCCGGCGGCCCTGTTCATTGCCAAGCCGGGCGAGTTTTCCGACGGGCATCTGTTCGTGGAACGGGCCTTTGAAGCCGGCGCCGCACTGGCCCTGACCGAGCGCCCGGTGACCGGCGCGGACGGCACGGTATTCCCCGGCATCGTGGTTCCGGACGCTGTTGCCGCCATGGGACAGATGGCCGCGGAAATAGTTCGCCGGCTCCGCGCGGACGGCCCGCTGACCGTTATCGGCATCACCGGCTCGGCCGGTAAGACAACCACCAAAGACCTGCTTGCAGGGCTGCTGGGAACACACGGGAACACCGTGGCTCCGGTCGGTTCCTACAACGGCGAGGTCGGAGTCCCGCTGACCATCTTCAACGCCGGATACGGCACCCGCTACCTCGTGGTCGAGATGGGAGCCACCGGAATCGGGCACATCACGTACCTGGCGGACATGGTGCGCCCGGACATCGGCGTCGTCCTTTGCGTTGGCACCGCCCACGCCGGAGAATTCGGCGGCGTGGAGAACATTGCCCGTGCCAAGGGCGAAATGGTCGAAGCGCTGTCCCCGGAGGGCACTGCCGTACTCAACGGAGACGACATCCGCGTCGCCGCCATGGACAAGCGCACCACGGCGAAGGTGCTTTCCTTCACGTCCTCCACCGATGAACTGCCGGGCAACCACGCCACGCTGCGCGCCGTCGATGCCCGCACGGACGGGCAGGGGCGGCCGGTATTCACCCTTGAGTTCCCAACCGGGGAACGCCACCGGGTCGAATCGGGCCTGATCGGTGCCCACCACACGGCGAACCTGCTGGCCGCCGCCGGTGCCGCCTTTGCCGCCGGAATCTCCCCGGCGGATATCGCCGCGGGACTCTCCGGACAGAAGGCCGCGAGCCGCTGGCGCATGGAACGCACCGACCGCGCCGACGGCGTCACCGTCATCAACGACGCCTACAACGCCAACCCTGAATCAATGCGTGCTGCGCTGCGGACCCTGGCCGAGCTCGGCAGGGGACGGCGCACCTGGGCCGTGCTCGGCGAAATGCTTGAGCTCGGTGACGACGCAGTCACCGAGCATGACGCCATTGGCCGCTACGTGGTCCGCCTGAATATCTCCAAGCTCATTGTGGTGGGAACGGGAACCCGCGCCCTCCACACCGGAGCCGTGATGGAGGGGTCCTGGGGAGACGAATCGACCTTCGTCCAGACCCCCGAAGAGGCCGAGGCAATCCTTGAGTCCTCCCTCGAACCCGGGGACATTGTCCTGTTCAAATCTTCCAACGGTGCCGGTCTGCGGTTCCTTGGTGATCGGATCGCCTTGAATACCCCTACAGCAGCAGGCAGCACCCAGGACGAGCCCAACCGGGGTGAGGCACTGTGATCTCCCTCCTGATCGGTTGCCTGCTCGGGCTGGTCCTGGCGCTTGTCCTGACCCCGCTGTTCATCCGTTTCCTGGTCAGGAAGGGCTACGGGCAGTTTGTCCGTGACGACGGCCCGACGTCGCACCACACCAAGCGCGGTACGCCCACCATGGGCGGCGCCGTGATCGTGGCGTCCGTCGTGGCTTCCTACTTCATTACCCACCTGATCTCCTACGCGATCAACCCCACCACGTTTGGTCCGTCCGCGTCCGGGCTGCTCGTGCTGTTCCTGATGGTCGGCATGGGATTCGTGGGCTTCATCGACGACTACACCAAGATCTCGCGGCAGCGGTCGCTTGGCCTGAACGCCAAGGCCAAGATCATCCTGCAGGCGATCGTGGGCATCGTGTTCGCCATCCTCGCCCTGCAGTTCCCGAACCACGCAGGTCTGACCCCGGCGTCGACCAACGTCTCCTTCGTCCGGGACACCGCAATTGACCTCGCCTTTGCCGGCACGATCATCGGCGCGATCCTGTTCATCCTCTGGTCCAGCGTGATCATCACCGCCGCGACCAATGGCGTGAACCTGGCTGACGGCCTTGACGGCCTGGCCGCCGGTGCCTCCATCCTGGTGTTCGGTGCGTACTTCCTGATCGGCATCTGGCAGTTCAACCAGTCCTGCCTGGCCAACCCGGGCGAGACCGGGGTCTGCTACGAAGTGCGCGACCCCATGGACCTTGCCCTGCTGGCCGGCGCAATGGCCGGTGCGCTGGTGGGCTTCCTGTGGTGGAACACGTCCCCGGCCAAGATCTTCATGGGGGACACCGGTTCCCTGGCCATCGGCGGCGCCATCGCGGCCTTCGCGATCCTCTCCCGCACCGAACTGCTGCTGGTCCTCCTGGCCGGACTGTTCGTGATCATCTCCGCATCGGTCATCATCCAGGTGGGCTACTTCAAGCTCAGCGGCGGCAAGCGCGTGTTCAAGATGGCGCCCCTGCAGCACCACTTCGAACTCAAGGGCTGGGCAGAAGTCACCGTGGTGGTCCGCTTCTGGATCATCGGCGGGCTCTGCGTCGCCCTTGCCCTGGGACTCTTCTACGCTGATTGGGTGGCCGGACAGTGAGCATCGCCTCCGCATCGAACGCTTCGAATCCCCGGCTGGACAGCCTGACCACGTGGGACTCCAATTGGAAGGGCCTGCGGGTCCTGGTAGCGGGAATCGGCCTGTCCGGGTTCTCGGCAGCGGACACCCTGATTGAGCTTGGTGCCCGCGTGGTCGTCGTGGACGGCGCCGACTCCGAGGAAAACAGGGGCAAGGCAGACACGCTGAAGATCGTCGGCGCCGCGGATGTCCGCCTGGGTGCCGGAGCCATGGACGGGCTCTCGACGGTCGACGGCGAACAGCCCGAACTCGTGGTCACCTCACCCGGGCTCCGGCCCACGCATCCCGTCCTCGCGGCAGCCGCGGACGCCGGGATTCCGATCTGGGGCGACGTTGAGCTGGCCTGGCGGGTGCGCATCCGCGAGGGCCGCCCCACGGCTCCCTGGCTGGCCATTACCGGCACCAACGGCAAGACCACCACGGTGGGCATGACCGAGTCCATGCTGCGCGCAGCCGGACTCCGGGCCATTGCCGCAGGCAACGTGGGCACACCGATCCTGGACGCCATCCGCGACCCGCAGGGCTGGGACGCGATCGCCGTCGAACTCTCAAGTTTCCAGCTGCACTGGACCCATACGGTGTCGCCGCTGGCCAGCGTCTGCCTGAACATCGCAGAAGACCACGTGGACTGGCACGGCAGCTATGACGCCTACCGGTCGGACAAGGCGAAGGTTTACGCCAACACCCAGGTTGCCTGCATCTACAACGCTGAACAGGCCGAGACCGAGCGCATGGTCGAAGACGCGGACGTGGTGGAGGGATGCCGTGCGGTGGGCTTCACCACCGGCACTCCGGCGATCAGCATGGTGGGAATAGTCGAAGGGCTCCTGGTGGACCGCGCCTTCATCGAGGAACGCCGCAATGCCGCCGCCGAACTGGCGTCCCTGGACGATCTGGGCGACAGCGCGCCGCGCCACCTCGCCGCTGACGCCCTCGCCGCCGCGGCACTGGTGCGTGCCTTCGGCGTCGAACCGGTTGCGGTGCGCGACGGGCTGCGGAACTATGCCCCGGGCGGGCACCGGATTGAACCGGTGGCCAAGCTCAATGACATCCTCTGGGTCAATGACTCCAAGGCCACCAACCCGCATGCTGCGGCTGCCTCGCTGGCCGCCTTCGGGAGCGTCGTCTGGATTGCCGGCGGGCTGTCCAAGGGCGTCACCTACGACGAGCTGGTCGCCGCCAACGCCAACCGCCTGCGTGCCGTAGTGCTCATCGGTTCCGATTCATCGCAGCTTCGTGCCGCATTGGTCCGACACGCTTCCGATGTGCCGGTAATTGAAGCCCGGCAGGCGGACACTGGAGAGGAAGGAACGCCCACCGGCGAAGCCGTCATGGTCCAGGCCGTGGCCGCAGCGGCCGGCGCGGCACAGGCAGGGGACACGGTCCTCATGGCACCGGCCTCGGCGTCCATGGACCAGTTCCGCTCCTACGCCCACCGGGGCGAGGCCTTCATTGAAGCTGTCCGCGGATACGTGGAAGGGCAGGCGCAGACCACCAAGGAGCCGTAGATGGTGACCACGTCCACGGGCAAGGGCCGCAAGCCGACGGCGCGACGGCGCCCGGCAGGCACACGGCCCGGCCCCTCGGCTGCAGGACCCGCCGGTACAGCCGGCCGAGCCGGCGCCGCCGGAAGTGCGCCCGCCGGTTCAGGTGCCGGAGCGGTCCCGCCGAAGAAACGGGGCCTGCGGCTTGGGGAACGGTTTACGGCCTTCATGGTCCTGCTTGAGGGCAGCGGCTCCAAGGCGACCGGATCCAGCTACTACATGATCCTGGGCACCACGCTCGCGCTGACGGCTATCGGGCTCATGATGGTGCTATCCGCGTCTTCCGTTGAGGCCATCGCCGCCGCCGCGGGGGACGCCGAAGCCGCCACCGAGTTCGATCTCTTCATCAAGCAGCTGATGTTTGCCGCCATCGGCATCGTGCTGATGCTCGGACTCTCGCGGTTTGGTCCGCGCTTCTACCGGGCCATCGCGTGGCTCGCACTCGGCGCCGCAGCCCTCCTGCTGGTCCTGGTGCTCTTCATCGGCGTGGAAGTCAACGGCAACAAGAACTGGCTGGCGTTCGGCCCGGTCACGGGCCAGCCCTCCGAAGCTGCGAAGCTTGCCATGGCGGTCTGGTTCGCCGCCGTGCTCTCCCGCAAGGGGCCCCTCATAGCCGACTGGAAGCATGCCCTGATTCCGGTCCTGCCGGGCGGCGGCCTGCTGATCGGCCTGGTGCTGCTGGGGCATGACCTCGGCACGGTGATCATCATGGGCCTGATCATGCTCGCGGCGCTGTTCTTCGCCGGTGCCCGGCTGAAACTGCTCGGGCTGCTCAGCCTGGCTGCCGGCGCAGCCGCGATCGTTTCCTCGATTGCCAGCGGCAACCGGACCAGCCGCATCAGTGCCTGGCTGCAGCTGGATTGTTCGGCAGGCCTCTGTGACCAGGCCAATGCCGGGATGTACGCCCTGGCCTCGGGCGGCTGGTTCGGCGTCGGCATCGGCCAGAGCCGGCAGAAATGGAACTGGATCCCGGAAGCCCACAATGACTTCATCTTTGCCATCATCGGCGAAGAGTTCGGACTCCTCGGCACCCTGGTGGTGCTGGTGCTGTTCGGTATCCTTGCAGTGGCCACGGTCCGGGTGACCATGCGCCACACGCAGCCGTTCATCCGCATTGTCTGCGGCTGCATCCTCGTCTGGATCATTGGCCAGGCCGCCGTGAACATCGCGATGGTGACCGGGCTGCTTCCCGTGATCGGCGTCCCGCTGCCCTTCATCTCCTACGGCGGTTCGTCCCTGACGTTCACCCTCGCCGCAGTCGGAGTCCTTTTGTCCTTTGCACGCACTATCCCCGAGAGAGAACCAGCAGCTCCATGACGCAGTCCCCACTTTCAGTAGTCCTCGCCGGCGGCGGCACAGCAGGGCACATCAGCCCGCTGCTTGCCATAGCGAACGCCGTGAGACAGCTGCGGCCCGATGCCCGCATCAAAGTGGTGGGCACTTCCGCGGGCATGGAAACCCGGCTGGTTCCGGCAGCGGGCTATGAGCTGGCCGTCATCGACCGCGTCCCCATGCCCCGCCGGCCCAGTGGCGACCTCGCTCGCCTTCCCGCGCGTCTGGCCCGCGCGGTGCGGCAGGCAGGGGAGATCCTGGACGCCGCAGCGGCCGACGTCGTTCTGGGCGTGGGAGGTTACGTGTCCACTCCCGTGTACCTGGCCGCCCGTAAGCGCCGGATCCCCGTGGTGGTGCATGAGGCCAACGCCCGTCCGGGGCTGGCCAACCGGGTGGGGGCCAAGAACGCGGCGGTCGTGGGAGTCGCCTTTGAAGAGACCAAACTTGCAGGTGCCCGCTGGGTGGGCATGCCCATGCGCCGGGAAATCTCCGGACTTGACCGCGATGCGGCCCGGCATGATGCCCGTGCGGCGCTGGGGCTGGAACAGGACCTGCCCACGCTGGTAGTGACTGGAGGTTCCTCCGGTGCTGCGAGCATCAACGCCGCTGTCACCGCCGCCCTCCCCGAACTGGCCGCCGCAGGCATCCAGACCCTTCACGTCACCGGCCGCGGAAAGGCGGCCGCAGATGCCGAGGGCAAGGCCCTGACCGCCCCGCTGTACCGTCAGGTCGAATACGTAGACGGCATGGAACTGGCCTACGCCGCCGCGGACCTGTTGCTGGCCCGCTCCGGCGCCGGAACGGTCAGCGAAATCTCCGCCGTCGGCCTTCCGGCCGTGCTGGTTCCGCTGCCGCACGGGAACGGCGAACAGGCGCTGAACGCGGCCGGGCTGGTCGATGCCGGCGGCGCACTGCTGGTGCGGGACTCGCAGTTCACCCCCGAGTGGATCAGGGAGAACATTATTCCGCTGCTGAAGGATCCCCAGGCGCTGAAGACCATGGCGGAGGCATCCGCCGCACGCGGCATCCGCGACGCGGACACCCGAATGGCTGAGCTCATTGTTGAGGCAGCGGAACGGAAAGACTCATGAGCACCCCGATGCTTGAAGACCTTGGCCGGGTCCACTTCATTGGCCTCGGCGGAGCCGGCATGTCCGCCGTCGCCCGTGTCATGCTCGGACGCGGCGTTCGGGTTTCCGGATCGGATGCCCGCGACTCCGCCGGCCTGCGTGCCCTTGAGGCACTGGGAGCCGACGTGCATGTGGGCCATGACGCAGCCAACATCGCCGGTGCGCGCACCGTGGTTGTTTCCACGGCCATCCGTGCCGACAACCCCGAGCTCGCGGCAGCCGAAGCCGCCGGCATCCGTGTCCTCCACCGTTCCGAGGCACTGGCTGCCGCAATGGAGGGCCGGGAGGTGGTTGCCGTCGCCGGTACGCACGGCAAGACCACGACGACGGCGATGATCACCGTCCTGCTCCGCGAAGCCGGACTTGATCCTTCCTTTGCCATCGGCGGCGATGTCGCGGCACTCGGCGTCAACGCTGCTGCCGGTTCGGGGCAGATGTTCGTTGCCGAAGCCGACGAGTCGGACGGTTCGTTCCTGAACTACTCACCCCGCATTTCCGTCATAACCAACGTCGAGGCGGACCACCTGGACCACTACGGCACAGCCGAGGCGGTCTTTGCCTCCTTTGACCGTTTTGTTGAACTGCTGCCCGAAGACGGCGTCCTGGTTGCCTGCGCGGATGATCCCGGCGTGCGTGACCTGCTGGCGCGGAACGTGGGATCACCGGTTCGCACCTACGGGTACTCCGCGGACGCGGACGTCCGCATCTCAGGGACCGAGTCGGATGGGCGCCGGAGCGCCAGCACGCTGCACTTCCGCCACGACCACCGGGACCGCGAGCAACGGCTGGAGCTGCAGGTGCCGGGCCGGCACAACGTGCTCAACGCCGCTGCCGCCTTCACCGTCGCGCTGGCCCTGGGGGTTGACCCGGATGCGGCCGCACGCGGCCTGGGTACCTTCTCTGGAGCGGCGCGCCGCTTCGAACCCAAGGGCGAGGCCCGCGGAGTGCGCGTCTTCGATGACTATGCCCACCACCCGACCGAGGTGGCGGCGGCCCTGCAGGCAGCGCGGGCCGTTGCCGGCAGCCATGCCGTCCATGTCCTTTTCCAGCCGCACCTGTTCAGCCGGACCCGCAACTTCGCGGCCGAGTTCGCACAGGCACTCGATCTGGCAGATTCGGTCACCGTCCTGCCCATCTATCCCGCCCGGGAGGACCCTATTCCGGGTGTCACCTCGGAACTGATCACCGCACGCCTGAAGACGCCATCCGCCGTGGCCTCCGACGCCGGCACCGCCGTCCGGGAGATTGCCGGCCGGGCGGTCTCCGGGGACATCGTGCTGACGGTTGGCGCCGGCGACGTGACCCAGTACGGATCCGCGCTGGTAGCGGCCCTGGGAAGCCACGATTCCGGGGGGAGCGGCCCGGATGCCGGGTAGGAAACCCCGCCGTTCGCCGGCGGCAGCCACCGGACCCCGCGTATCCAGCCCGGGCACGCACCCCGACCGTGCCCAGCCAGCGCGCAGCGCAGCCAATTCCGCCAAGGTTGAAGTCCTCGGCGCGCGGGACGCACAGATTCACGAGATCCGTCCGGGTGCCTCGGGACATCCGGACACCGTCATCTCCGCGACACGGGATGCCTTCGACGAGCCCGGGCTTTCCGGCACGGACGGAGGAACGGAGCCGGACGGGACTGCCGGGCAGCCCGAGGCCAGCGTCCTGGCTTTCCCCGAACCACCCGCCCGCCGGCGCCGGCGATACGTCCTGGTGGGCTCGGGAATTGCTGCAGTGCTGCTTGCGGCGCTGTTCTTCGTGGTGTTTTTCTCACCGGCGCTGGCCCTGAAGAACCTCCGGGTGGAAGGCAATACACTGCTGGCCACGCAGGAAGCCGAAGCCGCACTGTCTCCGCTGCTGGGCACCCCGCTGGCCCTCATCTCGGACTCCGACGCGGGAGCACTGCTGCGAGACCGGCCGGAGGTCGAGTCGGTGAAGGTGACCGCTGTGCCGCCGTCGGACCTGGTGGTCACGGTCACCGAACGGGTTCCGGTGGCAGTGCTGCAGAACGGCAGCGAGTTCCTGCTCATCGATGAGCAGGGCCGCCAGCTCAAGTCCGTGGGGGAGAGGGGCCAGGCAGCACTGCCGCTGATTGACGGCGGCACGGAAGCGGTCAATAGTTCCGTCTTCCCGACGGTTACCGCGGTGCTGGCCGCCCTTCCGCCGAAGGTGCTGGGAATGCTGGACCACGCATCGGCGCAGACGGTGGACTCGGTGGAGCTCAAGCTCACCGGCGGGCAGACGGTATTCTGGGGAAGCGCGGATGCGAACGCGGCGAAGGCCAGGGCACTTGAGGCCCTGCTGCTGATGCCTCCAGCTGACCCGCCGGTTTCGGTGTTTGATGTGAGCACCCCGAACCGGCCGGTGACCCGGTGAGCTTCGAGCCGCAAAACACCCGTGAAGTTTCTGACCGACACGCGCGGAACGGTAATTGCGGAAGCATCCGGCGCCCCATAGCGTCGTGGTTAGAGCAGTACTTGACATAACTATAACCCTCAAGTCGAGGGTTAAGGTTGTTCGGTTGAAGGTTTTGGCCGGGGCAGACCCGGCCGCATTGATCAGTTGCACAGATTCGAACAAGGGACACAGGACGTGGCAGCACCGCAGAATTACTTGGCCGTCATCAAGGTCGTCGGCATCGGCGGCGGCGGCGTGAATGCCGTAAACCGAATGATCGACGTCGGACTCCGCGGAGTCGAATTCATTGCCATCAATACAGATGCCCAGGCGCTGCTGATGAGCGACGCCGACGTGAAGCTTGACGTCGGACGTGAACTGACCCGCGGCCTGGGCGCCGGAGCCGATCCCGAGGTGGGCCGCAAGGCTGCAGAGGACCACGCCGAGGAAATCGAAGAGGTGCTGCGCGGAGCGGACATGGTCTTCGTGACCGCAGGCGAGGGCGGCGGCACCGGCACCGGCGGTGCACCCGTCGTGGCCCGGATCGCCCGTTCCCTCGGCGCCCTGACCATCGGCGTGGTGACGCGTCCCTTCACCTTCGAAGGCCGCCGCCGCTCCAACCAGGCTGAATCCGGCATCGATACCCTGCGGGACGAAGTCGATACCCTGATCGTCATCCCGAACGACCGCCTGCTGTCGATCAGCGACCGCAACGTCTCGATGCTGGACGCCTTCCGTTCCGCGGACCAGGTGCTGCTGTCCGGTGTTCAGGGCATCACCGACCTGATCACCACCCCCGGCCTGATCAACCTCGACTTCGCCGACGTGAAGTCCGTGATGCAGGGCGCAGGCTCCGCACTGATGGGCATTGGTTCCGCCCGCGGCGAGGACCGAGCAGTGAAGGCAGCCGAGCTGGCTATCGCCTCCCCGCTGCTCGAAGCCTCCATTGACGGTGCACACGGCGTCCTGCTGTCCATCCAGGGCGGCTCCGACCTCGGCCTGTTCGAGATCAACGAAGCCGCGCGCCTGGTGCAGGAAGTCGCCCACCCGGAGGCCAACATCATCTTCGGCGCCGTCATTGACGATGCGCTGGGAGATGAGGCCCGCGTGACCGTGATCGCCGCCGGCTTCGACCAGGTGGATGTCACCTCGCAGCCCGCTTCGGCCAAGCCTGCTGAGCAGCCGCTCACCTCTCCGGCCGCAGCTGCCGCTGCTGCCGGCACGGGGAACTCGGCCTGGGCCCAGCGCCCGCAGACCGTACCTGCCGATGCCGGGTTCGACGTCGACCTGCCCGCCGTGGTGGAGCCCGACCTCAGCGCGGGGCGCCAGGACGACCTGGACGTTCCTGATTTCCTCAAGTAAGACCAGTACGGGCGCGGGGTTGTCTGATCGTATGTTTTGGTGGGAAGGGCAGGGCCCTGCGGGGTTCCGTGTAGCTTTCACCGATACATCGGCGGGCAACCTCGCGCTGCATGTCGGGGATGATCCCGCCGAAGTGCGCCGGCGCAGGTCCCTGCTGGAACAGCGGATGGACGTGCAGCCGGAGTCGCTGCGGTTCATGGAACAGGTCCACTCAGCAGACGTGGCCCTGGTGCATGGCCTTCCCGCGGCAGGGGAGGTCCCGGTGGCGGATGCACTCCTCAGCCCGGACGGCTCCGCCCCGCTGGCCGTTATGGTAGCCGACTGCCTGCCGGTGGTTTTTGCCGGGATGGGGCCGGACGGCGCGGTCAGTGCGGCAGCACACGCGGGCCGGCGCGGCCTGCTGGACGGCATCCTGACACATACGGTCACTGCCCTCCGCGACGCCGGCGCCACCGGAATCCAGGCGTGGATCGGCCCCGCGGTGTGCGGCAAATGCTACGAGGTTCCGGAAGAAATGCTCGGACAGGCAGCCCACCTTCCCGGCGCGTCTTCCAGGACCAGCTGGGGGACACCGGCGCTGGACCTGCCTGCAGCAGCCCGCAACCAGCTGCTGTCGCAGGATGTATCCGTCCAGATGGTCCCCGGATGCACCATGGAAGAACCGCGGCTCTTCTCCCACCGCCGGGATGCCCCCACGGGCCGGTTCGCCGGACTCATCTGGCAGCCCCGGTGACCCGGCCCGGCCCAACGGAATACAGCACCATCGAGGAAGCAATGAGCACCACCACTGACCGTGCAGCAGACCTGCAGCGCCGCCTCGAGCGGGTCCGGCACCGCATCGCCGCAGCGGCCCTAGGCCGCACTGAACCGGAACTCATCGTTGTCACGAAGTACTTTCCGGCTTCCGACGTCGCCCTGCTGGCGGGGCTCGGAGTGCGGGACGTGGGCGAGAACAAGGCCCAGGAAGCCGAGGCCAAGGCCGCAGAGCTGGCTGGATCAGATCTGCGCTGGCACTTCATTGGGCAGCTGCAGACCAATAAGGCCAAATCAGTGGTCCGGTACGCCTCCGCTGTGCACTCCGTGGACCGGCCCGGGCTTGTGGCGGCACTGGGCAAGGCAATGGCCGCCGAGAACCGCCGGCGCACCGAAGCGGGAGAGCCGGAAAGGGCGCCGCTGGACTGCTACCTGCAGCTCGATCTGCGCGCCGGGGAGGACCTCGAGCCCGGCCGCGGCGGGGCCCGCCCCGCGGACATGCTGGAGCTCGCTGCGGCGGTCTCAGCAGATCCCGGGCTGTCCCTTGCCGGACTCATGGCCGTTGCGCCGCTCGGCGGGGATCCGGCAGAGGCCTTTGGGCGCCTCCAGGAACTCTCCGCCGATCTCACGGCCCGCTATCCGCAGGCTGCGGGTATCTCCGCCGGCATGAGCCAGGACCTCGAAGCCGCAGTGGCGCACGGCGCGACACACCTGCGGATTGGCTCGGATGTTCTCGGTCCCCGCCCCGCTGTGGGGTAGCGTCAAAGACGGCAGGGGTAACACTGCAAAATCACTGGGTACCACTGGATAACGCGGGACGCTGAAGGACTGAAGGAGCAACCATGGCTGGCGCAATGCGCAGGACGATGATCTACCTTGGGCTCGCCGATGGCGATGAGCTTTACGAGGACGAGCAGAAGCCTGTCCGCGAGGCACCCGCCAGGGAAGAGGAACGGGCACCGGAAAACGAGCGGCAGGACCGCGAGCCGGCAGCGCCGTCCCAGCCCGAGCGCAAGACCGCGGCGGAGGAATACCGTGCTCCGGTAACTCCCATCAAGCGTGCCCCCTCATCGGCAAAGGAAGACGTGGCAGGTTTGCGGCAAATCACTACTGTCCATCCCCGTTCCTACAATGACGCCAAGATCATCGGCGAGAGTTTCCGCGACGGGATTCCGGTCATCATGAACGTCACCGACATGGGAGAAGCGGACGCCAAGCGCCTCGTGGACTTCTCCGCGGGACTTGTGTTCGGGTTGCGCGGTACCATCGAACGGGTGACCAACAAGGTCTTCCTGCTCTCGCCGTCCTACGTCGAGGTGCTGGGGGATGACAAGAAGGTCAGCGAGTCCCAGTCCACTTTCTTCAACCAGAGCTAGCCGCCGCCCCTCCGGGGCGGAGCGGGCAGCCGTTCTCCTACGGCGGAAACGACAACACGCGTGAGTATTATTTTTGCCCTGCTGTACCTGGTGCTGATGCTCTTTCAGCTCGCCCTGATCCTGCGCATCGTTTATGACGCGGTGCAGATGTTTGCCCGTCAGTGGCGTCCCAAGGGGGCCGCACTGGTCCTGGCTACCGCGGTTTACGGGGCTACGGACCCTCCCATCCGGGCATTGAGGCGGATTATTCCGCCGCTGCGCCTGGGAGGGATCTCCCTTGACCTGGCGTTCCTGCTGCTGTTCATCGTGGTAAGCATTGCCATGCAGATCGTGTGGGCAGCAGCCGTTCGCTAGGCAGGCGAGGCGTTGGTTCGATATCGGTTCGCAAAAGATATAATGTGAAAATTATATTGAAATGATCCCTGATTTTATGTTCTAGATTCTGTAACTAGGCTCACTGCCCAAGGGCAGGCCGGCCTGATAACCAGTATGAGGTGACCAGATGGCCCTGACGCCAGAAGATGTAGTCAATAAGCGGTTCCAGCCGACTAAGTTCCGTGAAGGCTACGACCAGGATGAGGTGGATGACTTCCTCGACGAAATCGTCGTGGAACTCCGCCGGCTGAATGCCGAGAACGAGGACCTGCGCCGGCAGCTCGCCGAGGCAGTGGCTGACGCTCCTGCTGGCAACCAGGTTCCCGCCCCGGTTTCTGCGGCTGCAAAGACCGAGCAGGTGTCCCAGCCTGTCAAGGAAGAGAAGAAGCCCGAGCCGGCTCCGGCACCGAAGGCCGAAGAGCCCAAGGCCGAAGCTCCCCGCGCCGCCGAGCCCGCCGCCTCCGCCAACACGGCCGAGTCCGCCGCAGGCATCCTGGCCATGGCCCAGAAGATGCACGACGATTACGTCAGCGCCGGCGTTGAGCAGCGCGACAAGATCATTGCCGAGGCACAGATCGAAGCCAGCGGACTGGTCACCGAAGCACAGGAGAAGAGCCGCAAGATTCTCAGCTCCCTCGAACAGCAGAAAGCACTGCTGGAGCGCAAGGTGGAGCAGCTGCGCGGCTTCGAGCGGGATTACCGCTCCCGCCTCAAGGCGTACATCGAAGGCCAGCTGCGTGACCTCGACTCCCGCGGCTCGGTAGCCTCGGAGACCGCGGACGCTTAAAGCGCGTACAGCTAGTCGTTTCCGCCTGGACGGATATGAATCAGGATTAGACTGGTGACAGAGACATGGGCCGGTGGCCGGGATCTCCCGGCCACCGGCCCATGCTGTTGCACCGCCTGTTCAGAACCGGCCATTCCCGGCAACTGTTCCGTCCGACTCCCGAAAGCACCATGACTGATTCAAGCTCGGCTCCAGCCCCCCAGCCCCAGCCGCCCGCGCGGCCCAAAGCAGCCCTGACGCGCTATGCCCTGGTCATGGCGCTCGTCGCATTCGCCGCCTGGGTTTTTGACCAGCTCACCAAGATCTGGGTAGTTGCCACGATGACCGAGGGACAGGTCACGGACGTCCTGCCGCCCCTGCTGCGCTGGCACTTCATTCGGAACCCCGGAGCGGCGTTCTCCATCGGGACCGACTACACCTGGATCTTCACCATCATCATGGTCCTGGTATCCGGCTTCCTCATCTACCTGATGTTCAGGCTGCGTTCTGCCGCCTGGTCCGTCGCCCTGGGACTCGTGCTTGGCGGGGCCGTGGGGAACCTCACCGACCGGCTGTTCCGGGAACCCTCATTCGGCCAGGGCCACGTGGTGGACTTCATCGCTTTCCCCAACTTTGCCATCTTCAACATCGCGGATTCCTGCGTTGTCTCGGGCGTCATCCTGGTGTGCCTGCTGACTCTTCGCGGCATCAACATGGACGGAACCCGTGCATCCGCAGGCAAGGACAGCACTGATGCCTGAAATCCATGAACGCTTCACCATCGGGGAGGAACACCAGGGGGTCCGTGCAGACGCCGCTCTGGCCGAACTGCTGGATGTCTCCCGCTCCACCGCCGCCGGCTGGTGTGCCGAGGGCTGGCTTACCCGGGGCGGACGGCCGCTGGCAAAGTCTGACCGGCTGCATGCCGGTGACAGCGTGGCCGCGGACGTCCCTGAACAGCCGGACCCGCTGGCCGTCGTCGTTGAGCCTGTAGAGGATCTCAGGATCCTTGGCGACGACGAGCACTTCGTGGTGATTGACAAGCCGGTTGGCGTGGCCGCCCATCCCTCTCCCGGCTGGGTTGGGCCCACCGTCGTGGGCGCTCTGGCTGCCGCAGGCTACCGGATCTCCACCTCCGGGGCGGGGGAGCGGCAGGGCATTGTCCACCGGCTCGACGTCGGAACCTCCGGCGTCATGGTGGTCGCCAAGACTGAACATGCCTACACCCTCCTGAAGCAGGCCTTCCGCGACCGCACCGTGGAAAAGGAATACCACGCGCTGGTCCAGGGCCTGCCGGACCCGCTGGAGGGCACCATCGATGCCCCGATCGGCCGCCACCCGGGGCACGACTGGCGGTTCGCCGTCGTCGATGAGGGCCGGAACTCCGTGACGCACTACAAGGTGCTGGAGGCCTTCGGCCGTGCCTCCCTGGTGGAAGTCCACCTGGAGACGGGCCGGACCCACCAGATCCGCGTGCACTTCTCCGCCCTGCGCCATCCGTGCGCCGGGGACCTGACCTATGGCGCGGACCCGCGTTTGGCAGCGGAGCTGGGACTGACCCGGCAATGGCTGCATGCCCGGAAGCTTGGTTTCACCCATCCCGGCACCGGGGAATGGGTCGAGTACACCTCCGACTACCCCCAGGACCTGCAGTACGCACTCGACGCGCTGGCCCGCGGAGATATCTGAGTCTTCGGCGGCGCCTAGAATGGTTAGGTGGCTTCAGCAACTGGTACGTCTAAATCGTTTGTCCACCTTCACAATCACACCGAATACTCGATGCTGGACGGGGCAGCGCGCCTGACCGACCTGTTCAGCCACGCCGATGAGCTGGGCATGAATGCCCTGGCCACCACGGACCATGGGTTCGTCTTCGGTGCGTTCGACTTTTGGAACAAGGCACGGAACTCCGGCATCAAGCCGATCATCGGCGTCGAGGCCTACCTGACGCCGGGCACCGCCCGTCAGGACAAGACCCGTGTGAAGTGGGGCGGCGGCGGACGCGACGACGTCTCGGGTGCCGGTGCCTACACCCACATGACCATGTGGGCCGAGAGCACGGAAGGCATGCACAACCTCTTCCGGATGTCTTCGCTGGCCTCGCTGGAAGGGTACCTCTACAAGCCGCGCATGGACCGGGACCTGCTGCAGACCTACGGCAAGGGCCTGATCGCCACCACCGGCTGTCCGTCCGGCGAAGTGCAGACGAAGCTGCGCCTGGGACTCTACAACGAAGCCAAGCAGGCGGCGTCGGACTTCCGGGACATCTTCGGCAAGGAAAACTTCTTCTGTGAACTCATGGACCACGGGCTGGACATCGAGCGCAGCGTCCAGGCTGACCTGATCAAGCTGGCACGCGAACTGGACCTGCCGCTGGTAGCCACCAATGACCTCCACTACACGCACGCCGAGGACGCCAAGGCGCACGCCGCGCTGCTGTGCGTGCAGTCCGGTTCCACCCTTGCCGACCCCAAGCGGTTCAAGTTCGACGCCGACGAGTTCTACCTCAAGTCCCCGGCGGAAATGCGGGCCATGTTCCGCGACTACCCCGACGCCTGCGACAACACCCTGCTTATTGCCGAGCGCTGCGACGTCGAGTTCAACACCAAAGCCAGCTACATGCCGCGCTTCCCCTGCCCGCCGGGGGAGAACGAGGAATCCTGGTTCGTCAAGGAAGTCGAAACCGGGCTGCAGTACCGTTTCCCGAACGGCATCCCGGACGACGTCCGCAAGCAGGCGGAATACGAAATCGGCATCATCACCCAGATGGGCTTCCCGGGCTATTTCCTGGTGGTTGCCGACTTCATCAACTGGGCCAAGAACAACGGCATCCGCGTGGGTCCGGGCCGTGGCTCCGGTGCAGGTTCGATGGTCGCGTACGCCATGCGCATCACCGACCTGAATCCCCTGGCGCACGGTCTGATCTTCGAACGGTTCCTCAACCCGGACCGTGTGTCAATGCCTGACTTCGACGTCGACTTCGATGATCGGCGCCGCTCCGAGGTGATCCACTACGTCACCGAGAAGTACGGCGCGGACCGGGTGTCCATGATCGTCACCTACGGCACCATCAAGGCCAAGCAGGCGCTGAAGGACTCCTCCCGCGTCATGGGCTACCCCTTCTCCGTCGGTGAACGCCTCACCAAGGCAATGCCGCCGGACGTCATGGGCAAGGGCATCTCCCTGACCGACGTCCACAACAAGGAAGCCAAGCGCTACGGCGAAGCCGAAGAGCTGCGCGAGCTGCTGGCCACCGATCCGGATTCCCAGCGCGTCTTTGAAACCGCGATCGGACTGGAAGGGCTGAAGCGCCAGTGGGGCGTGCACGCCGCCGGCGTCATCATGTCGTCGCATCCGCTGATCGACATCATCCCGATCATGAAGCGGGAGCAGGACGGCCAGATCATCACGCAGTTCGACTACCCGACCTGCGAAGGCCTCGGCCTGATCAAGATGGACTTCCTCGGCCTGCGGAACCTGACCATCATTTCGGACGCGATTGAGAACATAAAGCTCAACAAGGACGTAGACCTCGACCTTGAGAAGCTGGAGCTCGATGACAAGGAGTCCTACGAACTCCTGGCCCGCGGTGACACCCTGGGCGTGTTCCAGCTCGACGGCGGGCCCATGCGGTCCCTGCTGAAACTGATGCGCCCGGATAACTTCGAAGACATTTCCGCTGTTATCGCGCTGTACCGGCCAGGCCCCATGGGCGCGAACTCGCACACCAACTACGCCCTGCGCAAGACCGGCGTCCAGGAGATCACTCCGATCCACCCCGAGCTGGAAGAACCGCTCAAGGAGATCCTGGACACGACCTATGGCCTGATCGTCTACCAGGAACAGGTAATGGCGATCGCCCAGAAGGTGGCCGGCTTCTCGCTCGGCCAGGCAGACATCCTCCGCCGTGCCATGGGCAAGAAGAAGAAGTCCGAGCTGGACAAGCAGTACGCAGGCTTCCACGGCGGCATGGTGGAGCGCGGATACTCGGAGGCTGCCATCAAGGCCCTCTGGGACATCCTGCTCCCGTTCTCCGACTACGCCTTCAACAAGGCACACTCCGCCGCGTACGGACTGGTCTCCTACTGGACCGCGTTCCTGAAGGCGCACTATCCCACCGAATACATGGCAGCCCTGCTCACTTCCGTGGGTGATGACAAGGACAAGCTGGCCATGTACCTGAACGAATGCCGCAAGATGGGCATTACGGTGCTGCCGCCGGACGTCAACGAGTCCTCGGTGAACTTCACCCCGGTGGGCAAGGACATCCGCTTTGGCATGGGCGCCATCCGCAACGTTGGCACCAACGTGGTCCAGGCGATGGTGGGTGCCCGGGAGGAAAAGGGCGCTTACACCAACTTCAAGGATTTCCTGATGAAGGTTCCTGCCGTTGTCTGCAACAAGCGCACCATCGAATCGCTGATCAAGGCCGGCGCCTTCGACTCGATGGGCCACGCCCGGCGTCCGCTGGCCATGATCCACGAAGAAGCCATCGACTCCGTGGTGGTGCTCAAACGCAACGAGGCAGTCGGCCAGTTCGACCTGTTCGCGGGCATGGGGGAGTCCGAGCCGGAAGATTCAATCTCCATCGATATCCCGGACCTCCCCGAGTGGGAGAAGAAGGACAAACTGTCCTTCGAACGGGACATGCTGGGCCTGTACGTCTCCGACCACCCGCTCCAGGGCCTGGAAGGAATCCTCAGCCAGCACGCGGACTCCTCCATCACCTCGATCGTCAGCGAGGAAGGCCCGCCGGACGGATCGATCGTGACCATCGCCGGCATGATCACCTCGCTGCAGCGCCGCATCGCCAAGAACAGCGGCAACGCCTACGCCCGCTGCGAGATTGAGGACCTCGCCGGTTCCATGGAAGTCATGTTCTTCGGCCAGGTCTACGGCCCCATCGCCGCCGTGCTGGCAGAGGACCTGATCGTCGTCGTACGCGGACGCCTGCAGCGGCGCGATGACGGCGCGGTGACGCTCAACGCCCAGGAACTGACTGTCCCGGACCTCAGCGAGGGCCATTCCGGTCCGGTGGTGATTTCGATGGCCACCTACAAGGCCACCGAAACCGTAGTGACCCAGCTCGGTGACGTGCTGCGGACCCATCCCGGAACCTCCGAGGTACAGATCCGGCTCAACGGCAACCGCACTGTCGAAGTCATGAAACTCGGCGTGGACCTTCGGGTGAACCCCACGCCGTCCCTCTTCGGTGACCTCAAGGTGCTGCTGGGACCGGCGTGCCTGGATGCCTAGGTAGAATGGGGCTGTGACTTTCTCCGCAGCTGAACAAACCGGCCAGCCCTTTGCCTCCCTGCGTACCATCGACCTGCGCGGCAGGACCCATACTCCTGCGCAGCTGAAGACAGTGATGCCGCGGGCGGAAACCACTACCGACGTGGCTTCCGACGCGGTTGCAGCCATCATCGCGGATGTCCGCTCCCGCGGGTTCGCCGCCCTGTCGGAGCTGGCGGGAAAGTTCGACGGCGTACGCCAGGACCATCCGCGGGTTCCGCGCGAGGCACTCATCGAGGCCCTGGAGAACCTGGACCCCGCCGTCCGCTCCGGACTCGAGGAATCGATCCGCCGTGCCCGGATGTTCGCGGCCGCCCAGCGCCCGGCCGACGTCGAGGTGGACATTGCGGACGGCGCGAAGGTCACCCACCGGTGGGTTCCGGTCAACCGGGTAGGCCTCTACGTTCCGGGCGGACTGGCCGTATACCCGTCCTCCGTTGTCATGAACGTGGTGCCGGCCCAGGCTGCGGGGGTGGCTTCACTCGCCCTGACGTCTCCGCCGCAGAAGGAATTCGGCGGCCTTCCCCACCCCACCATCCTCGCGGCAGCCGAGCTGCTGGGTATTGAAGAGGTCTACGCCATGGGCGGTGCCCAGGCGATCGCTGCCCTCGCCTACGGCATCGAGGAAAGCGAAGCCGGCCCTGCGCTGGAACCGGTGGACGTGGTCACCGGTCCCGGCAACGTCTTTGTGGCAACGGCCAAGCGCCTGGTCAAAGGCGTAGTCGGCATTGATGCTGAAGCCGGACCCACCGAGATTGCGGTCCTCGCCGATTCGGCAGCCGAACCGAAGTTCGTGGCCGCGGATCTCATCAGCCAGGCCGAGCACGACCCCAATGCCGCGTCCGTGCTGGTGACGGACTCACCGGAACTCGCTGAAGCGGTCCGGACCGAACTGGACGTCCAGGTCCCGGCCACCAAGCACACCGAGCGTGTTCGCACGGCACTGGCCGGCGCGCAGTCCGCCGTCGTCCTGGTGGATTCGCTGGCGGACGGCATTGCCGTCTGCAATGCCTACGGTGCCGAGCACCTTGAAATCCATACCGCGGACGCAAATGCAGTGGCCGGACGGGTCACGAATGCCGGGGCGATTTTCGTGGGCAGCTACAGCCCGGTGAGCCTGGGAGACTACTGCTCCGGGTCCAACCATGTGCTTCCCACCGCCGGAACGTCGGCATTCTCCTCCGGACTCAACGTCACCACCTTCATGCGCGCCATCCAGGTGATCGACTACGGCCGGAACGCCCTGGAGGAAGTCAGCGGGCACGTCGTCGCACTCTCGCGTGCGGAGGACCTGCCGGCCCACGGCGACTCCGTGAGCATCCGCTTCGCCGAATAGCAGCTCCCTGCCCGGCCGGCGGCGAGCCGGCGGAGCGGGGACCTAGAATGAGGGCGTCAAGCCCGCCGCCCGCGTGTGAAAGGACCGATGAATGTACTGTCCGTATTGCCGCAACGCCGATTCGCGGGTTGTGGACAGCCGCCTGGCTGACGACGGGTCCGCGATTCGCCGCCGCCGGCAGTGTCCCGAATGCGGACGCCGGTTCAGCACCGTGGAGACAACCAGCCTGAGCGTCATCAAGCGCTCCGGCGTGGCCGAGCCGTTCAGCCGCAGCAAGGTCATCAACGGGGCACGGAAAGCCTGCCAGGGCCGTCCCGTCAGCGAGGATGACCTGGCCCTGCTCGCCCAGGAGGTGGAGGAAACCATCCGGGCATCCGGCGTCGCGGAGATCCAGGCCCACGAGGTGGGGCTGGCCATCCTGCAGCCGCTGCAGAAGCTGGACCAGGTGGCGTACCTGCGCTTCGCCAGCGTGTACCAGTCCTTCGACTCGCTGGAGGACTTCGAAACGGCGATCGCCGCGCTGCGCGCCGAGTCCGCCCGCGCCGGCGGAGTTCCGGCCGGCGCCCAGCGGCCGCTCACCGCCCAGTAGGCGCCCCCTTCATCGACATAGCAGAAAGTGCCCGTTAGAACGTTCTAACGGGCACTTTCTGCGATCTCGATTGAGGGGAGGAGCTACTTGATGTACTTGAAGTGCAGGGCGGCCTGCAGTGCGGCCCCGACGATTCCCGCGTTGTTCTTCAGGTTGGCCGTGACCATGGGGGTGCGCAGGTCCAGCAGGGGGAGGAAGTCCTCGCTGCGCTTGGAGATGCCGCCGCCGATCACGAACAGGTCGGGGGAGAAGAGGAACTCGACGTGGGAGAAGTAGCGCTGCAGGCGCTTGGCGTACTCTTCCCAGCTGATGTCGTCGCGTTCGCGTGCGGAGGCGGACGCTTTGGTTTCGGCGTCAACGCCGTCGACTTCCAGGTGCCCCAGTTCGGCGTTGGGCACCAGCGCGCCGTTGGAGATCAGTGCCGATCCGATCCCGGTGCCGAGGGTGATGACCAGCACCGTGCCGTCTACGCCTCGTCCTGCGCCGTAGCGTGCTTCAGCCAGGCCGGCGGCATCGGCGTCGTTCATGACCTGCACTTCGCGGTTCAGCGCCTTGGTCAGGAGGGCGTCGACGTCGGTGTCCACCCAGCTCTTGTCCACGTTGGCCGCGGAACGGGCCACGCCGTGCTGGATGATGGCCGGGAAGGTTACGCCAACGGGAACCTCAGGGCCCGGCCCGTCCGGGCGGGCGGAGAGTTCGGCGACGATCTGGCCGACGACGCCGGCAACGGCCTCCGGGGTGGCAGGCTGCGGCGTCGGGATGCGGAAGCGCTCACCGATGAGCTTGCCCTTGGCGAGGTCGACAATGCCGCCCTTGATGCCCGTGCCGCCGATGTCGATGCCAATGACGGCGTCGTGCTTGTTCTTATGCTTCTTGGCCATGGTTCTCCAGTGCTAGGCGGTGCCCTAGGGCAGGGTCAGGATTTCGGCGCCGTCATCGGTGACGAGCAGGGTGTGTTCAAACTGGGCGGTTCGCTTGCGGTCCTTCGTGACCACGGTCCAGTTGTCTTCCCACATGTCCCACTCAATGGTCCCGAGAGTGAGCATAGGCTCAATGGTAAACACCATTCCGGTTTCGATGAGGCGGCTGTAGGCCGGTGCGGCGTCGTAATGCGGGATTATCAGCCCGGTGTGGAAGGCCTCTCCCACACCGTGTCCGGTGAAGTCACGGACCACACCGTAGCCGAAGCGCCGGGCATATGACTCGATGGCGCGGCCGATCACGTTGATTTCCCGTCCGGGCATCACCGCCTTGATGGCGCGCCGGAGCGATTCGGAGGTGCGTTCAACCAGGAGCCGGGACTCTTCGTCCACGTTGCCGGCGAGGAAGGTGTAGTTGGTGTCGCCGTGCACCCCGTTGATGTACGCGGTGATGTCCACGTTGACGATGTCCCCGTCCTGGATGACGGTGCTGTCCGGGATGCCGTGGCAGATGACCTCGTTGATGGAGGTGCAGATTGACTTGGGGAAGTGCCGGTAGCCCAGTGTGGACGGGTAGGCGTTGTGGTCCAGCAGGAATTCATGGGCAACCCGGTCCAGCTCATCGGTGGTGACGCCGGGTTCAATGCGGGTACCGACCTCAACGATGGCCTGGGCCGCGATGCGGCTGGCGACGCGGATCTTCTCGATGGTTTCCGCGGACTTCACTTCCGAGCCGGTGAATTTTGCGGGTGCATCCCTGTCCACGTATTCGGGGCGGGCTATCGACGCCGGCACGTGCCGGCGGGGAGAGACCGTTCCCGGCTGCAGGCGGCCAAGGGGTGCGGTGGCAATATTCTGGGGCATACTATCGATCTTATCGCCAGCGTTACGTGCTCCTGCATGGGACGTTGGCTGAACATCCCCGGAGGCCCGCACGGGATCCGGGGCCGAGACTGAGGAGGGCCAATGGCAGAGTACTGGTTCAACGTACAGACCCATGAAGTCGAGGTGGGCCCGCAGTCGGACTGGACGAAGCTGCTGGGGCCGTACCAGACCCGCGAGGAGGCCGCTGCCGCGCTGCAGAAGGTGCAGGCGCGCAACGAGGCGTGGGATAAGCAGGACGACGACTAGGGCCTGAACGGACGGACGGGCGGCTGCGGCCGCCCGTCCGCAGCTGCTAGAAGCTGTGCTCCGGGCCCGGGAAGGTGCCGCTTCGAACCTCGTCCGCATATTCACGGGCAGCGGTCGACAGTACCGAGCGAACGTCAGCAAAGGCCTTGACGAACCTGGGAGCCTTGCCCCCGCGCATCCCCGCCATGTCCTGCCACACCAGAACCTGACCCGTGGTGGCGTTTCCGGCGCCGATGCCAATGGTCGGAACGCGCACGGCCGCGTCAACTGCTGCCGCGACGTCGGCAGGAACCATTTCCATCAGCACGCAGAACGCGCCCGCGTCGGCCAGGGCCGTGGCATCGTCAATTACCGCCTGCGCCGCGTCGCCGCGTCCCTGCACTTTGTAGCCGCCCAGTGCGTGCTCGCTCTGCGGAGTGAAGCCGACGTGCGCCATCACCGGAATGCCGGCGGCCGTCATGGCGCGGACGTGGTCCGCGTAGTGCGCGCCGCCTTCCATCTTCACGGCCTGCACACCGGCTTCCTTCATCAGCCGCACCGAGGACTCGATGGCCTGGGCCGGGGACACCTCGTAGGAACCAAATGGCAGGTCGCAGACAATCAGTGCGCGCTTTGCACCGGCGGAAACCGATTTGGCGAAGACGATCATCTCGTCCAGCGTGATGGGCAGCGTTGTTTCGTGCCCCATCACGTTGTTGGCCGCAGAGTCACCGATCAGGAGGGTCTCAATGCCCGCCTCGTCGAAGATCTGCGCGGTGTACTGGTCATAGGCCGTGAGCATGGCGAACCTGCCGCCGGTGTCCTTGAGCTGCTGGAGGTAGGAGGTGCGTACCCGCCGCGGCGGCACCGGTGCCTTGCTTTGTTCGGTGCCGTACGGTTTGGGCTGTTCAGCGCTGGTCATTCTTCGAGACTACTAAACGTTGGGCCGGCCGGGCCGGACCGGCTTTATGTCCTGCGCGTAATGTGCGGAAGGCACACCCGCTCCTGGGCCGTAAAAGGGCAGTTGGCTGGGTAGAGTAATTGCAGGCTGCGCGCACTGCCGAGCGAGCCTGCCCAGCAGCATGGCCCCATCGGCCGGACGCTGCCGTCGGGAGCCCGCAGGACGCCCGATCCGGAACCGCCAAAGCGAAGTACAGCGAAAGAGGTTAAGCATGAACCGCCAGCAGGAATTCGTTCTGCGTACGATCGAAGAACGCGACGTGCGGTTCGTGCGGCTGTGGTTCACGGATGTTGTGGGTTCGATGAAGTCAGTGGCCCTGGCACCGGCGGAAGTGGAAGGCGCGTTCGACGAGGGCCTTGGCTTTGACGGTTCCTCGATCGAGGGACTGGCCCGGATCTTCGAGTCGGACATGCTGGCCCAGCCGGACCCTTCCACGTTCCAGATCCTGCCGTGGCGCGGTGACGAGGAGCAGACCTCCCGGATGTTCTGCGACATCCTCACCCCGGATGGCCAGCCTTCGGCTGCGGATCCCCGCTACG
This sequence comes from Arthrobacter sp. IK3, assembly GCF_051337705.1. Taxonomy (NCBI): domain Bacteria; kingdom Bacillati; phylum Actinomycetota; class Actinomycetes; order Micrococcales; family Micrococcaceae; genus Arthrobacter; species Arthrobacter sp. IK3. The sequence continues at coordinate 110,715 of NZ_JBPPSW010000009.1, read as the reverse complement.
TGCTCAAGCGGCAGCTGGCGAAGGCCGCGGACATGGGCTTCACCTGCTACACCCACCCGGAGATCGAGTTCTACCTGCTGAAGTCGGACCAGCCGGGTCCCGACGGCGAGCCGGTCCCTGTGGACCGCGCCGGCTACTTCGACCACGTTCCCGGCGGCGTGGCCCAGGACTTCCGCCGCACGGCGGTGTCAATGCTGGAAGCCGTGGGCATCTCCGTCGAGTTCAGCCACCATGAGGCGGGCCCCGGCCAGAACGAAATCGACCTGCGCTACGCGGACGCCCTGCAGACCGCGGACAACATCATGACGTTCCGCACCGTGGTCAAGGAAGTCGCCCTGATGACTGACTGCTACGCAACCTTTATGCCGAAGCCTTTCTCCGACCACCCGGGCTCGGGCATGCACACGCACTTCTCCCTGTTCGAGGGCGACACCAATGCTTTCTTCGAGGCCGGCGCCGAGTTCCAGCTCTCTGCCACGGCACGCCAGTTCATGGCCGGAATCCTGCGCCACGCGCCGGAGTTCACCGCCGTGACCAACCAGTTCGTGAACTCCTACAAGCGGCTCTGGGGCGGGGGAGAGGCACCCAGCTACCTGTCCTGGGGCCACAACAACCGCTCTGCCCTGCTGCGCGTGCCGCTGTACAAGCCGGGCAAGGGACAGTCTGCGCGGATCGAATACCGCGGCATCGATTCGGCGGCCAATCCCTACCTCTCCTACGCCGTCCTTCTGGGCGCCGGCCTGAAGGGCATCGAGGAAGGCTACGAGCTGCCGCCGGGAGCCGAGGATGACATCGAGTCGCTGAGCGCTGCTGAGCGGCGCGCCATGGGGCACGCACCGCTTCCCTCCAGCCTCCATGACGCCATCCGCGTCATGGAGGACTCGGAGCTGGTCGCGGAGATCCTGGGCGAACAGGTCTTCGAGAACTTCCTGCGCAACAAGCGGGCCGACTGGAATGAATACCGCCAGCAGGTCACCGCCTTCGAGCTGAAGAAGAACCTCAGCATCCTCTAACGGAAGCCGATTGCCGATGAGCCTGACCAGACGCCTGATCGCCGCCGGATTCACCGACCTCGAGAAAAGCGAACGGTTCCTGGCCGCGCCGGAACTCGCCGGGATGGACCAGGAGCGGCTCTTCTCCGGGTTCGTCCGGTCAGCGAACCCTGACATGGCGCTGCAGTCCCTGGTTCGGCTGCTCGACCGGATTCCTTCCCTCGCCGAGCTGGTTGCCGGGGAGCAGGAAGAAGGCGAAGCGCTTTTCCGGGTGCTCGGGGCGTCCGAGGCGCTTGCCGAATTCGTCATGCGGCACCCGGAGAATGCGGAGCTTTTCCACACCGGACTGCGTGCCGAACCGGGCCAGGTTCCCGCCCGCACGCTGCGTGCCTCGCTGCTGGAGTCGGTGCAGGCAGGCTCCGGTCCGAATCCCGTGGCCCGCCTGACCGGCCCGGAAGCGTACGTGCAGCTGCGCACCAGGTACCGGCGCCACCTTCTCGACCTGGCGATCCGGGATCTGGGCGCTGCATCGCCGGAAGACACCATGCCCGCCGTCGGGCGCGAACTGGCAGACCTGGCCGGGGCAGCCCTGGAGGCAGCGCTGGCGGTGTCCCGCGCCGAGCTGGCGGAGGGCGCGTTTGACGCGGCCGACGTCGCTGCGGTGCGCCTGGCCGTGATCGGCATGGGTAAGTGCGGTGCAAGCGAGCTCAACTACATTTCCGACGTCGACGTCATCTACGTGATCGACGCACCGGACCTGGACGAGTCCCTCGCCGGACGGATCGGCACCGCGATGGCGGCGGGAATCTCGCGGGTCATCAACGCCTCGGCCCCGGAACCGGGCCTGTGGGAGGTTGACGCCAACCTGCGGCCTGAGGGCAAGGACGGTCCGCTGGTCCGTACGCTGGACTCCCACCTGAACTACTACCAGCGGTGGGCGCAGACCTGGGAGTTCCAGGCCCTGCTCAAGGCCCGTGCCGTGGCCGGAGACGCGGCGCTGGGACGGCGCTACGAAGATGCCGTGGCCCCGCTGATCTGGTCCAGTTCGGAGCGTGACGGATTCGTTGAGTCCGTCCAGGCAATGCGGCGCCGCGTCACGGACCACATTCCGTCCCACGAGGAGAACCGGCAGATCAAGCTCGGCAAGGGCGGGCTGCGGGACGTCGAGTTCACCGTGCAGCTGCTGCAGCTGGTACACGGCAGGATCGACGAGACGCTGCGGGTCCGCACCACCACGGCCGCCATCGCAGCGCTGAGCGAGGGCGGCTACATCGGCCGCGGCGACGCGGCGGACCTCGACGCGGCATACCGCTACCTGCGGGTCCTGGAGCACCGGATCCAGATGGTGCACATGCGCCGGACCCACCTTATGCCCGAATCCGAGCCGGCCCTGCGCGCCCTGTCGAAGTCTTCGGCAGGTGCGCTGGCGCTGGTCCGTCCCAGCGCCGAGCGGCTGCTGGAAACCTGGCAGCGGACCAAGCGGCTGGTACGGCGCCTGCACGAGGCGATCTTCTACCGACCTCTGCTGGCTACCGCAGCGAACCTTTCCGAGGCCGAGGTGCGGCTCAGCCCGGAGGCCGCCCAGGCCCGGCTCGCGGCCCTGGGCTACGCCGACCCGCGCGGCGCGATGAAGCACATCGAGGCCCTGACCAACGGCATTAGCCGCCGGGCCGCCCTGCAGCGCCAGCTCCTCCCGGTGCTGCTGGGCTGGCTGGGCGACGGCGTGGATCCAGACGCCGGGCTGCTCGGCTTCCGCAGGCTCAGCGAATCCCTCGGTGACAGCCACTGGTTCCTGGGCATGATCCGTGACTCCTCGGCCGCGGGGGAGCGGCTCTGCCAGATCCTCACGTCCTCCCGGTTCATCAGTGAGCTGCTCGAGGTTTCGCCCGAATCAACTGCCTGGCTGGGAACGGACAAGGACCTTCAGCCGTCCAGCTTTGATTCGCTCTGGCAGGAAATGCGCGCCAAGATGTCCCGGCATCCGCGTCCCGCCGAAGCTGTCCGGCTGATCCGGCTGATCCGCCGCCGGGAGATGCTGCGTATCGCCCTGGCGGACAGCGCTGGCCTGCTGAGCCAGGAAGAAGTGGGCCGGGCCCTGTCAGACAATGACCGTGCCGCAGTCCTCGGCACGCTGCATGTGGCTGAGAACGAGGTCTACGCCGGGGAGGAACAGCTCACCGACGTACTTGTGGTGGCCATGGGACGGCAGGGCGGACGCGAAATCGGCTACGGATCCGACGCCGACGTGCTCTACGTGCACCGGCCGCTGCCCGGCGCCGACGCGCAGGCGGCCCAGGGACAGGCAGAGAAGATCGTCCAGCTGGTTTCCTCGCTGCTGCAGCAGCCGTGCCGTCCGGCCGTCCAGGCTGAACGGGTCCTGGAGCTCGACGCCGCCCTGCGGCCGGAAGGCCGGCAGGGGCCGCTGGTGCGCAGCCTCGATTCCTACGCCGGGTACTACGAGCGGTGGTCGCTGGCCTGGGAAGCGCAGGCATTGCTGCGGGCCCGGCCGATGGCCGGAGACGACCGGCTGGGAGAAGACTTCCTGTCCCTGGTCGATCCGATCCGCTATCCGGAGAACTTCGCCGAGTCCGACGTCCGGGAGATCCGCCGAATCAAGGCCCGGGTTGAATCCGAAAGGCTGCCGCGCGGAGCGGATCCGTCCCGGCAGCTCAAGCTGGGGCGCGGCGGGCTCAGCGACGTCGAGTGGCTCGTCCAGCTCCTGCAGCTCCAGCATGCGCACGCATACCCGGCCCTGCGCACCACGGCCACCCTTCCTGCGCTGGATGCCCTGGCCGAGGCCGGCTTCCTTCCGGAGCAGGATACGGCCGTCCTGCGGGAGAGCTGGCTGCTGGCCAGCCGGATCCGTTGTGCAAATGTGATTCGGGGCGGCAGGAACCCGGATGTGCTGCCATCTTCGCGCCGGGAATTGGAGGCCGTTGCCCGCTGGTGCGGCTACGACGCAGGTCAGGGCGCTGTTTTGGAGGAAGACTACCTCCGGATCACCCGCCGGGCACGCGGCGTTTTTGAACGCTGGTTCTACGGCTACGGGGTGGGTTGAGGCCCGTTTGGAGGCCCTTCGGTAATTTCAGTGCCCGCTTTCCTAGTAGGCTTTTTGATGGCGTTTGCTGCGCATCGCCGCGAACCATTAGCTAGGAGATGTTTACTTTGCACAGTGGCAAACGGGTGCCTAAGGGCCCCGCCTCACTCGCGGTTCCCCTCACCTCCCTGCTGGCAGCGGTTGCGCTGCTGCTGGGAATTCCCGCATCCGGGGCCTTCGCGGCCACCTCCCCGGACGCCGGTGGGGCGGCCGGCAAGACCTACACGATCGGTACTGACACTACCTTCGCGCCTTTCGAATTCCGGGAGAACGGCGAACTGGTCGGTATCGACATCGACCTGATGAACGCAATTGCCGAAGACCAGGGCTTCTCGGTTGAGATCCGCTCCCTCGGCTTCGATGCTGCGCTTCAGGCGCTGCAGTCCAACCAGGTGGACGGCGTGATTGCCGGCATGTCCATCACCGAAGAACGCCAGAAGGTCTTCGACTTCTCCGACCCGTACTTTGAGTCCGGTATCCAGATGGCCGTCGCGGAGAACAACAACGACGTCTCCGGCTACGAAGACCTTGAGGGTAAGCGGGTAGCCGTCAAGACGGGCACCGAAGGCCAGGCCTTCGCGGACTCCATCAAGGACCAGTACGGCTTCGAGGTCGTCGCCTTCGCCCAGTCGGCGCAGATGTACGACGACGTCAAGGCCGGCTCCTCCGTAGCCGTCTTCGACGATTACCCGGTCCTTGCGTACGGCATCAAGTCCGGCAACGGCCTGAAGACCGTCACCGAAAAGGAAGTTGGTTCCTCCTACGGTTTCGCCGTGAACGCGGACACCAACCCCGAACTGCTCGAGGCGTTCAACGCCGGCCTTGCAGACCTGCGCGAATCGGGCGAATACGACGAGATCCTTGACCGTTACCTGGACGCCGGTGCGGCTGATTCAAGCTTCTGGTCCCTGGTTACCGACAACGCGCCTGCCTTCGCCAAGGGCCTCGGCCTGACGCTGCTGGCGACCGCGCTGTCCCTGTTCTTCGCGCTGATCCTGGGCGTGATCTTTGGTTTCTTCAAGGTCAGCTCCAAGGTGGTGCTGCGCGGCATCGCCACCACCTACGTATCGATCTTCCGCGGCACCCCGGTGCTGGTGCAGGCGTTCTTCTTCTACTTCGGCCTGCCGCAGATCATCGGCCAGCCGGTTGACGTGCTGACTGCCGGTGTCCTGACGCTGAGCCTCAACGCCGGTGCCTACATGACCGAGATTGTCCGCGGCGGCATCCAGTCCGTGGACCCCGGCCAGATGGAAGCAGCCCGGAGCCTTGGCCTTGGCTACGGCAAGACGATGCAGAAGATCGTTATTCCGCAGGCCGTGAAGATCATGACGCCGTCCTTCATCAACCAGTTCGTCATTACGCTGAAGGACACGTCGCTGCTTGCCGTCATCGGCTTCGCGGAACTGACGTACCAGGCACAGCAGGTCTACGCGGTGAACTTCCGTACCGCAGAGGTACTGATCATCGTCGCCGCCCTGTACTTCATCGTCATCACGCTGCTTACCAAGCTGGCGGACGTCCTGGATAAGAGGTTCAACAAGTGAGCAAGATCCAAACCATCGGCCTGCGCAAGTCCTACGGTCCGGTCGAGGTCCTGAAAGGCCTTGACGTTGCCGTAGCCGAGGGCGAAGTGGTCTGCGTGATTGGCCCGTCCGGTTCCGGCAAGTCAACCTTCCTCCGCTGCCTGAACAAGCTTGAGGACATTACCGGCGGCAAAGTCGTCGTAGACGGCTTCGACCTCACCGATCCGAAGGTTGATCTGAACAAGGTCCGCCAGCACATCGGCATGGTCTTCCAGCACTTCAACCTCTTCCCGCACATGTCCGTGCTGGAGAACATCATGCTGGCCCCGGTTGAACTCAAGAAGGGCTCGAAGGCTGAAGTCCGCCGGAACGCCCTGTCGCTGCTGGAACGGGTGGGACTTGCCGACAAGGCCGATGCCCGCCCCGCGCAGCTCTCGGGCGGCCAGAAGCAGCGTGTGGCTATTGCCCGTGCCCTGGCCATGAAGCCGGACGTCATGCTCTTTGACGAGGCAACCTCCGCCCTTGACCCGGAAATGGTCGGCGAGGTTCTCCAGGTCATCCGTGACCTGGCCAAGGAAGGCATGACGATGGTTGTCGTCACCCATGAGATGGGCTTCGCCCGTGAAGTAGCGGACCGTGTGGTCTTCATGGCCGACGGCCACATCGTGGAGGAAAACGCCCCCGAGGCACTGTTCGGCAATCCGCAGTCCCCGCGGCTGCAGGACTTCCTGGCGAAGGTCCTCTAGAGCCCCAGTCCATGACGACGGCGGTGCGGTGCGTGGTCTCAACTGCCAGGCGCGGCGCCGCCGTCGTGCGTTGGGCGCCCGTGGCTAGCCGCTGGAACGGAGGGCACCGCGCACCCGGCCCAGGGGTTCCCAGAACCAGTCAAAGCTGTCCTGCGGGCCGGACATAAGGCGCTGGGTAAAAACCACACCAATGTCTCCGTTCGGATAGACGGCGGCGCTGGTCCCGGAACCTCCCGCCCAGCCCCACATTCCGGGCTCGGACCAGGCGGCACCGGGTTCGGTCTGCACGGCCGTCATGTAGCCCCAGCCCTGCCCGGGCCCGGCCATCTCGGTGAGCCCGGCGCGCTGGCTCCCGGTTAGATGATCGGCGGCCATCGAGGCTGCGGTGCCAGCCGGGAGCAGCACGTCGTCGGTCAGCGCGGACAGGAAGGCGACATAGTCCGGAACGGTGGAGACCATGCCGCCGCCGAGGGATTCGAACTGCGGCGGGGCGCTGAAGGCGTCCCGGTAGGCCCCGGCCTCCACGAGTGCCCCGTCCTCCTCCTGATAGACGGCAGGGAAATTTTCTTCACCGGTGGGGAAACCGGTGCCGTCCAGGCCGAACGGGCCGGTAATCCGCTCCACCAGCAGCTGCGAAAGGGGTTTGCCGGCGATCTTGGCAAGCAGCACCGAAAGCAGGTCCGCGCCCGAGTGGTACATCCAGCGCTGGCCCGGTTGGGCGGCAAGCGGAAGCTCCGCCAGACGGGCCAGGTAGGTGTCAGGGTCCATATCCGGGGGATTGGGGCCCCAGAGCAGTTCACGGGTGGCCCTGGAGTAGGGTGTGTCGCCGAAATCGATGCCGAAGCCGGCGGTGAGGGTCAGCAGGTGCCGCAGCGTTACCGGCCCGCGTACCGGAACGGTGACGGAGAGCGGGGCATCCGGCGACGCCAGCACCCGCAGGTCTCCCAATCCGGGCAGCCAGCGCGAGATGTCATCGTCCAGGGTCAGCCTGCCCTCCGCCACCTGATCCAGTGCCAGCGCACCGCCGACCAGCTTGCTCAGTGAGGCGATGCGGAACGGCGTGCCGGGCAGGACCGGTTCGGTCCCCTGCACGTCCAGTGTTCCGAACGCCCTGACTTCGGTCTCGCCGCCGATGCGGACCCCCGCAGCGAGTCCCGGGCACCACCCCGATTCAACCTGGGAGGCGAGGCTGTCCCACAGTGGCTGCAATGATCCGGGCATGGGTCCACCGTCCACCTGAACTCCCGCAGGGTCAATGCCCGCCGGCGACGGAAACAAAAAAGGCCCGCACCGCTGCCGGAGCAGCTGTGCGGGCCTTTTCGGCTGCGGCTGGGTTAGCCGCAGGAGATGCTAGACGCCGTAGTAGAGCTCGAACTCGAAGGGGTTCGGGCGCAGGGAGAGCGGGAAGATCTCGTTCTCACGCTTGTAGGTGATCCAGGCATCGATCATGTCCTGGGTGAACACACCGCCTGCCTGCAGGAATTCGTTGTCTGCCTCGAGTGCATCCAGTGCTTCCTCGAGGGATCCCGGTGCCTTCTGGATGTCTTTGGCTTCCTCGGCCGGGAGCTCGTAGAGGTCCTTGTCGATCGGGTCTGCCGGCTCAATGCGGTTCTTGATGCCATCGAGGCCTGCCATCAGCTGGGCGGCGAAGGCGAGGTACGGGTTGGACGAGGGGTCCGGTGCGCGGAACTCAATGCGCTTGGCCTTCGGGTTGGAACCGGTGATCGGGATACGGATACCGGCGGAGCGGTTGCCCTGCGAGTACACCATGTTCACCGGAGCCTCGAAGCCCTTGACCAGGCGGCGGTAGGAGTTCACCGTCGGGTTGGTGAAGGCCAGGACGGCAGAGGCATGCTTCAGCAGGCCGCCAATGTACCAGCGTGCGACGTCGGAAAGGCCTGCGTAGCCCTTCTCGTCGTAGAACAGCGGCTCGCCGCCGTTCCAGAGCGACTGGTGGCAGTGCATGCCCGAACCGTTGTCGTTGAAGACCGGCTTGGGCATGAAGGTGGCGGACTTGCCCCAGGCATCAGCGACGTTCTTGACGATGTACTTGAACTTCATCAGGTCATCAGCCGCGTGGGTCAGCGTGGTGAACTTGTAGTTGATTTCGGCCTGGCCGGCGCCGCCCACCTCGTGGTGGGACCGCTCGACCTCGAGGCCGGCGTTGTCCAGCTCCACGCAGATGGCGTCGCGCAGGTCAGCCTGCTTGTCCACCGGCGCAACGGGGAAGTAGCCGCCCTTGAACGGCGTCTTGTTGCCCAGGTTGCCGCCTTCTTCCTCACGGCCGCTGTTCCAGGGAGCTTCGATGGAGTCGACCTTGTAGAAGCTGCCCTGCGGGGCGGACTCGTACTGGACGTTGTCGAAGATGAAGAATTCGGCCTCGGGAGCGAAGAACGCGGTGTCGGCGATGCCGGTGGAAGCCAGGTAGGCCTCGGCGCGCTCGGCTACGCCGCGGGGATCGCGGTGGTAGGGCTCGCCGGTGCGGGGGTTCACGATGGAGAAGTTCAGTGCAAGAGTCTTCTCGATGCGGAACGGATCAAGGAAAGCGGTGGTTACGTCGGGGATCAGCTGCATGTCCGACTCGGCGATTCCCTGGAAACCGCGGATGGAGGAACCATCGAAGAGCTGGCCGTTGATGAAGAAGTCGGCGTCCACGGACTTGGCCGGAACGTTGAAGTGCTGCTGCACGCCGGGAAGGTCGGTGAACCGGATGTCAACGAACTTCACATCTTCGTCAGCGATGAACTTGAGGACCTCGTCCGCATTCTTGAACATCGTGTCTATGCTCCTTATACATGTTTGGTTGGAAGGCCTCGGGCGGTGGACCTGTCCGTGCGCCAGCTGGGAATTCCCGCAGGATCCGGCAACTGGAAATAGTCTAGGAGCAGCCCATTAACCGCCCGTGTCACCAATGTTTCGGCGACGTTACGTGCACTGTGCTCCTGCCTCCACCCTAGCCTGTGCGCCCCGCCACAGGCATAATCCGGCGCTTCACGAACCGTCGGACGCGCTCCGGGCAACCCGGTAGTCTTAAACGGTGGTTGACAGAAGAAGCTTAGGTTCATGGCTCGAAGGCCCCCCGTCAGACGAAGGCAGCTGGCCGGGCCGGCGCCTCGGAAGGCCGCCCGGCGGACCGGGCTCCATTGCCCGGGTCGGACCCCGGCTTGGGGCGCTGGTCATCGACTGGGCGATCGCCTCGGTCATTGCCTACGCGTTCTTCGGCGGCACTGAGCTTTCGATTCTGCTGGTCTTCGCGGTTGAACAAATCGTGCTTGTAGGCCTGCTGGGTTACAGCATCGGCCACCGTGTCTTCAGCCTGCAGGTCCAGAAACTGGACGGCAGCGCAGCCGGCCCCCTCGCCGGCGTCGTCCGTACCCTGCTCCTCTGCCTGGTGATCCCGGCCCTGGTCTTCGACGCCGACCAGCGGGGCCTGCACGACCGGGCCATGAAAACCGTCCTCGTCAAGGTCAAGCACGGACGCTGAACCCCGTCGCAGGCCCGCACGCCAGATAAGGAACGCCCCCGGCAGATTGCCGGGGGCGTTCCTTATCTGGCGTGGGCTTAGCGGCCGCGCGCGGCCTTGCGGTCCGGGCGCGCCTTGTATGGATCGATTCCCTTCGGGATGGGCAGTCGCTGGCCAATCGCGGAGAGGCGCTTGTTGACCGCCTGGACTTCCTGCTTGGTGAGGGACTTCTTCAGCTTCTTGACCTTTTTGGCCACCTGCTGCAGCGGAACCTGTCCTTCGCCGCGGCCGGTCTGGATGACGTGGACCGGCACGTTGGGAACAATGCGGTTCATCTTGCGGCGTTCGCCGTCCACCAGGGCCTTGACCCGGTTGGCAGGTCCTTCAGTGACCAGCACAATGCCGGGGCGGCCAATCGCGCGGAAGACTGCGTCCTGGGTGCGGGGGCTGACGGCCACCGGCTGCTCTTCGAGGATCCAGCCGCGGCGCAGGACGGAGAGTGCAGCACCGGAGGCGCCGGGCTGGCCTTCGATCTGTGAAAAGGCGGCACGTTCCGCGCGGCGGGAGAGGATGAACATGGCGGCCAGCAGACCGAGCGGGATCGCGATGATGAGCATCGTAATCCAGTTGTCGATCAGGAACCCGATGATCAGGCCGAGGGCGATGATGCCGAGGAAGGCACCAACCATCCGCCAGATAACACTGGGATCGTTGCGCCGGGTCATTTTGAAGACATCGGCGATCTGTTTCATGCGGCCGGGCTGCTTGTTCTTCTTTTCCGCCTTCGGCTTGCGGGAGAAGAGGCCGCGGCGGGCGCCCTTGGATGCGTCGGAATCAGTGCTGTTGGCCATAATGCGTCAATTCTACGTGATGACGGCCCGGCGCTTTCTCCCGATGACAACAGGAAGAAAGCGCCGGGCCGCTGAACGGTGGAGGTTGCCCGGATTACTGCCGGGCCAGGACGGCGGATGCCTCCTGGGCGGCGGTCCCGGAGTCTTCGATGTGCGCCAGGTTGGGCGGCAGTACCCTGCCCTTCTTCCGCATGGCGCCGGCCCACAGCCGGCCGGCACGGTAAGAGGACCGGACAAGGGGCCCGCTCATGACGCCCAGGAAACCAAGTTCCTCGGCTTCGGCGCTCAGTTCAACGAACTCCTCGGGCTTAACCCAGCGGTCAACCGGCAGGTGGCGTTCGCTGGGGCGCAGGTACTGGGTGATGGTCAGCAGGTCGCAGCCGGCGTCGCGCAGGTCCCGCAGCGCGCCGGAAATCTCCTCCCGCGTCTCGCCCATGCCCAGGATCAGATTGGACTTGGTAACCATCCCCAGCGCCTGGCCCTGGGTGATGACGTCGAGGGAGCGCTCGTAGCGGAACGCGGGACGGATCCGCTTGAACAGCCGCGGCACTGTCTCCACATTGTGCGCGAAGACTTCAGGGGCTGCGTCGCAGATCGCCTGGATGTGCTCGGGCTTGCCGGAGAAGTCCGGAATCAGGATTTCGACGCCGGTTCCCGGGTTCACTGCATGGATCTGGCGGATCGTTTCGGCATACAGCCAGGTGCCCTCGTCCGCCAGGTCATCGCGCGCTACTCCGGTGACTGTGGCGTAGCGCAGGTTCATCGACTGGACCGACCGGGCAACCTTCATCGGTTCCATGCGGTCCAGGGGAGAGGGCTTGCCGGTGTCGATCTGGCAGAAGTCGCAGCGGCGGGTACAGTCCGAGCCGCCGATGAGGAAAGTGGCTTCCTTGTCTTCCCAGCATTCGAAGATGTTGGGGCATCCGGCTTCCTCGCAAACCGTATGGAGGCCTTCCTTCTTCACCTGGCCCTTGAGGTGCACATACTCGGGACCGATGTTCACCTTGGCTTTGATCCAGTCGGGCTTGCGCTCCACCGGAACGGCGACGTTTCGCTGCTCGATGCGCAGCAGGCGGCGGCCTTCGGGGGCAAGTGTCACGTCACGGCTCCTTGTGTTTCTTCGACTGTGCCGGCGGCCGCTGGTGCGGACGCGGCGGCTCCGGGACGGCTGGTGAGCCCCCCGAGGGTACGCATGAGTTCCTCCTCGACCCGCTGCACGACGGCGGCGGGGGTCACCAGGGTTCCTGTTTCCTGGCTCAGGGAGGTGGTTCCGGCGTCCGTGATGCCGCAGGCGATGATCTGGGCGTAGGGTGCCAGGTCGTTGCTGCAGTTCAGCGAGAAGCCGTGCATGGTGACGCCGTGGTCCACGCGGATCCCCACGGCGGCTATCTTGCGGTCCTGGGCGTTGTCCGTGCCGGTGATCCAGACTCCGGATCGTCCCTCGACGCGCCGGCCTTCGACGCCGTAGCCGGCCAGCACCGCAATGAGCGCCTCCTCGAGTGCAGCCACATAGTCCACCACCAGGACGGGGTCCGGCAGCTTAAGAATGGGGTACCCGACGAGCTGTCCCGGACCGTGCCAGGTGAGTTTGCCTCCACGGTCAACACTGACAACCTCCGTGCCGTCGAAAGGGCGCTCGTGAGGTTCGGTGCGGCGGCCCGCCGTGTAAACAGGCGTGTGTTCGAGCAGGAAAACGGTGTTCGGACGGCTGCCGTCCCTCACCTCGGAGTGGGCCCTGCGCTGGAGGTCCCACCCCTCCCGGTAATCCAGGTAGTCCGGAGCAAGGCCCACGCGCAGAAACTGCAAATCCATACCGGCTACCCTAGCCGGGATTGTGACCGAAAGCGGGCATGATTCACGTTATGTTTCGCCGGGCCTGTGGATAACTTCTGCGCGAGTGCGCCGAAAAGGCTAGAAATATCGGCATGCAAATGGTCCAGGACCCGGACGTACCCGGAGAGGATGAAGAAGATTCCCCGCCCAGGCCGGTACTCCCTGATCCGCAGTGGCACGTAGGCCGCTGCCTGGGGAAGGGCAGCAGCTCATCCGTGTGGCTGGTGGAGCGGCCGGTGGACCGGAAACGGTACGCCCTGAAGGTGCCGCTCGGCCGGGATGCGCTGTCTGATGGTTTTGAAATCCGCCGGGAGCTGGGCATCCTGTCCAGATACCGGCATGAGAACCTGCTGGGCGTCGAGGGTGTCCTGGCCACGTCCCAGGGCCACGGACTGCTGCTGGAGTACGCTCCCGGTGACAGCCTGGCCCGGCTTGTGGCCGCCCGGGGAGTCCTGAGCGCCGGAGAAACGGTCACTGTGCTCGTCGCCGTGGGGCGTGCGCTCGACTGCCTCCACGCTGACGGCGCAGTTCACGGAGATGTATCTCCGGGCAACGTCCTGTTCACTGCCAACGGCAAGCCGCTGCTGGCTGACTTCGGTACGGGCAGGCTCCTGGCCGAACCGGGACGGGGAGGCACCGGGACTCCGGGCTTCAGTGCACCCGAGACGGCGCTCCAGGCTGGGGAACCGGGGGAGGGGCGCGCAGGTGACGTGTTCGCCCTGGGTGCGTTGGGCTGGTTCATGCTCACCGGCCGCCCTCTGGTTCCCGGATTGCGCCTTCCGCTGAGTGTTCTGCTTCCGAACCTCCCGCCGGCGCTGCGGGACCTGGTGGATTCGGCCCTGGAGGAGGCCCCGGAGTTACGGCCGGCGGCCGGTGACTTCGCCGCCCGCGTGCTGCGGGCCTGCCCGCCGGAACCGCTGGACCTGCTCCCGGCCGTGCACCCCAGCATTGCCGCGGAACTGCGCACGCGCCGCACCTCGCCCCCGGCCAGGTCCCGGCGGAGGCGCAGCCCCGGGCAGCGGAAGGCGCGGCGTTCCCCGCGGGCTCCCTGGGAAGAACCGCTGCGGGGCACGCGGGCAGCCCCCGGGGGCAGCGCACGGAAGACCCGCCGCGGTGCCGGAAAGACCGGCGGCTGGCTGATCGCGGCTGCCCTGCTGGTGGGCGCTACGGCGGTGCTCGGAGCCATTGCGGTCCTGGCGCCTGAGGTGCTGCGCCCGGATGGCGTTAGGTCGGTCCCCGCCGCAGGGCAGGTCCAGGAGACTGCCCCTACCGGTCCCGGCCCCGAAGGCCCTCCACGGGCCGAACCTCCGGCGGCGCAGCTGCAGCCTGCCCAGGGTGAATCCGAACCGACACCCGGGGAGCTGGCTGTCCTTGCCGGAGATGATCCGCTGGCCGCGGCAAAAGTGCTGCCCGTGCTCCGGGCCCGGGCGTTCGCCGCGGGAAACCCGGAGCTTCTTGGATGGGTCAACCAGCCGGGCTCCGAGGTGGAAGCGGCAGACCTGGCAGCAGTCAGGGCCCTGCAGGAACGCGGTGAGCGTCTCGAGGGGCTCACCGCAGCCGTACTGGATGCCTCCGCTGCGTCCCCTCTTTCCGGGGAACGCGTCCGGATAGCGGTCTCCGCTGAACTCTCGGCCTGGACACAGGTCCGCAGCGACGGGACCCAGGCCGCGGATCCCGGCGCGGAGCAGCGCCAGGAAGTGCTTCTTGAGCTGCAGCGGAGCGGAGGCAGCTGGCGGATCGCCGCAGTGCTGCCCGCGGCGGCAAGCCTTCAGGAGCCCTCGGTCACCAAAAGATAGGATCGGGGGTATGAGTTCAACTCCGTATCTTCGCTATCCTGACCTGCACGGTGACCGAGTGACCTTCGTAGCTGAGGACGACGTGTGGGTGGCGCCGGTCTCCGGCGGCCGGGCCTGGCGGGTTTCCTCCCTGCAGCTGCCGGCCCGGAACCCGAAGTTCTCACCGGACGGTTCGAGGATCGCCTGGAGCGTGACGCAGGGATCTGCCCCTGAAGTAGTGACCGCCGATACTGACGGAGGAGACTTCCGCCAGCTCACGTTCTGGGGCAACCAGAGCACGACGGTTCGGGGGTTCGCTCCGGGCGGGGCCGTGATCGCAACGAGTCCCTTCGAGTTCGAGGACTTCCGGCTGCGCTGGGCCTACGAGGTGCCGCTGGACGGAACCGCGCCGCAGCGCCTTCCCTACGGCCCGGTGGACACCCTGGCCCACGGGCCCGTGCTCGGGGACGAACGGCCCCTGGTCATCGGTTCGGTGCTCAGCCGCGAGCCCGCCCGCTGGAAGCGGTACCGCGGGGGAACCGCCGGAAAGCTCTGGATCGACGCCGATGGCAACGGCGAGTTTGTGCGCCTGGTTCCGGAGCTGGACGGCAACCTTGCCTACCCGATGTGGGTCAATGGCAGGATCGCTTTCTTCTCCGACCATGAGGGTCACGGCAACATCTACTCCGTAACGCCTGCCGGCACCGGACTGCGCCGGCACACAGATTTCCAGGACTTCTACGTCCGGCACCCCTCATCCGACGGTACCCGGATCATCTTCGAATCGGCGGGCGCGCTGTGGGTCCTTCCGTCCCTCGACGCCGAGGCGGAACGGCTGGACATCACCCTGGGCTCGGCCGGGACCAACCGGCGGCCACGTCCGCTCAATGCGGCGCAGCACCTCCGTACGGCATTCCCGGATGCCGGCGGGAAGTCCAGCGTCGTGGAAACCCATGGGACCCTTCACTGGCTCACCCACAAGGACGGCCCCTCCCGGGTCATTGAGGCAACCCCGGGCGTACGCGCCCGGCTCGGACGCCCGCTCCCGGGAGGCCGTGCCGTGTACGTCGCGGACCCGGACAATGAAGAGGCACTGTTCATCAAGGATGTCTTCGCGTCCCTGCCGGCCGCCGGCGATGTGCGCCCGGCTCCCGTCCCTGCCCCGTCACCGGCCACCCAGGCAGCCGCCGAGCCGGATGTGAGTGACCTGCCGCGCCCGGTCTCGGCAGTCAGCCGACCCGCGGCTGGCAGCACGGAAGCCGCTCCGCCCCCCGCTGCACCCGCCGGAGGACAGGACAGCGCCGAAGCGCCTGCGCAGGGCGCATCCGAGGCAGTGCTCGCGTCGCAGGAAAGGGCAGCCGGTTCCGGACTGGTGCGGGTTCCCTTCCCGGCACCGTCGCGTACAGCCCAGCTGATACCCAGCCCGGACGGCAGGCTTGTGGCCGTTGCCACCGAGTTCGGCAAGGTCTACCTCCTGGATGCCGGGACCGCCCAGCTTGTGGAGATAGCAGACAGCGGCCACGGAGCCGTAACAGACCTGGCATTCAGCCCTGATTCCCGCTGGCTGGCCTGGGCTGAGCCCGTCACCGTCCACGGAGCGCGCAGCAGGATCCGGCTAAGGGAAGTGTCCGGCAGCGACACCGCGATCACGGACGTCACCGACGGCAGGTTCCATGACCACAGCCCGTCGTTTACCCCGGATGGAAAGTTCCTCGCATTCCTGTCCGAGCGCAGCTTCGACCCCGTCTATGACACCCACGGCTTCGATCTGGGATTCCCCACCTCCACGAAGCCGTTCCTCGTGGCGCTTGCCGCCGGCACCAACTCGCCGTTCGGCCCCGCCGCCCACGTGGTGGAGGATGCTGCTGCCGACAACACGGAGTCCGACGACCCGCAGGATGCAGAGGCACCAGGAACCGCCGTTGACCTGGAGCGGCTGGCAGAGCGGATCATCGCGGTTCCGGTGCCCCAGGGCAGTTACACCAAACTGCGCGCAGCCGAGGGCGCCCTGCTGTGGCTGGCCGAAGATGTCTACGGCGTCACCGGCGACGGACGGGCCAATTCCTCGGACCGGGCACCGGGCAAGAGGCTGGAGCGTTTCGACGTAGCGGCCAGGGAAGTCTCCGTTCTTGTTCCTGCGCTGGAAGACTACGAACTCTCCCAGGACGCAGGCACGGTGGTCCTGCGCAACGAGCACCGCCTGCGGGCCGTTCCCGCCGGTGCCCGGGCGGACGAGGATTCCCCGGAGAACGTCACCGTTGACCTGGCCAGGATCCGGGTCCTGCTGGAGCCGCTGAAGGTCTGGGGACAGGCGTTCGACGAAGCGTGGCGGCTGCAGCGTGAGTTCTTCTGGACCCCGGACATGGGTGGACTGGACTGGGACGAGGTACACGCCCGTTACCGTCCCCTGGTGCAGAACCTGGGCTCGCATGACGACCTGGTGGACCTGCTCTGGGAGCTGCACGGCGAACTGGGCACGTCCCATGCGTACGTTACGGCCTCCGGTGCCGCGGAAGCCGGGGGAGGTGCGCAGGGATTCCTTGGCGCTGACCTCCGTCCGGGTGCAGGCGGCTGGGAGGTCGTGCGCATCCTGGACCCGGAGTCGTCCGATCCCAAGGCCATTTCGCCCCTGAGCGCTCCGGGAGCGGACGTTCGCCCCGGGGATATCATCACTGCCGTGGACGGACTGCCGGTTCCGCCGGACAAGGGACCTGCCGCGCTGCTGGTGGGCGCCGGGGGCCGCGTGGTGGAACTGACCGTTGTCCGCACTTCAGGCGAGGACGGCCCGCAACAGCGGCGCATCGCCGTCGTTCCCCTGCGCAGCGAGGAGCGGCTGCGTTACCAGAATTGGGTGAACGCGAACCGCCGGGCCGTGCGTGCAGCATCCGACGGCAGCTTCGGCTACCTCCACATTCCGGACATGGTCGCCAGCGGATGGGCGCAGCTTCACCGTGACCTGGACAGCGAGGCGGCCAAGGACGGACTGGTCATTGACGTCCGCCATAACCGTGGCGGCCACACCTCCCAGCTTGTCGCAGAGCTCATCGGCAGGAAGGTCACCGCGTGGATGCTCCCGCGGGGCGAGCAGGCCGGGACCTACCCGGACCAGGCTCCCCGGGGTCCGGTCGTGATCCTCACCGATGAGTTCGCCGGTTCTGACGGTGACATCGTGACGCAGGTGGCTAAGCTGCGGGGAATCGGACCGGTAGTCGGTACCCGGACCTGGGGCGGCGTCGTTGGTGTTGACGGCCGCTTCGACCTGGCGGACGGTACATCGGTCACCCAGCCGCGCTACGCTTTCTGGTTCACCGAGGGTGTGGGCTTCGGCGTGGAGAACCGCGGGGTGGAGCCGGACATCGAGGTTCCATACCCGCCGCACGCCTATGCAGCGGGCGTGGACCCCCAATTGGAGCAGGGTGTGGCGATCCTGAAGGAAATGCTGGCGGAGATCCCCACTGACATGCCGCCTGCCCGGGAAGGCTATCCGAGCCTGCGCCCGGCGCCGCTGCCCCCGCGGCCGCAAACCATACCCGGACGTGGTGGAGAAGAGCGGGTGTAGGGTCACGTGATGGAGACGAACCACGGCGCGGGGCCCGGGCAACCTGTGGTTGTCGGCGTCGCGCCGGGCCAGTCCCCTCGGGTGGTGGGCCAGGCAGCGCGCTTCGCCAGGCAATTCGGGTCCGAGCTGATTTGTGCCTGTGCCAACCCGGCCCGCTTCGCTACCGGCGAGTCTGCGGATGGATCAATGACCAGTGCTTCCCTCGACCCCGATTTTGCCGACGAGGGTGAGGCCGCTTTTGATCCGCAGCTGGCCGCGGATCTGGCCGGCATCCTCGCCGGTACAGACGTATCGTGGCGCACCCTGGCCATCCCCGGCGATGTAGCACATGCTCTGGGCCACCTGGCGAATACTGTCGACGCCGCCATGATCGTTGTGGGTACGCGCGAGCGATCCCTGGGAGGGAGCATCCAGGAGCTGCTTAGCTCGTCCATCGCGGCAAAGCTTGCCCGCGGGCAGTTTCGACCGGTTGTTGTGGTTCCGGTCGGCGCGAAGAACGAGGGAAGAGCTTCAGGCGGGTCGGTCGAGTGAAGGCCTCCGAACGCCCGCCGCACCTGCGCTGGCGGCCTATCGCGCTGGTTGCCGCCGGGGGAACTGCGGGTGCGGCCTGCCGGGAGGCTCTATCCCTGCTGATTCCGCACCTCGGGTCCGTGCCCCTGGCCATCCCGGCAATCAATGTCATGGGCGCCTTTTTACTGGGCTGTCTCTACGAGGCCCTTCTGGGCAGTGAGCGCTCGATCAGCAGGAACCTCCGGCTCCTCCTGGGAACAGGTTTCTGCGGCGGATTTACCACGTACAGTGCGCTGGCCAGGGACACAGCGGTGCTTCTCCGGGACGGTTTGGCCCCTGAAGGCGTCCTCTACGCACTCGGAACTGTCGCAATCGGTGCCTGTGCCACGTGGGCAGGCATAGCCGCCTCCAGCGCAGTTCGACGCCGGTCGCCACAGAGGCCAAGAGAACGGGGTCCCTTGCGGTGACTCCCTGGCTCTTTGTACTTTTAGCAGCATCAGGCGGCGCGGGCGCGGCGCTGCGGTTCGTTGTTGACGGAGTGGTCCGATCCCGCCTCCGGACGACGTTCCAGTGGGCAACGACGATCATCAACGTGTCCGGCTCCCTAGTCCTGGGCGTGCTCACGGGACTCACGGCTGGGCGGATGCTTCCCACTGAACTCGGCATCGTCCTTGGTACTGCTTTTCTCGGTGGATACACCACTTTCAGTACCGCCAGCTATGAAACAGTGCAGCTCATCAGGGAAGGCCGTAAGGCCGCGGCGTTCATCAGCGGTGTCGTGATGCTTGTGGCTTCTGTCGGTGCCGCGATCGCCGGCCTCTGGGCCGGATCGGCACTGTAGCCGTACCCTGACGCCACGGGACGGGCGCCGGCCCTAGGTTTCGAGCGTCGCGTCCATGGTGATGCTAATGCCGGAGAGGGCCTGGGACACCGGGCATCCGGTCTTGGCGGACTCGGCGATGTCCGTGAACTCCTCGGCGGTCAGCCCCGGCACGACGGCGGTGACGCGGAGATGGCTGCCGGTGATACCGGTTCCCGGAACGAAGCTGACCTCCGCGGACGTCTCGATGCGTTCTGCCGTCTTGCCCGCCTCCGCCAGGGCGTTGCTGAAGGCCATGGAGAAGCATGCGGAGTGCGCGGCCGCAATCAGTTCCTCGGGGCTGGTGCGGCCCCCGGACTCCTCCGCACGGGCCTTCCACGTTACTTCGTACGTTCCCAGCTGGGACGAATCGAGGGTGACTTCGCCTGTGCCATGGAACAGGTCCCCGTTCCAGATGGTGTGTGCTTTACGGACAGTAGCCATGGGAGCTCCTTCGGGGCCGGGCGCCGGGCGGGACTGCCGTAGGGCGCTGCCGCCCATCCTTGCAGGCAGGTGGCTCAACTGCCAGACCCCGGCATACAGATACCGGAGACCGGCAGGCCCGGGGACGCATGAAAAAGTTCCTCCCCTCGGAACGTGAGGGGAGGAACCGGTGCGCGATGCCGCGCTGTGGATCAGAGGTCGATTACCACATGGTGGCCAGTGCCACGTTGACCACGGTGAGGATACCTACGCCGTTGGCCAGGACGCCGGAGACCGGCTGGTCCTTCTTGTACTTGCGCTGGCCGATGAAGGCCATGACGGCGATCACCAGCGCGATGACGAGCTTTACGGCCACCTTGACGTGGTTTACCTCTCCGTCACCCATTTCGTTGAGGCCGACCAGCAGGATGCCGGTCACCAGCTGCAGCAGTGCAGCGTGGAACTGGCCCGGCATCACGGTGGGGTTCTTGATCTTGGCGAGCCAGATACCAACGATGGCACCGGCGCCGAGGATGTGCAGGAAGACGAGGAAGCTATGAAGGAAGTCCATGGTTTCGATCTTACCGACAGTGTGTCAGGGGACGTAATTCTTCCGATAACTACTCTACAACGAGTAGAAGTCGGGATGCCGACGCCCAAATAACGCAGCAGGCGGGTGCCCCCGTCGGGGGCACCCGCCTGTCATTGTGTCTTAGCGCCTAGAGGCCCAGGTCGGCTTCGAAGCTGCCTTCTTCCAGGCGTGCCTTCAGGGTCTGAAGGAAGCGGCCTGCATCGGCGCCGTCCACCAGGCGGTGGTCGTACGTCAGGGACAGGTACATCATGGATCGGATGGCAATGGTGTCATTGCCGTCCTCATCCGTGCGGACAACCGGCCGCTTCACGATCGCACCGGTGCCCAGGATTCCCACCTGGGGCTGGTTGATGATCGGAGTGTCGAAGAGGGCTCCGACGCTGCCGATGTTGGTGATCGTGAAGGTGCCGCCGGAAAGCTCGTCCGGACCGATCTTGCCGCTGCGGGTGCGCGCACCGACGTCGGCGATCTTCTTGGCCAGACCTGCGAGGTTCAGGTCCCCGGCGTCGTTGATAACCGGAACCAGCAGGCCCTTTTCGGTATCAACGGCGATCGCCAGGTGCTCGGCGTCGTGGTAGGTGATTTCCTGCGACTCGCTGTCGTAGGACGCGTTGAGCTTCGGGTGCGCCTTCAGCGCCTCCACCACGGCCTTGGCGATGAACGGCAGGAACGTCAGGTTGGCGCCGTTCTGCTCCTTGAAGCCGGCCTTCGCCTTCTGGCGCATCGTGGCGATGCGCGTCATGTCGACTTCCTGCACCTGGGTCAGCTGTGCCGAAGTGTCCAGGGACTCCATCATGCGGCGGGCAATGGTCTGGCGGATCCGCGGTGCCTTGACCGTGGTGCCGCGCAGCTTCGCGCTCTCTTCGCTGATCTTCGCCGGAGCAGCCTTGTCAGAGGACGACGGCGCCGCAGCCGGTGCCGGTTCCTTTGCCTTGGCGGCTTCAGCAGCGTCCAGGACATCCTGCTTGCGGATGCGTCCTGCCACGCCGGAGCCCTTGACGGTGGACAGATCCACGCCGTGCTCATTGGCCAGTTTGCGGACGAGCGGGGTTACGTACGTGCCGGAGCCGGACTCCTCCTTGCCGGTCTCTTCCTTGGGAGCCTCCTGCTTGGGAGCCTCCTGCTTGGGGGCTTCCTGCTTCGGAGCCTCCTGCTTGGGAGCTTCTTCCTTCGGCTCTGCAACCGGCTCCTCGCGCTCGGTCGAAGGAGCGGCAGCCACGGGCTCAGCTTCCTTCGGTGCGGCCTTGGCCGGGGCTGAGGAACCGGAACCGATGACGGCCAGGACGGAACCTACCTCGGCGGTCTCGTCCTCATTGACCTTGATCTCCAGCAGCTTGCCGGCCACGGGGGAGGGGATCTCGGTGTCCACCTTGTCGGTGGAAACCTCCAGGAGGGGTTCATCTACCGCGACGTCGTCGCCTACGGCCTTCAGCCAGCGGGTAACGGTGCCCTCGGTAACGCTCTCGCCCAGCGCGGGAAGCGTGACGTCGGTGCTGTCACCGGAATCTGCTGACCCGGAGTCCTCTGCGGGTGCTTCCGGTGCTTCTTCCTTCGCCTCGGGCTCGGCGGGAGCCTCTTCGGCTTCCGGCGCCTCTTCCTGTGCGGGCGCGGAACCGGAGTCGTCAGAGGAGGACCCGGAGCCGTCGCCAATGCGCACCAGCGCTTCGCCGACCTCGGCGGTCTCATCCTCGGCCACGAGGATCTCCTCGATGACGCCTGCAACCGGAGACGGGATTTCGGTGTCTACCTTGTCGGTGGACACCTCCAGCAGGGGCTCGTCAACGGCGACGGTATCGCCTACCTGCTTCAGCCAGCGGGTTACGGTGCCTTCGGTGACGCTTTCACCAAGGGCGGGTAAGTTCACGGTTTCAGACATATTGTCCCCGTTTCTCCTTGTTAGTTCTTTGACCAGCCGTGCCGCTGGTGCTGGTTGGTTTGAAGCCTAGTGCACCCGGCGCCGCTGGCGCCGGATGCACCGGGAAACTCTTCGCTCTAGCCGTGCAGCGGCTTGCCGGCGAGTGCCATCGCGGCTTCGCCAAGGGCTTCGTTCTGGGTGGGGTGCGCGTGCAGCAGGCCGGCCAGGTCTTCCGGGTAGGCTTCCCAGTTCACGATCAGCTGTGCCTCACCGATCTGCTCGCCGATGCGGCCGCCGATCATGTGGACGCCAATGATGGGGCCGTCCTTCTCGCGCACCATCTTGATCAGGCCGGAGCTGCCCAGGATGGAGGTCTTGCCGTTGCCGGCCAGGTTGTATTCCTGGACCTGGACATTCTCGGCACCCAGCTTTTCCTTTGCCTTGGCCTCGGTCAGGCCCACGGAAGCGATTTCGGGCTCGCAGTAGGTGACCTTGGGGATGTTGACGTCTTCGACGACGACCGGCTTGAGGCCGGCGATTTCCTCGGCGACGAAGATGCCCTGCTGGAAGCCGCGGTGTGCCAGCTGCAAGCCGGGAACGATGTCGCCCACGGCGTAGACGTTGCCGACGCCGGTGTGCAGCCGCTCGTTGGTGATAACGAAGCCGCGGTCCATGGTCAGGCCGGCCTCCTCGTAACCAAGGTTGGCGGTAACCGGTCCGCGGCCGACGGCGACGAGCAGCAGCTCGGCTTCGAAGGTCTTGCCGTCGGCGAGGGTGACGACGACGCCGTCGTCATTCTGCTCCACCTTCTCGAAGAAGATGCCCGTGCTGAACTTGATGCCGCGCTTCTTGTAGGCACGCTCAAGGTTCTTGATGATGGCGGCGTCTTCGTTGGGGACCAGCGACGGCAGGCCCTCCACGATGGTGACGTCGACACCGAAGGAGTTCCAGACGGACGCGAACTCGACGCCGATTACGCCGCCGCCGAGGATCACGGCGCTCTTGGGGACGTAGTCCAGGGTCAGTGCCTGGTCGGAGGTGATGACGCGTCCGCCGATTTCCAGGCCCGGCAGGGAGCGGGAGTAGGAGCCGGTGGCCAGGATGATGTTGGAGCCGGTGTAGGTCCGGCCGTTGACCTCAATGGTCTTCTCGCTGGTCAGGCGGCCTTCACCCTCGATGACGGTGATGCCCTTGGACTTGATCAGGCCCTGCAGGCCGCGGAACTTGCCCGCAATGATGTTGTCCTTGTAGGAGTTGACGGCGTTCATGTCCACGGAGTCGAAGGTGGCCTTGATGCCGTACTTCTCCGCAGTCTTGGCGTTTTCAGCAATTTCGGCTGAGTGCAGCAGTGCCTTGGTGGGGATGCAGCCGTTGTGCAGGCAGGTGCCGCCCAGCTTCCCCTTTTCGATCAGCCCAACGGAAAAGCCCAGCTCCACGGAGCGGAGTGCCGCGGCGTAGCCGCCGCTGCCTCCACCGAGGATCAGGATGTCGAACTCTTGCGCAGTTGCCTCTTCGGCCACGTGGACGCTCCCTCGCGTAATCTGTTGACGCACTGATGGCGCGTCGGTTAGTGATTCGGGCGGTTGTGAATAGGTTTCACACTATCGCCCAGTTTCCCCGGCATCCACTCGGTTAAGTGGGCCGGAAGGCGAATGTAACCAGAAACACGCGCAACAAATGCCCCTTTAAGTTGCACGCATAACATGTTGGGGTGCTATACCGCGCGGGCCAGCACGTCCTCCGCGTAGGAGACCAGCGTGCGTACCGCAACGCCGGTGCCCTCCTTGGGGGTGTAACCGTAGGGCGCGCCTTCGTTGAACGCCGGTCCGGCGATGTCCAGGTGGGCCCACGGAATCTTTACGCCGTCCACTTCGCCGACGAACTCGCGCAGGAACACTGCCGCGGTCATCATGCCGCCGAAGCGCTCACCGATGTTCGCCAGGTCCGCGGTGGGGGAGTCCAGGCTCGCCCGCAGCTCTTCTGGCAGCGGCATGGGCCAGAACAGTTCCCCGGCGCGGTCTGCGGCAGCCTTGACGGCATCGCGCACACCGTCCTCGCCCATGACGGCGGAGACGCGGTTGCCCAGCGCGACCATCTGCGCGCCGGTCAGCGTGGCGACGTCGATGATGACGTCCGGGTTTTCCTCGCTGGCGATCGCCAGGCCGTCGGCCATGACCAGGCGTCCCTCGGCGTCGGTGTTCAGGACCTCCACGGTGCGTCCGCCGTACGTGGTCAGGACGTCAGAGGGGCGCTGGGCGGTGCCGGAAGGCATGTTTTCGGCCAGGCAGAGCCAGGCGGTCACCTTGAGCGGAAGGCCCAGTTCCGCAACGGCCAGGAGGGCGTTGAGGACGACGGCGGCGCCGCCCATGTCCGACTTCATGGCCTGCATGCCGGCGGCCGGCTTCAGGGACAGTCCGCCTGAATCGAAAGTGATTCCCTTGCCGACGAGGGCGAGCTTGGCCTTGGCACGGGCGGGGGAGTATTCAACCTTGACCAGGCGCGGCGGGCGGGCGGATCCCTTGCCGACGCCGAGGATGCCGCCGAAGCCTTCGCGTTCAAGCTTCTTCTCGTCCCAGACGGTGACCTTGACGGGCAGCGGACGTGCGGCGTCGCGGGCTGCGGCAGCGAACGTCTCGGGGTAGAGGTGGCTGGGCGGCTGGTTCACCAGCGTGCGGGTGGCGTTCACGGCGCGCGCAACGACGCGGGCGCGCTCGAGGGCCGGCTTCAGTGCGGCGTCGTCTGCGGTGGAGGTGACCACAGTGATCGAGGAGACGGGCGCGGGAACCTTGGTGGAGTGCGTGCTGCGGTGTTCCGTGAAGCTGTATGCGCCAAGCAGGGCGCCTTCGGCAACCGCGGCTGCATCTTCCACGGTGGAGGCGGGAAGCGCCAGGGCTACCGTCGAGGTGCCTGCGAGCTGCCGTACTGCGGAGCCGGCGGCCCGGCGCAGTGCTTCGGTGCCCAGCTGCTCGCCGGCGGCAACGGGGCCAAGTCCTGCCAGCACCAGCATCTCGGCATCCAGCTCCGGCAGGCCGGGAAGGCGTACCACCTGGTCTGCGGCACCTGTGACGCCCAGCAGTGCGAAGGATCCGGCCACTGCAGAGGATGACTTCTGTGAGAGCGGGCTGTCCACCAGGACGGGGCCGTCAGGGGTCTGGCCGACGCCCACTACCAGTGCCTGCGTTTGGACCTTGCGGACGTCCCGGGAAATTACCTGCAGGTCTGGCTCACTGGCTTTGCTCACGAAGCTTCATCCTCACGTTTTTGTGTGTTCTTGGTGCTTTGCTCTTCCGATCGTAGTCTCTTCCGCCGCGGCCCACGCGGACCGGCTCCGCTGCGGGTGTGGAATGAATCCGCCGGTGCATGGCGTTTACCCTTGAGTAAGGGATTGACAACCAAGCGCTTGGTTTCTTAAGCGCCCCCGCAAACTAACGGGACGAGTGGCAGGAAGGTACAACATGCTTGATCCGCTGACCCTGTTCAACCTGGATCCGGAACTGGCCGCTTCCGCCGAAGTGCGCGGACTGCCGCTGCTTGCCGGATTCACGGGTTTCGGCGAGGCAGGCCACGTGGTGTCCCAGATCCGTGACGAGCTTTTCGAAAACCTGGAACACGACCTGGTGGCCACCTTCGATGCCGACCAGCTCATCGATTACCGTGCCCGCCGTCCGCAGCTGACGTTCGTCGAGGACCACTTCACGGGCTACGAGGCCCCGCGCATCGAACTCCACCGCTTCCATGACGGCCTCGGGGAACCTTTCCTGTTCCTGACCGGCTTCGAACCCGATTTCCAGTGGGAACGCTTTACCGCCGCAGTGCTGAGCCTCGTTCAGGCCCTCGACGTCTCGCTCGTCGCCTGGGTCCATTCAATACCGATGCCGGTGCCGCACACGCGCCCCATCGGTGTGACCGCGCACGGCAACCGCCCGGACCTGATCGAGGGCATCAGTTCATGGAAGCCGACGGCGCAGATCCAGGCTGCCGTAGGGCACCTGCTGGAACTGAGGCTCGCTGAGGCCGGAGTCGACGTCGTGGGCCATGTGGTTCACGTACCGCATTACCTTTCGGATGCCGAATTTCCTCCTGCCGCCGTGGCGGCGCTGGAATACCTCGGTGCGGCGGCTAATCTGGTCCTGCCGACCGACCGGCTGCGTGAGGCCGGCCGGGAGGTTGAAAAGCAGATTGCGCAGCAGGTGGATGCCTCGGCAGAGGTACGCGGCGTCGTGGCCACGCTGGAAAGCCGGTACGACGAGTACAACGGCAGCACGGTCCGGCGTTCACTGCTGGTCAAGAACAATGATGAGCTGCCCGACGCCGAAGAGCTCGGTGCCGCCGTCGAAGCGTACCTGGCCAGCCCGCAGGCCGAGGAAGAGACCGAAGCACTGCTTGTTGCACAGGACGAGCAGGAACCAGGTCCGGACGGCGAAGGCCCTGCGGCAGACGAGGATGAGGAAAGCGTTGAACCGAACGGCCCCGAGCGCCTACCAGGCGGCGACGACCGGCCTGGAACACCCGGAGGCGACGGCAAGGCCTAGAGCCTCCCGTATCCTGGCCGCCGCGCCGGGCGGTGCGGCATGAAAAACCGGAGTGCTTGGCTGGTCTGGGGCGCCGGTGTCTTTGCCTACATGGTCGCCGTCACCCAGCGTACGGCTTTTGGTGTCGCGGGGGTGGAAGCGACAGAACGGTTCTCCGCCACAGCATCCGTCCTGTCCATCTTTACGGTGGTGCAGCTGGTCGTTTACGCAGGCCTGCAGATCCCCGTAGGCATGCTGGTGGACCGGTTCGGTCCCCGGCTCCTGATTACCTGCGGGGCTGTGCTGATGTTCGCCGGTCAGTTCCAGCTTGCCGCCGCGGAGTCTGTCGGCGCCGGAATCGTGGGCCGGTCCCTGGTTGGCGCCGGCGATGCCCTGACCTTCATCTCGGTACTGCGGCTGCTGCCGGCGTGGTTTCCGGCGCCGAGAATCCCCGTCCTGACCCAGTGGACCGGAATTATCGGACAGCTGGGCCAGATTGCCAGTGCCATCCCGTTCGCCTTCGCGCTGCATGAACTTGGTTGGAACACGGCGTTCATCTCGGCCGCGGCGCTCTCAGTCCTTGCCTTCGTGCTGGCGCTGGCTTTCGTCCGCAACCAGCCAGGCGCCGCCGCCCGTTCCCCGCGCCCAGCGCACGACGGCGGCTCCCTCTCGGCAGCCTGGCTCCAGCCCGGCACCCGGCTGGGTATGTGGACGCACTTCACCATCCAGTTTCCGGGGACCGTCTTCGTGCTGATGTGGGGGTACCCCTATCTCGTCAGCGCGGAACAGGTTTCCCCTGCCGCGGCCTCGGCGCTGATGACCTTCTTTGTGGCGGTTGCCATCGTGTGCGGACCGTGGCTCGGTTCCTGGGTAGGCCGGCATCCCCTGCGCCGGTCAACCATGGTGCTGCTGATAGCCGCCGCCATGGCCTGCGGCTGGCTGGTGGTCATGCTCTGGCCGGGCCCGGCTCCGGTGTGGGTCCTTGCCGGGCTTGTAGCGGTACTCGCCATTGGCGGCCCCGGTTCCATGATTGGTTTCGACTTCGCGCGGACGTACAACCCCAGCACGCGCCTGGGCACTGCCACCGGAATCGTGAACATTGGCGGGTTTGGCGCGTCGCTGATTTCGATGTACCTCATAGGCTTGGTCCTCGACCTCCTGCTCAGCACCGGGTTCTCCGGCGGTGACCTCTATGACCTTGCGGCCTTCCGCATCGCGCTGTCCGTGCAGTTCCTCGTGATGGGCGTGGGTGTGGCAGGGATCCTGGTCAACCGCCGGAGGGTACGCACTGCCCTGGCAGATGAAGGGCTGCGCCTGCCGCCGCTGCGCGAAGCGCTGGCCCGCGAACGGCGCCGCCGCAGGGATTTCCGGCGCGGCGCCGGGCCGGAAGAAGAGGGGAAGCCCGTGCAGGAACCGGCGTCCGACTAAACAGCGCTCGTGTTGAAAGCGGGAGTCCCTTCCGGGTCTTTCCCTCCCCAGTGGTGCTGGACGCTCGAACTGCGGGCCGTTATCCCTCCGGGGGGCGCGTTCCGGCACCGCTGGGCGGCCTGAACGGACAGTCTGGGGCCCATGAGCGAATTCCAGAACATACGACGCCCGGACGCCGCCCGCCGGTCCGCACCTCGCCGGCACCATCCCGCAGCGGACACCGCAGACGGGGGTCCCGGTGCTGACGGCGCCGGGGCCGGAACCACCGAGGTGCTGCGCGCTGGCACCCCGCAGGACATCCTGGCGTTCGTGCCGCACTGCCTCGGTTTTACGCCGCAGGAATCGCTGGTGCTTCTCGGCCTGCGCGGCGCACGGCTCGGGGCAACGCTTCGGCTGGATTTGCCCGGTGCGTCCTGCGCCGGGGACAGCGCCGGGCTGGACAGCCTGGAACTGATCTCCGGGTACGCAGACCGGATCACCAGCCTGCTCTCCAACGACGAAGACACCGATGGAGTATTGGCCGTGCTGTATACCGATCTGGTGCCGGAGGAAGGCACCCCTCCGCCGTACAGCGCCTTGATGGACATACTGTGCAGCGAACTGGAGGGGCACGGGCTGATAGTCCGTGACGCATGGCTGACTGGAAACGGAACGTGGCGTGCCTACTTCTGCACGGACCCTGGCTGCTGCCCCTGGCCCGGACACCCAACAGACGGGATTGCCGGGAGCAGGCTGGGCGCAGAGCTCGTGTACCGGGGCAGCGCCTTCGCACCTTCGCTGGAAGGATCGCTGGAGGGAACGCTGCGCCGTGCAGGAACACTGCGTACCGCGGCAATGGACGCACGCATCGATAAAGTGCGCCGCCGGATGGAGGGAAGGTGGGGCTCACCGGATGTCTTCGACGAAGTGCTCGCCGCCTGGGACCACAGGATGTGTTCAGCGACCCGGCTGCCGCCGTCCGAGCCCGTGGACCCGAATCCCGGGCGGAACGGGCACGAGGGCGACGCCCTGCTGCTTGCGAGCCTTGAATGCAAGCCGGTGCGGGACACCGTCCTGGTTCTCGCCGCCTCCGGAATGGCTGCTGCCGCACAGGGGATACGTCATGTGCTGCACCCGGACCTGGTACCGGACACGCCAAACGCAGGCCAGGAGCCGTCAGCGCTGGCCGGGCAGCAGTTTATCTCCATGCTCATTGGACGCAGCCGCAGCGCCCCGGACTGGGAGCGCCTGGACGCTGCCCATTCCGTCTTCTGTAATCTCCTCCTGCGCGCGGCAGGCGAGCCGGCCGCTGCCCTGCTGACCCTGCTGGGCTGGGTCGAATGGGCGCGGGGGCGCAGCTCCCGGGCGGAGCTGAGCCTCTCCGCCGCCCTTCGCGAGGTACCCGGTTACCGGCTCGCGGCGCTGCTGCGCGAACTGCTGCGCAGGGGCGAGCTGCCGCAATGGGCGCTCTCCCCGCTGACCGCCTGGCACGGCGGTCCAGGCGCCTGATCAGCCCGCGGCAGGCACGGGAGAGCGCCGACTCTCCGTGTCCGGTGGTGGCAGCGCGCCAAAGCATGCGACAATGGGAACCGAGACCCGGTTGGGTTCGTGTACCTAGTGTCGTTCCGGCTTTCCGCTCACGCGGGGAATAGGAACAGGGTGCGGTGTGTTTGCATATGGAACTGCACCGCGTACAAAGCACTGGTTATGGCACGGACTTGACAGGGTCATAGTGGTGTTGCCCCCATGGCGGCGCCGCAGCCCGCCGTATTGAAAGGTTTTCTGTGTCCGCGAGAAAGACAACTGCTGTCAAAGAGACTGACACTGTGACTGCCGAGGTTGCTGAGGCGGCACCTGCCGCAGCCACCAAGACGGCTGCCAAATCTGCCCGCAAGCCTTCCACCCGCAAGGCACCGGCAAAGGCCTCCGCGGCAAAGACCACCGCAAAGAAGGCAGCCGCTCCCGCCGAAGACGCTGACGTCAACACCGACGAGGCAGAGGCAGAGCCTACGGAAGCGGACGTGGAGGTCGTCGAGGCTGACGCCCCCGAGGCAGCCCCCACCGGCTCCGGCTTCGTTTACTCCGACGCCGACGACGACGACGCACCTGCCCAGCAGGTCGTCTCCGCAGGCGCCACCGCGGATCCCGTCAAGGACTACCTGAAGCAGATCGGTAAGGTCGCCCTGCTGAACGCTGAGCAGGAAGTGGACCTGGCCCTGCGCATTGAAGCGGGCCTGTACGCCGAAGAGAAGATCGCTGCGGATCCGGACATGGATCCCAAGCTCAAGCGGGACCTCCAGCAGATCATCCACGACGGCAAGCGTGCCAAGAACCACCTGCTGGAAGCCAACCTCCGGCTCGTCGTCTCGCTGGCCAAGCGGTACACGGGCCGCGGCATGCTCTTCCTGGACCTGATCCAGGAAGGCAACCTGGGCCTGATCCGTGCGGTGGAGAAGTTCGACTACACCAAGGGCTTCAAGTTCTCGACCTACGCCACCTGGTGGATCCGCCAGGCGATCACCCGCGCCATGGCGGACCAGGCCCGCACCATCCGTATCCCGGTGCACATGGTGGAAGTCATCAACAAGCTGGCCCGTGTCCAGCGCCAGATGCTCCAGGACCTTGGCCGCGAGCCCGCTCCCGAAGAACTGGCGCTTGAACTGGACATGACCCCTGAAAAGGTCGTAGAGGTCCAGAAGTACGGCCGCGAGCCCATCTCCCTTCACACCCCGCTGGGTGAGGACGGCGACTCCGAGTTCGGCGACCTCATTGAAGACTCCGAGGCAGTTGTTCCGGCTGACGCAGTGAGCTTCACCCTGCTGCAGGAACAGCTCCACTCCGTCCTGGACACCCTGTCCGAACGTGAAGCGGGCGTCGTAGCCATGCGCTTCGGGCTCACTGACGGCCAGCCGAAGACCCTGGACGAGATCGGCAAGGTCTACGGCGTGACCCGCGAGCGGATCCGCCAGATCGAATCCAAGACCATGTCGAAGCTGCGCCACCCCTCGCGGTCGCAGGTCCTGCGGGACTACCTCGACTAGGACACTGCAGAACCGGCAGAACTAAAAGGCTGTGCCCCCGCGAACATCGCGGGGGCACAGCCTTTTAGTTCTCCACTACTGCCTCATCCCGGCGGGTGGATGCCGGCCCGTCCCGGTCCCTCGACGGGGCGGGCCACCGGGACCGGCAGTCCGGGGAAACATGCCCGGACAGAACGAAGGCCCCTCCACACCGGAGGGGCCTTCGCGAGGTCTGGGACTGCTGGTCTTCGGAATTAATCTTCCGGAGAAGCTGCCTTCTGGTGCAGACGAGCACTCTCGTCCTGCCACTCAGAGGTCAGGGGGCGAAGGTTCGCCTCCACTGTCCGTGCATGGTGAGCGCAGAAAAGAAGTTCCCCACCGGAGGATTCCAGTACCGCGCGCACGTAAGCCTGAGCGCCGCAGCGGTCACAGCGGTCCAGCGCATTGAGTTGACGTGTAGCAACTGCTGCTGTCATGAGTGCCTCCTTAAGGGTGTTGATACTTCATATAACCATCTTTGCCGGCCGGGCCTTTCGATTAAGGCCCGCCTTTCGCTCTGCGCGTACCAACGGGTAGGTCACATCCAAGCCAGCGGGCAGTGGCACTGTTCACTTTTGCCGCCCGCCAGTCCCTTCGCTGGGGCGCGGCCCCTGAGTCGCTGCAGGGCACTGTCACCGGCGGGCATTAACCTTATAGAAGGCCGGTTGCCTCCGGCTGCCCCGCCGCAAGGCATCCCTACGCATATCAAGGCCCTTCCGGCCCTAGGAGTTCAGCACCGTGGTCCCCCTGGATACTGAGTACAACGCCCGGCACCTTTCCGTCCTGGAAGGCCTCGAGGCTGTCCGGAAACGCCCCGGCATGTACATCGGGTCCACTGACTCCCGGGGGCTGATGCACTGTCTCTGGGAGATCATCGACAACTCCGTCGACGAGGCCCTGGCCGGCTACGGACAGAGCATCCGGATCATCCTGCACGCGGACAACTCCGTAGAGATCCATGACGACGGCCGCGGCATTCCGGTGGACATCGAACCCAAGACCGGACTCTCCGGCGTCGAGGTGGTTTTCACCAAACTCCATGCCGGCGGCAAGTTCGGCGGCGGCTCGTACGCCGCGTCCGGCGGCCTGCACGGTGTGGGCGCCTCCGTGGTGAACGCACTGTCATCACGCCTGGACGTGCAGGTGGACCGCGCCGGCAAGACGTACCAGATGACTTTCCGCCGCGGAGAGCCCGGCGTCTTTGCGGACAGCGGCTCCAAGCCAACCCCCGACGCCAAGTTCACGCCGTTCCTGGACAGCAGCAAGCTCGAGGTAGTTGGCAAGGCAAAGCGCGGCGTCACCGGCACCCGGATCCGGTACTGGGCCGACCGGCAGATTTTCACCCCGGATGCCAAGTTCTCCTACGCGGAGCTTGAGGCCCGGGCCCGCCAAACCTCCTTCCTGGTGCCCGGCCTGCGAATCACGCTGCGGGACGAACGGCGCCTGCCCGGAACTCCCGGAGAAGACGGACCGGTTGAGGAGGTCTTCCACCACGACGGCGGCATCTCAGAATTCGTTGAGTTCCTCGCTGCGGATGCGCCCGTAACCGACATCTGGCGCCTGCACGGTGCAGGAAAGTTCAAGGAGTCCGTTCCGGTCCTGGATGAACGCGGGCACAGCAAGATCACCGAGGTTGAACGCGAGTGCGAGGTGGACATCGCGCTGCGCTGGGGGATTGGCTACGAAACCAGCATCCGCAGCTTCGTCAACATCATCGCCACGCCCAAGGGCGGTACCCACCAGGCCGGCTTCGAGCAGGCGCTGCTGAAGACCTTCCGCAAGGTCATCGAAAGCAACGCCCGCAAGCTGAAGGCCGGCAACGACAAGATCGAGAAAGACGACGTCTTTGCCGGGCTCACTGCCGTGCTGACGGTGCGGCTCGCCGAACCGCAGTTCGAAGGCCAGACCAAGGAGATCCTCGGCACGTCCGCCGTCCGGTCGATTGTGTCCAAGGTCGTCGAAAAGGAAATCACGGCCAGGCTCAACTCAACGGCCCGCGGGGACAAAGCCCAGACCGCGCTGCTGCTGGAAAAAGTCGTGTCGGAGATGAAATCCCGTATCTCTGCGCGAGTGCACAAGGAGACCCAGCGGCGAAAGAACGCGCTGGAAACATCCTCAATGCCCGTTAAGCTCGCCGACTGCCGGATTGATGACAACGAACGGTCCGAACTGTTCATCGTGGAGGGTGATTCCGCCCTGGGTACTGCCAAGCTGGCGCGGTCTTCGGATTTCCAGGCGCTGCTGCCGATTCGGGGCAAGATCCTCAATGTGCAGAAGGCCTCCGTCTCGGACATGCTATCCAACGCCGAGTGTGCAGCCCTGATCCAGGTAGTCGGGGCAGGTTCCGGCCGCAGCTTCCAGCTTGACGCCGCGCGCTACGGCAAGGTCATTTTCATGACCGATGCGGACGTGGACGGCGCCCACATCCGCACGCTGCTGCTGACCCTCTTCTTCCGTTACATGCGCCCGCTGGTGGAGGCCGGGCGTGTCTATGCCGCTGTTCCGCCCCTGCACCGCGTGGAAGTGATCAACCACGGCTCCAAAGCCAACGAGATGGTCTACACGTACAGCGAGAAGGAACTCCACCAGCTGCTGGACCGGCTGGAGAAAGAAGGCAAGCGCTACAAGGAGCCCATCCAGCGCTACAAGGGCCTGGGCGAAATGGATGCGGACCAGCTCGCTGAAACCACCATGGATCCCCGCCACCGCACCCTGCGCCGGATCCGCCTCAGCGAGGCGGAGGAAGCCGACCGGCATGTGGATGAGGCGACGTTCGAACTGCTGATGGGCAGCGACGTTGCCCCGCGCAAGGAGTTCATCATCGCCGGCGCCGCGATGCTGGACCGGGACCGCATCGACGCATAGGGGACCGCCCCCTGCCGGTTACGCGTGAATGAGGCCGGGGGCAAACAGCAGGACGGTCGGGACGGCCAGGAGCAGCACGGCAGCGGCCTGGATCAGGATGCTGGCCCAGCGCTGCAGCGGCGGCTGGGGCGTCAGCAGGCGGCTTAGCCGTGCCGCCATGCCGGTCTCGTCCTCCCGGCCGCCGCCGGCTACGGCGGGAACCGAGGAGCCGGGAAGAGCGGCCGCGGAATCAGCGCCCGCACCTGAGGCCGAACCAACAATCGCGACGGCGCGGATCAACGTGGGGCGGTCGACCTTTTTCAGCGCCTCGTCATCTGCCAGCATCTCGATCAGTTCGTTGACAGAGCGCTGGGCGAGCTGCGAGGTGGGCAGCCACGGCAGGGCCG
Organism: Arthrobacter sp. IK3; assembly: GCF_051337705.1. Classification (NCBI taxonomy): domain Bacteria; kingdom Bacillati; phylum Actinomycetota; class Actinomycetes; order Micrococcales; family Micrococcaceae; genus Arthrobacter; species Arthrobacter sp. IK3. Next base: position 76,409 of record NZ_JBPPSW010000009.1, on the reverse strand, counting down.
CGCGCCACGCGGCAAAGGCCCAGAGCAGCAGATGGTGGTGCTGGCTCAGGTGCGCCCTCTCATGGGTGAGTACACCCGAAAGCTCCTTCTCGGAGAGGATGTCCATCAGTCCGTCCGAGAGGACGGTGACCGAGTGGGCTCCTCCCGGAAGGCAGTAGGCAACGGGGGAGGGGTGCGGGATGACGAGGGTCGCCGGGGTGTTGAGCGACGGAGAGCTGAGCAGGTTCAGCATGTCCCGGTGGCGGCGCCTGCCGGAGACAATGCGGTAGTAGGTGAGCAGCAGGGTGAAGACCAGATGCACGGTCAGCAACACGGCGGCGCTGATGGCAAAGACGTGGACCAGGCCCAGTGCCTCCACGGACTGCCGCTGCAGGAGGATGTTCCAGAGACCCGAAAGCCCCTGCGCTAGGTTGTCGCCAATCGGTTCCAGGCCCCAGGTCAGCATGGCGCCGATCATGGACAGCCCGCCGGCAAGGGCGATCGACTGCCAGAGCACCATCGCGGTGAATGGCGACCTAGCGGGCCATTTGGCGCGAGAGAGCAGGACCGGAACCGGCCAGGCGAGGATTACTGCCAGTGCAGCGAGAAAGTAGGAGGCCCAGAACATGCGGGGCGCAGACCGGGGGCCTAGGCGCCGTCGAGCAGCCTGCGCAGGGTTTGCGCTTCGGTTGCCGAGACGGAACCGACGAAGCGGGCCAGGACCGCTTCGCGGTCGTTGGCAGAGCCGAGGACCTCGTGCATGAGCTCTGCGGTGTGTTCGGCGCGGGTGGTCACCGCACGGTAGCGGTGGGGCCGGATGTCGCGCTCACGCGCTACGAGGGCCTTCTTTTCGAGCCGGGACAGGACGGTGAGGACCGTGGTTACGGCAAGGCCTTTGGCATCTGGGCGGCCGGCATCATTCTGGGCCAGCCGTTCGCGGAGTTCGTTGGCGGTTAACGCCTCGGGTGCTTCCCAGAGGAGATCCATCATCGCCCGCTCGAGCTCTCCGAGTGTCGCCATAGTCCGCATCTTCCTTTGTTTTCGGTCCCTGGTCCGGGAGTTCGCCCCGGCCTGGTTTTCCATGGACGCTTGCGCCTTGGCGCGCCGCGTCGGGATGCTTAACAATACCGACTTTCAACGTAGTTCTCTACATCACGTAGAAACATTGCGGCCAAGTGTTCTACGATGCGTAGAAGAAGGGTTTTCTACCGCTTGTAGAACATGACATAACTAAGGACCTGCACGTGGAAGCATTGGACATTGCCCGCTGGCAATTCGGCATTACGACGGTGTATCACTTCCTGATGGTCCCGCTGACCATCGGACTGGGCCTGGTTGTGGCCGCCCTGCAGACCGCATGGGTCCGCACGGGCAAGGAAGAGTACCTGCGCCTCACCAAGTTCTGGGGCAAGCTGTTCCTGATCAACTTCATCATGGGCGTGGCTACCGGGCTGGTCCAGGAGTTCCAGTTCGGTATGGCGTGGAGCGAGTACAGCCGGTTCGTCGGCGACGTCTTCGGCGCCCCGCTGGCACTCGAATCGCTCCTGGCGTTCTTCACCGAATCGGTATTCCTGGGCCTGTGGATCTTTGGCTGGAACCGGCTGCCCAAGAAACTCCACCTTGCCACCATCTGGCTGGCAACCGGAGCCTCGGCCCTCTCGGCCTACTTCATCCTCGCCGCGAACTCCTGGATGCAGCACCCGGTTGGCGTTGAGCTTGTGGACGGCCGTGCCGTCATGACGGACATTTGGGCCGTACTGACGAACAACACCCTCCTGGTCGCCTTCCCGCACACCATCACGGGCGCGTTCGCCGTCGCCGGCGGTTTCCTGCTGGGCATCTCCTGGTACCACCTGTGGAAGCGGCGCCGCGACGGGATCGACACGGTGGACGAGAGCGGCCGCGTGATCGTGGGCGAAGACGCCGCGATCGGACGCGACAAGACGGACCACGCCGTCTGGATCAAGGCCCTGCGCATTGGTGCCGCCGTCGCCGTGGTCGCGTTCGCCGGCACCGCAATCACCGGCGACCTGCAAGGGAAGCTGATGTTCGAGCAGCAGCCCATGAAGATGGCTGCCGCGGAAGCTGCCTGCCACAACGGCACTTCCTTCTCCATCCTTTCCGTCGGAGACGTCGGTGCCCGTAACTGCGACGACGTCAAGACGCTGATCGAGGTACCAGGAGTCCTGTCCTTCCTGGCGAACGGTGACTTCAACACCCCGGTCGACGGCGTGAACACCCTGATCCCGGAATACCAGGAGAAGTACGGCACCCACCTGCCGGATGACCCAATGTACGGCGAGCAGGCCGGCCAGGAGATCGATTACCTGCCCGTCATGGCCGTGACCTACTGGGGCTTCCGCATCATGATCGGCTTCGGCGGTATTGCCGCAATCGCCTCCGCAGTGGCCCTCTGGGTTACCCGCAAGGGCACCGTGCCGCAGTCCAAGGGGCTGATGCGCCTGGCTGTGTTCGGCATCCTCGCGCCGTTCGGTGCCAACAGCGCCGGGTGGATCTTTACCGAAATGGGCCGCCAGCCGTTCGTTGTAGTGCCCAACCCCAGCTTCACCGGCATAGACAACGTGTTCATGTTCACCGCCGCGGCGGTTTCCCCTGGCGTCAGCAGGGCGGAACTGCTCTTCTCCGTCATCTCCTTCACGGTCATCTACCTGGCCCTCCTGGTGGTGGAAGTCGGACTGCTGGCGAAGTACGTCCGCGGCGGCGTTCCATCCGCCATGCCTGAACTGGTGCCCGGCAACGGACACAGCGGTGACGGCTCCGACGGGCCGGACGGAACCGCCGGTGACGGCAAGCCCGGCGGACGCAAGTCCGACGATGTCCTCGATTTCGCCTACTAGCAGGAACGGAAGACCATGGAGCTCACAACATTCTGGTTCATAGTTATTGCCTTCCTGTGGGTTGGATACCTCTTCCTGGAAGGATTCGACCTGGGCGTGGGCATGCTCATGAAGCTCTTCGCCCGCGATGAGCGGGAGCGGCGCGTCCTGCTCAACACCATTGGTCCCGTCTGGGACGGCAACGAAGTATGGCTCATCACCGCAGGCGCGATGACCTTCGCAGCCTTCCCGTTCTGGTACGCGGCGTTGTTCTCCGCGCTCTATCTGCCGCTGACCCTGGTACTGCTCGGACTCATCTTCCGTGCCGTTTCCATCGAGTACCGCGGGAAGCGGGACAATGACCGCTGGCGCAACCGCTGGGACTGGGCCATGGCACTGGGATCCTTTGTCAGCGCCTTCGGCGTGGGTGCCGCCCTGGCCCTGACCTCCACCGGCCTGCCGCTGAACGAGAACGGCGACCGTGTGGGCGGAGCCTTCGCCTGGCTTACTCCGTGGGCAGTGCTTGGCGGCCTCGCCGTCGTCGGCTTTGCGCTGGTCCATGCCTGCGCCTTCCTGATGCTGAAGACCGACGGCGAGATCCGTGCCCGCGCACGCCGCGCCGTCGTGCGCTGGCTGCCCGTGGGAGTGCTGCCGCTGGCTGTCTGGGCCATCGGCGTGCAGTTCTCCAGCGGTGAACTGATGTCCCTGATTCCGCTGGCCGTTGCCGTGGTTGCCCTGGTGGTCGCCTGGGTCATGGCGTACCGGGGCAGGGAAGCGCTCTCCTTCGCGGCGCTGGGTGCATTCCTGCTCTTTGGGGCAGTGTCGATCTTCGCTGCCATGTACCCCGTGGTCCTTCCGTCCTCGCTTGATGCCGCCTGGAACCTGACCATCGAGAATGCGTCCTCCAGCCCCTACACGCTGAAGGTCATGACCTGGGTCTCCGTGTTCGGCCTGCCGGTCGTCCTGCTCTACCAGGGCTGGACGTACTGGGTCTTCCGCAAGCGCGTCACGGCTGAATCCATCCCCGCTGTCCACAAGGTGAAGGTCCAGTGAAGCCGGTCCTTCCGGTCAGCGCCACAAGCCGCCGGGCGCTGTATCTGCTGGGGGTCGTGGCCGCGGCCAAGGCCCTGGCCCTGGTGCTGCTGGCAACCGGCGTGGCCGCGGGAATCGCCGGCCTCGCCGCCGGCAGCCCGGACTGGGGATACGTGGCAGCGACGGGTATCAGCGGTGCAGTGCTGCGGTCCCTGGCCATCTGGGCCCAGGAAACCGTGGCACAGCGGGCCGCGGCCGGTGTCAAGGACGAACTGCGGGGCCAGCTCACGCAGCGGGTTCTGGCCGACGGCGGCAGCGTGCCCGGCATGGGCCCGGGGGCGCTCAGCGTTCTTTTGACCCGCGGCCTGGACGGCCTGGACAACTACTACGCCAAGTACCTTCCCGCACTGGTTACCTGCGCGGTCCTGCCGCTGCTGGTGGGTGTCCGGATCCTCACCGCGGACTGGGTCAGCGCCGTCGTAGTGGTGCTGACCGTTCCGCTGGTGCCGGTGTTCATGATCCTCATTGGCCTGCACACCGGAGACAAGACGGCAAAGGCCATCGAGGCACTGAACCGGCTCTCAGACAACATGCTTGAACTGGCCAAGGGGCTGCCGGTGCTGGTGGGCCTGGGCCGGGCGCGTGCCCAGACCCGGGCGCTGCGCGATGTTGCCGACCGCTACCGCGTCACCACCCTGGAAACGCTCCGGGTCGCCTTTATGTCCTCCCTGGCGCTCGAGCTGATCGCCACGATCTCTGTGGCAGTGGTCGCCGTGTTCATCGGTGTGCGCCTGGTGCACGGGGACATGTCCCTGGAGATGGGACTCCTGGCCCTGATCCTGGCTCCCGAGTGCTACCAGCCGCTGCGTGACCTCGGTACCGCGCACCATTCCAGCGAAGACGGGCTGGAGGCGCTGAAGCGCTCCAGCGCCGTGCTCGAGGCGCCCTCCGCCCAGCCGCTCGCCCTGGAACCGGAAGACAACGACGCCGGCCTAAGGGTTAACGGGCTGACCGTCACCTATGACGGCCGCTCCGAACCGGTGGTCGAAGACCTGTCCTTCGCCGTGCCGGCCGGGGCGATAGCCTCATTGACCGGCCCCAGCGGCAGCGGCAAGACCACCGTCCTTGAAGTTCTGGCCGGCCTTCGCCGGGACGGAGCAGGAGTACGGATCAGCGGCCGAGCCTCCGGCGTGAACCGGGCCCAGGTGGCCTGGATCCCGCAGCATCCGGTGCTGATGGAAGAAACCGTGGCGGCGGAGATCGGCCTCTACTCCGGCCTGGCGGACCCCGGCGAGCAGCGCACCGCAGCGGAGCAGGCGCTGGCAGAGATCCGCTCACTGCACCTGCTTGATGCCCACACCGCAGACCTCAGCCCCGGCGAACAGCGCCGGGTAGCCGTGGCACGGGCCATCGCCCGCGTGCGCAGCGTGCCCGGCGTGCGTGTGCTGCTCGCCGATGAACCCACCGCGCACCTGGATGAATCAAGTGCCGCTGCAGTCCGGTCCGCACTGGCCCGCCTCAGCCCCGAATACACCATCCTGTTGGTCGCCCATGACCGGCGGACGGCTGCTCTTGCACAGACCGTGGTCAGGATCGGCGCCGGGGCTGACCTCCCGCTGCCGGACGCACGGCCGGCGGCTGCCCCGGCCGTTCCGGAGGTGCAGCCCGAGTTCAGCGGTTCAACCGCACAGGCCGGCTACGTGCATCAGCCATTGTGGAAAAATCTCCTGGTGCTTCGCCCCTGGAGCCCGCAGTTCCTGAAGGCACTGGCCTACGGCACGGGCGCAACCATCTTCGCCGTCGCACTCAGTGCCCTGTCCGGGTGGCTGATTGTCCGCGCCTCTGAACAGCCTCCCATCCTGTACCTCCTGACCGCCATTGTGGGCGTGCGGTTCTTCGGCATTGGCCGCGCTGTCCTGCGCTACCGCGAACGCCTCCACCTGCACGACGCGGTCTTCCGCGCCACGAACTCGATCCGCATCCGGCTCTGGAACGGGCTGCTGAATCGCCCCGAAGGATGGCGCCGGCTGGCCCGCGGCGGGGGAGCGCTGGAACGCCTCGTGGGAGACGTGGATGAACTGCGGGACATCGCCCCGCGCGTGGTCTTCGCCCCGCTGACGGCGTTCGTTACCGCGGTCGCCGCCTGCATTGCCACCTGGGTCCTGATCCCTGAAGCCATCTGGGTGCAGATTGGCCTATGCCTGATTGGGCTCATCGCGGCTCCGGCCGTGGCTCTTTGGGCCGACGCCGCAGCGCGTGCCCGTACGGTGACGCTGCAGTCGAAGGCCATGGCCTCCATGGCCAAGCTGCTCGGGGCGGCCAGGGACCTGGAAGCCAACAGTTCCGCAACGCCCGTGCTGACGCGCCAGCGGCTGCTGGACGCTGCCGCTGCCGGAGCCGCACGGCGCAGCGCCTGGGCACAGGGCCTGGCCAATGCTCTGACGGCACTGGCCTGCGCCGGTTCCGCGCTCTGGATCCTGGGCCTGGCCCAGGGAGTCCCCGCGACAGTCGCCGCAGTGATCGTGCTCATGCAGCTGGCCCTGCTCGAGTGCTTCGCTGCCGTCAACGGATCCGTCCAGCAGTTCACCGCCTGGCGTGTCCTCGGAGACAAGGTGCTCCCGGACCTCGGCTCGGATTCGGTGGATCCCGGTACGGAGCCGGAATCCAGTGCGGGAATTCCCTCGGCGCCCCGCCCGGGCAGCATCGAACTGGCCGGTGTCCGGTACCGGTACCCGGGCGGATCACGGGACGTACTCAGCGGCGTCGACCTCAGCCTGGAGCCGGGCGACTGGCTCGCCGTCACCGGCCCCTCCGGCAGCGGCAAGTCAACCCTGCTGGGAGTCCTGCTCGGGTTCCTGCAGCCGCAGGCCGGGACGTTCCGCATTGGCGGGCGTCCGGCGTCGGACTTCAGCCGCGAAGCCCGCGGCATGGCCTGGTGCCCGCAGGAGGCACATCTCTTTGACTCCACCCTGCGCGGAAACCTGCTGATTGCCCGCGACCGTTCCCGGGCCCCCAGCGAAACCGAAATGCTGGCTGCCCTTGAGGCGGTCGGGCTGGGCGGATTGGTTGGCGAGCTGGAAGAAGGCATCGACACCCGAATCGGCAACGGCGGGCACCGGCTCTCCGGCGGCCAGCGCCAGCGCCTCGCAGTGGCACGCGCCCTCCTCACGGAAGCCGGAATCGTTCTGCTGGACGAGCCCACCGCACACCTGGATGCTGCTGCCGGGCACCAGCTGATGGCGGACCTCGCCACCGGACTGGCCGGAAAGACAGTGGTGGTTGTGACCCACAACCCGGCCGACGCCGCCTGGTGCAGCCGCAGGCTCGAACTGGGTGCAGCGAAAAGCAGCCTTGCCTTACGCTAGGAGCCATGGCCCCAACACATCCCGTGCAGCTGCCCGGACCGCAGACCCAGCTGGCGTGGCGTGCCATTACAGCCGCCGACGTCGATGACTGGCATGCCCTGATCCGCCGCATGGTGGAGGTAGACAAGCCTGGCTGGGCGGAAGACCGTGCTGACCTGGAGCATGCGCTGCAGCGGCAGGGTGATGATCCGGCAGCTGACTCGCTGCTGGGGGTGGACGCGGACGGTGTGCCGCGGGCGTTTGGTCTTGTCAGCCTCAATCCCGGGTCAGTCCGGGCCACCGGATTCGGCGGAGTGGACCCGGCCTGGCGGAGGCAGGGCATTGGTACCGCGGTCTACCGCTGGCAGGCCGCCCGGGCGCGGGAACGGGTCCGGGAACGGAACGGCGCGAACCCGGTGCTGCGCAGCTATGCAGAAGCCAACAATCCATCGCATCTGGCCCTGCTTGAATCAGTGGGTGCCCGCGTGGTCCGGTACTTCACTGAGATGACGCGTCCGCTTGACGGAGACCTGCCGGATGCGCAGCTTCCGGGCGGCATGGAGTTCCGGACCTTCTCGGAGGGGATTTCGGAGGAGCTGCGCCAGGCCCACAACGAAGCCTTCCGGGATCACTGGGGGAGTGAGCCCCGTGACGCCGAGAGCTGGAAGTTTACGGTGGGCCATCCTCAGTTCCGCCCTGACTGGAGCTTCGTGGTGGTCGATAACGACACCGGAGCGATTGGCGCCTACCAGCTGGCCAGCTATGACCCCGAGTCGCCGGCAATCTTCGGCTACTCCGAAGGGTATACCGAGCTCCTGGGTGTGCTGCGGCCGTGGCGAGGCAAGGGGATTGCCCCGGCCATGCTCGCTGAAGCCATGCGGCGTTTCAGGGACTCGGGAATGCAGAACGCCGGACTGGGCGTGGATACCGAGAATCCGTCCGGTGCCCTGAGGATCTACGAGAACCTGGGCTACCGGCCGGTCAGCCGGCAGGTGGTGTATGACCAGCCGCTGGACACGGAACCGGCTTAGGCCCGCACAACCCAGATTGCTTCGGCGGCGGGCAGTCCAAGCTCGACGCGTCCGCCGCCCCGTTCCAGTGTGAGGGTGCCGGCATAGGCCTGCCGCTCCAGGATGCTGATCTCGGTGTCCAGACCCAGCCCCATGCCGCCCAGGTAGCGCAGCAGCTCGGGGCTGGTGTCCGAGACCCTCGCGATGCGCAGGAGTTCTCCCGGTTCACTGTGGCTCAGCCGTGAAGCATCCAGCGGAGGCAGGCTGCCGTCCGGGGCGGGAATGGGGTCTCCGTGCGGATCGCGGACCGGGTGACCCAACCGCACGGCCAGGGCCTCCACCATCTTGTCCGAAACGGCATGTTCCAGGTTCTCCGCCTCGTCATGGACTTCATCCCAGCCATACCCAAGATACTCAACGAGGAACGTTTCGATGAGCCGGTGCCTGCGGACCATGTTCACCGCAGCCTGCTCACCGGCGGCAGTCAGGGCCACTGACCCGTAGCGGGCATGGGTCAGGAACCCCTGGGCGGACAGTTTCTTCACTGCCTCCGAAACCGAGGACGCAGAGAATCCCAGATGCGCCGAGAGGGCTGATACCGTCACCGGCGCATCGGTCCACTCCTGTGCCGTCCAGATGACCTTAAGGTAGTCCTCCGCCGCGCTGGTCAGTGCTTTCTTTCCCACGCGTCCAACCTTACGCCAGCGCCCGGCGGGCAGTCCGCCACCCGGCGCAGCGGTACCCCCTGGGGGTACTTGACGGATACCCATAGGGGGTATAGATTTCCTGGTGTTGCCAGAATTTACCGGGAGGTCGGATCGTGGACACGAATGCACTTGACGCCATCAAAGTGGTGGAAGAAGAGCGCGGTTACGCCAGCGACAAAGAGGCCTACCTGCGGCGGCTGAAGCGCATTGAGGGGCAGGTCCGGGGGATTGCCCGGATGGTGGACGAGGACAAGTACTGCATTGACGTCCTGACCCAGGTTTCTGCCGTGACCAAGGCGCTGCATGCCGTCAGCCTCGGCCTGGTCCAGGACCACATTGGGCACTGCGTGGTTACGGCCGCCAGGGAAGCGGAGGCAGCAGGGGATCCGTCGATCGTGGACACGAAGGTCCAGGAAGCAACAGACGCCATTGGCCGGCTGCTGCGCTAGCAGCGGGCTGCCGGAGAACCGGCGGGGCCCCGCCCCGCCAGAGGAGGAACAACCCATGGAAACAAAACTCAGCATTTCCGGAATGACCTGCGGGCACTGCGTCGCTTCTGTCACCGAGGAACTCAGCGCCGTCGAAGGCGTCCAGGATGTCCAGGTGGACCTGGTGGCCGACGGCGTTTCGACCGCCGTGGTCACTTCCAGTGAAGCCATCGCGCCGGAGCTGCTCGGTGAGGCCGTTGCAGAAGCCGGCTACACCGTAGTGGGCTGAAAGGAGAATCATGGCAACCCATGAACAGCAGCACCTGGCAGAGCGCGAGGTGTCGCTGGATATTCAGGGCATGACCTGCGCTTCCTGCGTCAACCGCGTTGAACGCAAGCTCGGCAAGATCGAGGGAGTCCAGGCCACCGTCAACCTTCCGCTCAACTCGGCATCGGTCCGGGTTCCTGCCGGCGTGACCGATGACCAGCTGGTCGCGTCCGTGGAAGCGGCCGGCTACCAGGCGAAGGTGGCGGTGCCCGCGGGCCACGGCGGGCACGAGGACCACATGGCACACGGCGGCACCGCGGCAGAGCTGCGCCCCCGCCTGATGACCGCCGCTATCCTGACCGTGCCGGTGCTGCTCGTTTCGATGGTGCCGGCTTTTGCGTTCCCCAACTGGGGCTGGGTTGCAGCAGCACTCTCGCTGCCGGTGGTCCTGTGGTCCGCCTGGCCTTTCCACCGGGCGGCTGCGGTCAATGCCCGCCACCTGGCATCAACCATGGACACGCTGGTCTCGATCGGGGTCAGCGCTGCGTACCTGTTCTCCCTGGCCCAGCTGATAGCTGATCCGGGACTGACGGCTGATCCGGGCATGGGCGAAGCCCACCTCTACTTCGAGGTGGCTGCGGTGGTCACGACGTTCCTGCTGCTCGGCCGGTACCTCGAGGCCAGGGCCAAGACCAGCGCTGCGGATGCCCTGACCTCCCTGCTGAGCCTGGGAGCCAAGGACGCAGTGGTGCTCCGGGACGGGCGCGAAGTGCTCATTCCTGCGTCCGAGCTGGTGCCCGGGGACGTGTTCGTGGTGCGTCCGGGGGAAAAGGTCGCCACGGACGGAACCGTTGTGGCGGGCGAGTCTGCCATTGATGCAGCCCTCATCACCGGTGAGTCACTGCCGGTGGAGGTGCATCCCGGCGATCCCGTCACCGGCGCCACCGTCAACACCTCCGGCAGGCTGCTGGTCCGGGCAACCCGGGTTGGCAGCGAAACCACCCTGGCCCAGATGGGTGCGCTGGTCAGCGCGGCCCAGTCCGGCAAGGCACCGATCGCGCGGCTCGCGGACAGGATCAGCGCGGTGTTCGTTCCCGTTGTGCTTGCCATCGCGGTAGTCACTTTCCTGCTTTGGCTGGTGTTCACCGGGGACCTGCAGAGCGCCTTCACCGCCGCCGTCGCTGTCCTGGTCATTGCCTGCCCCTGTGCCCTGGGACTGGCTACTCCGGTAGGGCTGCTGACCGGCACCGGACGCGGTGCCCAGCTGGGCATCCTGATCAAGGGCCCGCAGGTGCTGGAGGACACCCGCACCGTGGACACCATCCTGCTGGACAAGACCGGCACGGTAACCAGCGGCAAGCTCTCGGTGGCACGGACGGTACTGCTGCCGGGTGCAGGATCCGAAGATGAGGACGGGCTGCTCCGGCTGGCCGGTTCCCTGGAGAATGCCGGAGAGCACCCGATTGCCCGTGCCATCGCGGCAGCTGCCGGGCAGGGGCCGGGGCTGGCGCCCGTCAGCGGGTTCCTTTCCTCGCCGGGAGGCGGGGTCCGCGGAGTGGTTGAGGGACGCAGCATCGTGGCCGGCCGGCCGGGCTGGCTGGAAGAGAACGGGATCCCGCTCGATTCAGCTGCGGCGGACACGCTTCGCCGCGAACAGGAAACCGGTGCCACCGCCGTCGTCGTGGCGCTTGACGGGACGCCGGCAGGCATCATCAGCCTGCAGGACACCATCAAGGACGGTTCCCGGCAGGCGGTGGCACGGCTGCGCGAACTGGGGCTTCGTCCGGTCCTGCTGACCGGTGACAACGCCGTAGTGGCCGCCGCCGTGGCGCGGGAAGTAGGAATCACCCCCGAGGACGTGCTGGCCGACGTCCGTCCGGAGGGCAAGGTGGACGCGGTACGCAGGTTCCAGGAGCAGGGGGCAACGGTAGCCATGGCCGGCGACGGCGTGAACGACGCCGCAGCGCTGGCCCAGGCGGACCTCGGCATCGCCATGGGCTCGGGAACGGACGCCGCGATGGCTGCGGCAGACCTGACCGTGATGGGCAGTTCGCTGGGGCAGGTCGCCACGGCGATCGAGCTTTCGCGACGGACCCTGCGGACTATCAAGGTGAACCTGTTCTGGGCGTTCTTCTATAACACCGTGGGCATCCCGGTGGCAGCCTTTGGCCTGCTGAACCCGATGATCGCCGGCGCGGCGATGGCCGCCAGCTCGGTCCTGGTGGTCGCCAACTCGCTGCGGCTGCGGCGCTTCGGCACCTAGCAGCGGAAGAGTTGAAACGGTGAAGGGCCGGACCTGGAAAACCAGGTCCGGCCCTTCACGGTTGAGCGGTGGGGGCTACGGAGCAGTCATGCTGGGACCGACATGTTCAACCGGGCTGGCCAGCGGAACTCCGGAGCCGTCCCGGCGCCCGTGTTCGGTGGGCAGCGCCCGCGCCACGCCGTTCGCGGCCGCAGCCTTGGCGGGTCCGTGCCCGGCCCAGGCTACTGTCAGTGCATCTTCACCCTTGAGGAACCGGTGCGCCCGCACACCGGCCGTGGCGCGGCCCTTCGCCGGGTATTCGGCGAAGTCCGTCACCTTCACCGAGCCGCCGGGCGTACCGGGGATCGTTTCGGTGCCGGAAGCAACGGTGACGACGACGGCGTCCGGGTCTCCCGCCGCGACCACGCCGAAGAAGATCACCTCGTCACCTTCACCGAGCTTCATGCCCGCCACGCCGCCGGCGGTCCGGCCCTGCGGCCGCACGGCCGAAGCGGGGAAGCGAAGCAGCTGGGCGCCCCTGGTCGCGAAGACGAGTTCGTCGTCGTCGTTCGCAGCGACAGCGGCACCAATCACTTCATCGCGCGGCTTGAGCGTGATCGCTTCCCAGTCGTCCCGGTTCAGCGGATACTCGGGATTGACCCGCTTGACGACGCCGTTGCGGGTGCCGAGCGCCAGGACGGCGTTCAGCGGCACCAGGCCAACGAGTTTCTCGCCCTTCGTCAGCGTCATGAAGTCCTTGGCGGCCACGCCGCCGGCGAGGTTGGGCAGCCCGTTGGTTGGAGGCAGGGCGGGCATGTCCATGACCTGGACGCGGATCATCCGGCCGGAGGAGGTCACCGCTCCGATCTCGCCACGGGCCGTCGTTGCCACCACGCTGCGGAATACATCGTGCCGGGTGCGCTGCCCGCCTTCGGCCAGCGGCTCCTGGTTGGAGGTGCGTGCCAGCTGGCCTGACGACGAGAGGATCACCCAGCAGGGATCGTCCGGAATCTGCAGCGGGAGCACGGCCTTGGCACCCTTGCCCGCCTTGACGGCAACGGTCTCGGACGCCACCGGTGCCACGGCCTCGGATTCGAGGAGTACTGTGCGCCGCGGGGTGGCGTACTTCGCGGCAACTTCGCCGAGTTCCTCGCACACGAGCTCCCGCAGGCGCTCCTCGGAATCCAGGATGGCCTGCAGTTCCTCGATGGCTGCGCGCAGTTCTTCCTGTTCCTTCTCGAGTTCCAGCCGCGAATACTTCGTCAGCTGGCGAAGCCGGAGTTCAAGGATGTGGTTGGCCTGGATCTCGGTGAGGTCGTAGATGGACATCAGGCGGGTCCGTGCCTCCGCGGTCTCTTCCGAGGAGCGGATGACCTGGATGACCTCGTCAATGTCCACGATCGCGATCAGCAGGCCCTCAACCAGGTGCAGGCGGTCCTTCTTGCGGCCCAGCCGGTACGCGGTGCGGCGGCGGACCACGCCGAGCCTGTGGGAAGCGTAGACCTGGAGCAGCTCCACCAGGCCCAGGGTGCGCGGCTGGCCGTCCACCAGGGACACGTTGTTGATGCCGAAGGAATCTTCCATCGGGGTGTAGCGGTACAACTGGGCCAGGACGGCCTTGGGATTGAAGCCGTTCTTCAGCTCAATGACCAGGCGCAGTCCGTTCTGCCGGTCCGTGAGGTCAACGACGTCGGAAATTCCCTGGAGCTTCTTGGAGGTGACCGCGTCCTTGATCTTCTCGATCACCTTTTCCGGCCCCACCATGTACGGCAGTTCAGTGACCACGAGCCCGGTCCTGCGGGCGGTGAGCTGCTCCACCTCTACCTTGGCCCGGGTCTTGAACGAACCGCGGCCGGTGGCGTAGGCGTCGCGGATGCCGTCCAGGCCCACAATGCGGCCGCCCGAGGGCAGGTCCGGACCCGGCACGAAGCGCATCAGGTCATCCAGTGTCGCCTCGGGATGCCGGATCAGGTGCTGGGTAGCCGCGATGACCTCGCCGAGGTTGTGCGGTGCCATGTTGGTGGCCATGCCGACGGCGATGCCGGAGGCGCCGTTGACCAGCAGGTTGGGGAACGCAGCCGGCAGTACTTCCGGCTGCATCAGCTGGTTGTCGTAGTTGGGAACGAAGTCCACCACGTCTTCGTCGAGGTGGTCAGTGAGGGTCAGCGCGGCGGCCGCCAGCCTTGCCTCCGTGTAGCGCGAAGCTGCGGGGCCGTCATCCAGCGAGCCGAAGTTGCCGTGGCCGTCGATCAGCGGCAGGCGCAGCGCCCAGTCCTGGGCCATGCGGACCATGGCGTCATAGATTGCCGAGTCACCGTGCGGGTGGAGCTTGCCCATTACCTCGCCGACCACGCGGGCACTCTTGACGTGTCCGCGGTCCGGACGCAGCCCCATCTCCGCCATCATGTACAGGATGCGCCGCTGTACGGGCTTCAGCCCGTCACGCGCGTCCGGCAGGGCACGCGAATAGATCACCGAGTAGGCGTATTCGAGGAAGGACCCCTCCATCTCGGTGGTGACATCAATATCGATGATGTTCTCAGCGATGGGTTCGCCGGGAGTGGGTGCGGAGGCAGAGCGCCGGGCCATGTAGTTCTTGCGTCCTTGAGGTTGGTGTTGACTTGGTCGGTTTCGGTGCTTTGTGGAGGGTCAGTGGCGGGTTCTAAAAATTGCCCACTAGTCTGAGTCTATGGCGGAGCAGGGACAATACCCCGAATATTGGGAAGCTGATGTCGTTTTGCGGGACGGGCGCACCGGCCACCTGAGGCCTGTCTCCCCGGCGGATGCCGAGGCGCTGCAGGCATTCCACATGCGGCAGTCCCAGAGCTCCATCTATCTTCGTTTCTTCACTTACAAGGCTAAGCTGAGCGGCCGCGAGCTGAAGCGCTTTACCAACGTGGACTACCGGGACAGGGTTGCGTTTGTCATCACACTCGGCTCCGAGATCGTGGGAATCGGCCGCTATGACCGCCTGGATGATCCCACCGAGGCCGAAGTCGCCTTCAACATTTCCGATGAGCACCAGGGCCGGGGGATCGGTTCGATCCTCTTGGAACACCTGGCCGCCGCCGCCCGGGAAAACGGGATCCGCCGCTTCAGTGCCGAGGTCCTTCCGGAGAACCGCAAGATGCTCAGCGTTTTCGCGGACGCCGGCTATGAGGTTCGCCGCGCATTCGACGACGGCGTGATCGCCCTCGACTTCGACATCGACCCGACGGAAAAGTCCCGCGCCGTCATGGAGGCCCGCGAACACCGCGCGGAGGCGCGCAGCGTCGCGGACCTGCTCGCGCCGTCGTCCATTGCCGTCATCGGCGCCAGCCGCGAATGGGGCAGCGTCGGCTACCAGCTGATGGAACACATCGTTGAAGGCGGGTTCACCGGCAGTGTCTACGCCGTGAACCCGGAGGCCTTCGAGCTCGCCGGAATGGTCTCCTACGGCAAGATCTCCGAGATCCCCGAACCGGTTTCCCTGGCAGTCATTGCCGTCCCGTATGACCAGGTCCAGTGCGTGGCCCAGGAATGTGCCGCGGCGGGCGTCAAGCACCTTTTGGTGGTCAGCGCGGGATTCGACGACGGCGAAGCGGGCCTGGCGCGCCAGCGCCGGCTGGTGCGCTACGCCCGGGCCAACGGCATGCGGGTTCTGGGACCGGCGTCCCTGGGCCTGATCAACACCCGTCCCGAGGTTTCGCTGAACGCCTCCATGGCTCCGGCCCTGCCGCGACGCGGAGGACTGGGCCTGTTCAGCCAGTCCGCAGCGATCGGCGTCCTTCTCTACGCAGCTGCCCAGCGCCGGCGCCTGGGATTGTCCTCCACGATTTCGGCCGGCAACCGGGCGGATGTCTCCGGCAACGACGTCATGCAGTACTGGGAAGACGACGCCGGCACCAAGGTGGTGGGCCTGTACCTCGAATCGGTGGGCAACCCGCGAAAGTTCTCCCGCATTGCCCGGCGTCTCGCCACCGGCAAGCCGGTGATCGTGGCCAAATCGGACGTCACCGGCCTGCAGCTTCCCCCGGGGCACTCGGTACGGCTGACCCAGGCCCCGCAGGGAGCCCTGGACGCAATGCTCCGCCAGTCCGGCGTGATCCGGGTGGCCACGAACGAACAGCTCATGGACGTAGCCCAGATCGCCTGCAGCCAGCCGCTGCCGCAGGGCAGGGGGCTGGCTGTGCTGAGCAACTCCGCGGCACTCGGCCGGGTGCTGGCCGACGCGGCCGTGCCGCTGGACCTGGACGCCGTGCACCTGCGCATCGACCTCGACCTGGACCGCGGCCAGAGCGTGGCACTGCCTGCACTGCGTGAAGCCGTCGCGAAGGCCCTGGCGGATGAGGCCGTACACAGCGCCGTCGTGACGCTGCTGCCGGCACCGGGACTGGACAACAACGCCGTCGCAGAAACGTTGTTGGACTGTGCGATCGAGGGCGGAAAGCCCGTGGTGGCGGTCTTCACCGGCATCATGGACCCCAGCCAGCTCACTGAAGGCATACTGGGCTCCCGCGAACAGGTTCCGCCGGAGCCGGCCGCGGAAGGTGAGGCCGCGGAGCCCGGACTGCCGGCCGGCCTCCCGTGTTTCGCCAGTCCCGGTGCCGCAGTCAGCGCATTGGCCGCGCTGGTGCGCTACAGCGAATGGGCAGGAAGGGAACACGGCCACTATGCGGAGCCGGCGGGCGTAGACACGGAGGCCGCACAGACGTTCATCGACGAGCAGATGTCCCGGGTAGCCAACACCGAACTCCTGCGCCTGGGCCCGGACGAAACCGCACGGCTCCTGGATTTCTACGGGATCAGCCTCCTGCCGTCCCTGCCGTTCCGCACCGAGGACGAGGCCGTCGCGGCAGCGGACCAGCTGGGCTGGCCCGTTGTCCTCAAGACCATGGATGAACACCTGCGGCACCGGCTGGACCTGGGCGGTGTGCGGCTGAACATCTCCTCGGAGCAGTCGCTGCGGAGCAACATTTCCGAGATGCGCACGGCCCTGGAGCCCTACGGCCGGTTCGAACTCGAGGTGCAGTCAATGGCGCCGTCGGGCCAGGGCTGTGTACTGCGGGCCATCGAGGATCCCCTGCTTGGCCCAGTCCTCTCCTTCGGGATTGCCGGGGACGCGGTGAACCTGCTCGATGACTGGGCCCACGGCATTCCGCCGCTGACGAGCGTCGATATTGCGGACCTGGTGAGGACGCCGCGAACCTCACGGCGGCTTTTCGGTTACCAGGGACTGCCCAAGGTCGACGTCGCTGCCCTGGAGGACCTCATTGCCCGGGTGGCGCTGCTGAAGGACGAGCACCCGGAGATTGCGCTGCTGGAAATCAATCCGGTGCTGGTCTCGGTGCAGGGCGTCACGGTGCTGAGCGCTGATATCCGGCTGGGCAACCCGCAGCAGCGCACCGACAGTGCCCGCCGTGCGCTGCGTGACTAGTTTTTCCACAGCCACGGCACCAGCCGGGGATGCTTATGCAACCCCAGCGCGCCTTTTTAGGTGCTCAGGGTGCATCTGGGGGAAACTGGTGTTATGTCGCCGCTACTTTCCGCTGAACGCCGCAGCCTTGACGCCTCCATTGAGCGCGCAGGCTTCTACCCCACGCTGCTGGCAGACGTTGTGCATGACGCCCTGGACGGGCGCGAGCCCCTCTCCCATCTGATCCACCTTGAAACGCATTTCGACCGGACCGAGGTGCACCGCCACATCACTGTCCTGGTGCTGACCGAGGACATGCTGGTGATCACCCATGTTGACGACCAGCAACTCGACGAAGCCGGTGAGCAGATGATGGCGCAGGTCTCCACCGAATCTGTTCCGGTGGCCCAGATCCGCTCCGTGGTACTTGGCTACATGTACTCCCAGCCCCAGAACTACAAGCCCTCAGACCAGGCCCGTGAACTGACCCTGGCAATCGCCTGGTCCGGCGGACAGCGCCTGGACATGGGCCCGGCAGGCTGTGCCGATCCCCAGTGCGAGGCTGACCACGGCTACACCGGAACCATCGCGCAGGAAGACATTGTCCTGCGAGTGTCCGCGGAGGCTGACGGAATCCAGGCAGTTCAGAACGCCAAGGCCTTCGCCCGCGCCCTGCGCAAGGTCAACACCGACACCATGAACGTCCGCGCCCTGGAACCGGCACTCGACCGGAACCGGATGCCGGGCATCGGCAGCCGGTTCAACCGCGGCCACCACCAGCGGTAAGGGGCATGGACGCAGCACCCGCCTCCGAACCCCTTCCTCCGGCCCCCGGGTATGGCCGCAGTTCCGTAGCTGAGGTCCTCACCAGTGCCGCGGCTGTCCTGCAGGTCCCCGGCTTCACCAACACCCTGGAGCTTCCCGCAGCGAAGCGGGTCTGCGTGGTCATGGTGGACGGACTCGGCCGGAGCCTGCTGAAACAGCGCTCCGGACACGCTCCCTTCCTGCGGTCGCTGCAGGACGGCGGACGCACCCTCACCGCTGCTTTCCCCACCACGACGGCGGCGTCCCTGGCCTCGCTGGGGACCGGCCTCCCTCCGGGGCAGCACGGAATGGTTGGCTATGACGTGCTTGATCCCGCCCAGGACAAAGTGGTCAACATGCTGGGCAACTGGGACCCGGGTGTGGATCCACGCAGCTGGCAGCCGTTCCCGACCGTCCTTGAACAGGCATCCGGGCATCTGCCCGTCACGACGGTCAGCCTGCCGCGGTTTGCGGATTCAGCCATGACCCGCGCCGCCCTTCGCGGCGGCAGCCATGCGTCGGGCACGGGCATCCATGCACGCGTAGAAGCCGCGCTGGGGGCGCTGGCCGCGGAAAAGCGCATGCTGATGTACTTCTACTTCAATGAGCTGGACAAGACCGGACACCGCTACGGTGCCCAGTCCCCGGAATGGGGAGGCGCGCTGGAGGAACTGGATTCGGCACTCAAGCGCTTCACCGCCAAGCTTCCCCCGGACACCCTGGTTCTCCTTACCGCAGACCACGGCATGGTGGACACCGCCCCCGAACACCGGATTGACTACTCGGCGTACCCGGACCTGATCGAGGGTGTGCGGCACACCGCCGGTGATCCGCGCATGGTGCAGCTGTACCTTAAAACGGATGCACCGGCCGGCACCCTGGAGCGGCTCACGGCCTCCTGGCAGCAGGCACTGGGCACCAGGGCATGGATCCTGACCCGGGACCAAGCCGTTGCGGCAGGCTTGTTTGGGCCCGTCCGCCCGGAAACCCTGCCCCGCATCGGCGACCTGCTGATTGCCGCACGTGAGCCGATTGCACTCTTTGATACCCGGCGGGCCAGCCCGTCCGCCCTGCAGATGGTGGGCCAGCACGGCTCGCTAACCCGTGCCGAGCGTGAAGTCCCGCTCCTGACGCTGGCCCGTCCGGCAAAGGGCGGGCGGAAGTAGGTTATGGCTGAACTCGTGTTCTTCTCCGGGACCATGGACTGCGGCAAGTCCACCCTGGCGCTGCAGATGGACTACAACCACAGCGCCCGCGGACGCGGAGGAATTCTCTTCAGCCGCAATGACCGCGCGGGCAACGCGATGATCTCCAGCAGGCTGGGCCTGAAGACCCGCGCCGTTGAGGTCACGGACCACACCGACTTCTGGGACGAGGTGATCCGGACCCGCGGTGCGGGGGACAGGGTGGATTACCTCATCTGCGACGAGGCGCAGTTCTACAGCGAGGAGCAGATTGAGCAGCTCGCACGGATCGTGGACGAGATGGAAGTCGATGTATTCGCCTTCGGCATCGCCACGGACTTCCGTACGCGGCTGTTCCCGGGCTCGCAGCGGCTGATCGAACTGGCCGACCGAATCGAGGTCCTGCAGGTCCGCGCGCTCTGTTGGTGCGGGCGCCGCGCCACGCACAACGCGCGCACCGTGGACGGGGTCATGGTGGTCACCGGTGACCAGGTTGTGGTGGGCGACGTGGACAAGCGGCCGGCCGATCCCGGACCCGAAGCGCTCTTTGAGCCCGAGGAAGCCGGCGCGCCGCCGGTGGTGGGCTACGAAACGCTCTGCCGGCGGCATTACATGCGGCGCATGGGTGCGCAGCAGGCCGCACGGTACGCCGGAACCGGCGAAGATCCGGACATCTGCGCGGTTGGCACAGTCCGGGAATAGGCTGCACCGGCGGTCCGCCATACTTCCGGACCGCCCTCGGCGCTAGTCGCCTTTGGTACCGAAGACGATCTCGTCCCAGCTGGGAACCGAGGAACGCTTGGGTTTGATCCGCCGCTCGGTCACCGGTTCCTTCGCCTCGGGGGTCTCGGAAGGCTCCTCCGGCTCGGCCGGAGGCTTTCCGGCATCCGTCCCGCGCGAACCGCGAACCGGCCGGGCGAGGATACTGATTTCCCGCGTTGAGGTGCTGATGCCATCATCCAGGCGCAGCGGATCGGATGGATCCTCTTCCGCTTCCGGCTCGGCGGTTGCTTCCGGCTCCTCGGGCAGTACGGGTGCCAGGCTCAGCTTGCCGGTGCGCGGAGGCACCGAGGACTCGTCCTCGAGCTCGGCCTGCCCGTCACGCGGGTGGGCTGCGGGGATGCTGCCCTTGGCAAGCAGGGCGGCCAGGGCGTCGTCGGCGTCTTCATCCGTGCCCAGGCGCTGGCCGCGCCGGGACCGCAGGACGTTCAACAGCTCATCTGTCTCTTCGTCCGAGACCGGAAGGGGCTCCTCGGGGGCGGTGTCGGTTTCGAAATCGAAGACACGGTCCGCGACGGCGGAGAGCCTGCGTGCCGGGACCGGGGAGTCCACCGGCGCGAGTTCGCTGAGCAGCTGTGCCCAGCGGTTGGCGTTGGTCACCTGGCGGCGGAGCGGGCTGTAGGTCCAGCGGGCGGGGGGCTCCTCGCCGACGGATACCCGGGAGTTCTCACCGAGGCTGAAGCTGGCGACTACATCCCAGGAACCCTCGGGGCGGCGCCATGAATCCCAGACGACGGTTTCCGGGTCCACGCCGAAGGCGCGGAGGCGGTGGTTGACCATGTCGCCCAGGTTCACCGGAGAATCCCCGAAGGCTGAGCGGTGGCTGTCCTGTGCAGCGCTCATGGGAGCTGCCACCTCGACGGACTGGGCCTGGCGGGCAATGTACTCGCGTTCAGCGAGTACGGGTCCTTCGTACCGACGGATGTGTGCGATGTCGTGGCCGGAGAGCTCAGCCACCTCCTCGGCGCTGGCACCGGACCGGATCCGTGCCTGGATATCGCGGGGAGTCATGGTGGGCCCCGCCTCGGGCTCGGCAGCCTGTCCGGCACGCCGCGCGGGGCGGGAAGCAGCAACACGCAGGGCTTCGTCGATGCGGAGCCGGAATGTTTCGCCGCCCCGTCCGCTCAGCAGCAGATGTTCGCCGCCCTCATGGACACCCACGAGCCGTAGATCCTGCATGAAAAAATCCTCGCTATCGATAGCAACTCCTTCCTGAAACAATGCCACCCGGGCACCGGATTTCCTACCGTTTAGCCCGGTGTGGCGCGGATCCACGGCCTGCGCCTGCAAGGATTCTTGGCCTGCGGGCACGGTGCAGGCGGCGCAGGCGTGGCTATTTCGTTCAGGGCGGACAAAAATCTCTCTACTGCGGGCACAAACGCAGGGGCCGCGGCGTTGTGTAGTCCGAGCCGCGCTGCGGTTTCGGGACAGGTGCCCGGGGCCGGAGTACGTGCCTGGATCTATCCGTGAAGTACTGACACCGATGGTGGGATGAGAGATATGGCGACAGACTACGACGCGCCGCGCAAGGCCGACGAGGACGCCAGTGAAGAGTCAATCGAGGAATTGAAGACACGGCGGACCAACGTACAGTCGGCCGTGGTGGATGAGGACGAAGCGGAGGCAGCGGACAGCTTCGAGCTGCCGGGCGCGGACCTTTCCGGCGAAGAGCTCATGGTTCGGGTGCTTCCCGCCCAGCAGGATGAGTTCACGTGTGCGTCCTGCTTCCTGGTGCGGCACCGTTCGCAGATTGCCAAGGAAAAGGACGGGCTCTACTACTGCATCGAGTGCGAGGGCTAGGCCCGGTCCGATTCTGCGGCGGTGCGGGTCAGCTGCGCGGCGCCTGCAGTGCAGCTGCCAGCTTCTCCGGGTTGCGCGTGGAGGTCAGCCAGTACGGGGTCCGGTCAGCCGGGTCAGTGATTTCCATCTTGACCACCGGGCTGATCCAGCCGCGGATGCACAGGTACGCCGTGCCGTTGAGCGCGGGCCCGCGCTGCTGTGTCGCGTCGTCCCCGCGGTATGCCTCCACCGCGCCGATCCACTTGCGTTCAATCTGGGCACGGCCCACCTGGACGGTCTCTTCGGTCACCCTGATGACCGGGGTGGACATCAGCAGGAGCACGGTCAGTACCACGGCCGCCACTGCGGCCACCAGGATTCCCACGAGCAGGCTGATGGGAATGAAGGCCAGGACGAAGGTCCCGGACATGCCTGCCACAACCAGCCAGATCCAGAATGCCGGCAGCAGCCTCTCCGAGTAGAGCACGGTCTGGGCGGGGCTGTGGGCAGCGGGTGTTGACATACTCCTAGCTTTCCATCTTTGTTCCGGCTTTTCATCTTGCCTGCCCGGCCCCTGGTGCCGCCCGCGCGGCGGGAGGGCACGGGGGAGTCGGCACGCGCTAAAGTAATCAAGGCGCCGCCGGTCCCTGGCTGCCGGTGCTCCCAAACCGTTCCAGAAAGATCCCGGAGACAGCTGTGCAGCAAGCAGGACCCAGCGTGAAAGTCCAGCTGAAAATGCTCGACGACGGCCTCGAAGCGCCGTCTTACGCCCACCCCGGAGACGCAGGCGCGGACCTGCGGGCCCGCGTCGACGTCGAACTGGCTCCGGGCCAGCGCGTCCTCGTGCCCACCGGCGTCTCGATTGCCCTGCCGTTTGGGTACGTGGCCCTGATCCACCCGCGCTCCGGTTTGGCCACCAGGCACGGACTCACGATCGTCAATGCACCCGGTACCGTTGACGCGGGTTACCGCGGTGAAATTTCCGTCACACTGTTAAACACGGACGCCGCCGAGACCATCCGGCTCAAGCGCGGGGACCGGATTGCGCAGATGGTGATCCAGCGCGTTGAAACTGCGGAGTTCGAACCCGTTGCAGAGCTCTCCGACTCGGTACGGGGAGCCGGAGGATTCGGTTCCACCGGCGGATTCGGCACAGCAACGGCTTAGGCCGCCACATCCCGGGTTCACCTGCCCGGAACCACAGAAGGAAAGAGGACTAGGCGATGGCATTTGGACGCCGCAGGAAAGACCGGGCGGAATCCGGGTACGTGCCCGGGGAGCAGGACACCGCAGAAGAAGCTGCCGGCGCCGCGGACGGACCGGCCCAGGGCCCGTACGACGTCGCTGACCGGCCTTCGGAGGAGGGTTACGTGGACCTGGGTGCGCTGCGCATTGCTGCCACACAGGGGCTGGCGCTGCGCCTGGAAGTAGAAGAAAAGACCAAGCGCGTTGTGGCCGTAACCCTGGATCTGGACGGTTCCAGTCTTCAGCTGCAGGCCTTCGCAGCACCCAAGTCGGAGACCCTCTGGGACGAAATCCGCGCACAGATCGTTCAATCGGTCTCCTCCCAGGGCGGCACGGCTGACGAGCTTGAGGGACGGCTGGGCACCGAACTGCTTGCCCGGGTACCCGCTCAGGCGCAGGACGGTTCCAAGGGCTACCGTGTGGCACGGTTCGTTGGAGTCGACGGTCCCCGCTGGTTCCTCCGCGGCGTCTTCGGCGGCCCGGCGGCCATGAACCCTGATGCAGCCGGTCCGCTGGAAGAAGTCTTCCGCAACGTTGTGGTGGTCCGCGGCGATGCGCCGCTGCCTCCGCGGGACCTGCTGCAGCTGAACCTGCCCCGGGACGCTTCTCCGCTGCCCAAGCGCGGTGAAGAGTCAGCCAAGCCGGAACCGCCCCGGCGCGGGCCGGAAATTACCACCATTGGCTAAGCAGACAACTCCGGCCGCAGCCGGCGCACCGGCCCGGCTCCGCATTGCCGATCTGCCGGGCCGTGGACGCGCACACAGCACCGGCTACGTTGAATCAGTCACCCTGGTTCCGGCGGATTCTGCGCCGCGGTTCACCGCGGTTGTGGCGGACCTGCAGGGCGCCTACCGGGATCCGGCGGCTGTGCAGGCCCGGCGGCGGGTCCGCCTGGTCTGGATCGGCCAGCGGCGGATTCCCGGCATAGTGGCAGGAACCCAGGTAGCGTTCGAGGGTATGGTCAGCAGCGTCGCCGGCCAGCCCACCATCTTCAATCCGCGGTACGAAATCATCGGACGTCCGGAAGGTGAAATATGAGCACCAGCCCAGACCCCGAAGGCAAGGGCCGCCCCGACGGCCAGCCTTCGATGAGCGAGCTGGCCGGACAGTACGCAGCCCGATCCGGCGTCGAA
Source organism: Arthrobacter sp. IK3 (assembly GCF_051337705.1). Lineage (NCBI taxonomy): Bacteria > Bacillati > Actinomycetota > Actinomycetes > Micrococcales > Micrococcaceae > Arthrobacter > Arthrobacter sp. IK3. Next base: position 52,242 of record NZ_JBPPSW010000009.1, on the reverse strand, counting down.
CGCGGCGATGACGGGCAGATAGACGTGCTGAAATCCGTCGGCGGCGTACGTGGACTCGCCGAGGCAATCCTCCCCGGGCTGCTCTTCACGCTGATCTACACCATCACCGCGGGACTGTACCTGTCCCTTGGGGCCGCAGTGGTCGCGGCCGGAGCCTTCGCCGTAGCCAACCTGATCCAGAAGCGGCCGCTGGTCCAGTCCCTGACCGGCGTCATCGGCGTCGCAATCTGCGCCGTGTTTGCGCTGCGAAGCGGCAGCGGCACCACGTTCTTCCTCCCGGGGTTCTACCTCAACGCCGCGTACATCCTTGCCTTTGCCGTCTCAGTTCTGGTCAAGTGGCCGGTCGCCGGACTCCTGTTCGGCTTTATCCGGGGCGAGAACCTGTCCTGGCGCGGTGAGCCAAAGCGCCTGCGCGCCTACTCCCTGGCCACCTGGATCATCATCTCCGTGTTTGCGCTGCGGCTCGCAGTGCAGCTTCCCCTGTACCTGGCAGACAACGTGGCAGCCCTGGGCACCATGCGGCTGGCCATGGGCGTGCCGCTGTACGCGCTGGGCCTCTGGCTGGCCTGGGTCATTTCCCGGCCGGCAACCGTCCGCGCCTCCTAGTTCCTGCGCCGGCGGCGAAGCACAGCCGGCGCAGGAACTAGGGCTTGGGGGCCAGCAGAGCCCGCAGCTCATCTTCCGCCGCAATGGTCGTGACGAAGAACAGCTCGTCGCCGCCCTCTATGACGTCGTCGCCGGTGGGGGTGATGGGAGCGTCGTCGCGCAGGATGGCAACCAGGGTTGAATCCTGCGGCCACGGAACGGACCCCACGCGCGCTCCCAGCATAGGCGAGGCGGCCGGGACGGTGAACTCGACCATCGAAGCGACTCCGGTCTGCAGGGTCAGGAGCCGCACAAGGTCACCGACCTCGACTGCTTCCTCCACCAGCGCCGTCATGAGGCGGGGCGTATTGACGGCAACGTCTACGCCCCAGGAGTCGTCGAACATCCAGTCATTCTTGGGGTTGTTGACCCTGCCTACGGTCCGCGCCACTCCGAACTCCGTCTTGGCGAGCAGCGAAACCACCAGGTTCACCTTGTCATCGCCCGTTGCGGAGACCACCACGTCGGCACTGTCCATCCCGGCATCCTTCAGGGTGGTCAGTTCGCAGGCGTCGCCGACCAGCCACGCCGCACCTGTCAGTTCGCTCCGGCTTTCAGTTTCGGGTTTCTCGTCGATGAGGAGCACGTCATGTCCGTGGGAGAGCAGCTCGCGGGCAATCGAGGATCCAACACTGCCGGCTCCGGCAATCACTACCTTCACGGGTTCTCCTTCATTGGCGGAGCGGAGAGGATCCTGCTGATCTCCGCGGTTCGTCCTACCTGCATCATTGCGTGCAGGACGTCGCCCTGCTGGTAGCTGGTGTCCGCGCGGGGAAGCACGCCCTCGCCGAAGCGGGTCAGGTATGCGATCCGCACGCCGGCCGCGGCCTCCACCTCGTGCAGGGGACGGCCCAGCCACGAAGGCTCCAGGGACAGTTCGCCCAGGATGAGCCGGCCCGATGCTTCCCGGAAGTCGCCGTTGATGCTCTGTTCGGGCAGGATCCGGCGCAGCACCTGGTCTGCACTCCAGCGCACGGCTGCAACGGTGGGAATGCCCAGCCGCTGGTAGATCTCGGCGCGTCCCGGATCATAAATCCGTGCCACGACGTGGGGCACATGGAAAGTCTCGCGCGCCACGCGCGTAGAAAGGATGTTTGAGTTGTCGCCGCTGGAAACCGCGGCGAATGCGTAGGCATCCTCGATGCCGGCCTGTTCCAGGGTGGTGCGGTCGAACCCGACGCCGGTCACCCGGGAGCCGGTGAAGGACGGCCGCAGCCGCCGGAACGCCCGCGGATCCTGGTCAATGACCGCCACGGTATGTCCTGCGTTGTCCAGGGTATGGGCCAGCATGGCTCCCACCCTGCCGCAGCCCATGATCACGTAATGCGCCACCGTGTCCTACCTCATGTTCCTGGCGGGATCTCCCGCGTACTGCCGTATCCCGCTCCGGGCCAAAGGAAAGCATAGTCCGGTGCGCAGGTGAAATCGTGGTGTGATGGTGTTTTAGCTCCAACACGGAAGTTCGAACGCAACTATGACCCCCCAAACCCCGCAGGGCGCATCCGCCCCCGGTGATCTTGAACTGACAATCGGTCCGGCCGCCCACGGCGGGCATTTCGTTGCCCGTCACGAAGGTCGCGTCGTTTTCGTCCGGCATGCCCTGCCGGGGGAGCGCGTCCGGGCGAGGCTCACGGACGCGGGGGAGAAGGCCAGGTTCTGGCGTGCCGACGTCGTGGAGGTCCTGGAACCTGCGCCGGCCCGCGTTCCGCACTTCTGGGCACCGGCGGACGCGCTCAAGGCAGGATCACGCGGCAGGCTTCCGGTGGGTGGGGCAGAATTCGGGCACATCGGTCTGGCTGAACAGCGCAGGCTGAAGGCCGGCATCTTTGCCGAGCAGCTTCGGCGCCTTGCCGGCATCGAACGCGAAGTTACCGTTGAAGCGGCTGCCGAAGAAAATCCTGACGGGCTGGGCTGGCGAACCCGTGCCAGCTTTTCGGTAGCTCCGGGCGGGCACCTGGCCATGCATCCGCACCGATCCGAAGACCTCGTCCCGGTCCAGGAGATGCCGCTCGCTTCGGCCGCCATCAATGCACTGAAGCTGTGGGAGGTGGACTTCACCGGTGCCGAACGCGTCGAGGTTGCCGCACCCGCCGCCGGCGGTCCGCCGCTGGTCCTGCTTATCCCCGCCGGCGGAACCCGTCCGCGGACGCTGGCTCGCATTGCCTCCGAAATCGGCACCGCTGCGGATCCCGGCGCCGGTGAGACCGTATCTGTGGCCGCCTGGGATCCGGAAAGCCATGAGCTGACGCGGCTGCGCGGCCGGACCTGGGTCCGGGAACAGGCCGAAGGGCATGACTACCGGGTCACCGGAGCCGGGTTCTGGCAGATTCACCGCAGTGCCCCCGGGACCCTGGTGCAGGCTGTGGTGCAGGGCCTGGACCTCCAGCCCGGTGAGCGCGCCGCAGACCTGTTTGCCGGAGCGGGCCTGTTCACCGCTCCGCTCGCGGAGGCCGTTGGAACCGGGGGGCATGTCCTTTCCGTTGAGGGGTCGCCCGGGACCAGCCGCGATGCCCGCAAAAACCTGTTCGCCATGCCCCAGGTGGAGGTTGTCCAGGGCCGCGTGGACCGCGTGCTGCGCAACCATGAAGGCCGCCTGGACGCAGTCCTCCTGGACCCGCCGCGGACCGGCGCCGGACGGGTGGTTGTCGACCAGATCAGTGCCGCCTCACCGCGGGTGGTTGGCTACGTGTCCTGCGACCCGGCTTCCTTTGCGCGGGACCTGGCCTGGTTCGGTGAAGCAGGCTGGGAGCTGGAGATGCTGCGCGTCTTTGACCTGTACCCGCACACCCACCACATGGAGTCCTTCGCGGTCCTGCGCCGCCCCTGACACCGGCCCGAATTGGGCAGCCCGGCCGGTGTGTGGCGGGCCATATACCGGTATCCGGCGCGGTGAACGGTCCGGCGGACGCGCATCCGGCTAGGATGGAAACAGTTGTCCGGCTCCGTGCCGAAGGGATTCCCGCCATACGTTTGCACGGCAGGGGGGACTTGCCAGCCCGGGAAATCACCCACCATTTCCCGGCCGGGCCCAACAGCTGTGCCGGTTAGGAAATCCTAACTAGCGTGCGGCGGATCACTGGACAAAGATAAAACGGTGGCGAGAGGAGTCCTGTTATGAGTAATGTGGACAGCTTCGGTTCCAAAGGCGTCCTTGACGTCAACGGAAACGAATATGAAATTTTCCGGCTGAATTCCGTCGAAGGCGCCCAGAGCCTTCCGTTCAGCCTCAAGGTCCTGCTGGAAAACCTGCTGCGCACCGAAGATGGTGCCAACATCACCGCGGACCACGTCCGTGCCCTGGCCAAGTGGGACGCAAACGCAGAGCCCAGCACCGAAATCCAGTTCACGCCTGCCCGCGTGATCATGCAGGACTTCACCGGTGTTCCCTGCATCGTGGACCTGGCAACCATGCGTGAAGCTGTCGCCGACCTCGGTGGCGACCCCAAGCGCGTCAACCCGCTGGCACCGGCCGAAATGGTCATTGACCACTCCGTGCAGATCGACGCCTTCGGCAACGCCGGCGCCCTCGAGCGCAACATGGAAATCGAGTACCAGCGCAACGGCGAGCGTTACCAGTTCCTGCGCTGGGGCCAGACCGCATTCGACGACTTCAAGGTTGTTCCCCCGGGAATGGGCATCGTCCACCAGGTCAATATTGAGTACCTGGCCCGCACCGTCATGACCCGTGAAGTTGACGGCGTCCTGCGCGCCTACCCGGACACCTGCGTCGGTACCGACTCCCACACCACCATGGTCAACGGCCTGGGCGTGCTCGGCTGGGGCGTTGGCGGCATCGAAGCCGAAGCAGCAATGCTCGGCCAGCCCGTCTCCATGCTCATCCCGCGCGTTGTCGGCTTCAAGCTCACCGGTGAAATTCCGGCCGGCGCCACCGCCACGGACGTCGTCCTCACCATCACCGAGATGCTGCGCAAGCACGGCGTTGTGGGCAAGTTCGTGGAGTTCTACGGCGAAGGCGTCGCCTCCGTGCCGCTCGCCAACCGCGCCACCATCGGCAACATGAGCCCCGAGTTCGGTTCCACCGCCGCGATCTTCCCGATCGACGACGTCACCCTGGACTACCTGCGACTCACCGGCCGCTCCGAGGAGAACGTAGCCCTCGTCGAGGCCTACGCCAAGGAACAGGGCCTCTGGCACGATCCGTCCAACGAGGTCAAGTACTCCGAGTACCTCGAGCTGGATCTTTCCACCGTGGTTCCCTCGATCGCCGGTCCGAAGCGTCCGCAGGACCGCGTTGAGCTGACCAGCGCAAAGCAGCAGTTCCGCGCGGACCTGAAGAACTACGTCCACGAGACCGTGGAAGCGCAGAACGGCACCGTCGACGAGGCGCTGGAAGAAACCTTCCCGGCCTCCGACGCCCCGTCCTTCACCGAGGGCAGCACGCAGATCAAGGACGCCGAGCACGACCTGGTCAAGGAATCCGACGCTCCCGCCGAGCGCTCGGTGAACAAGGTTCCGGTCACCATGCCTGACGGCCGCAGCTTCGAGCTGGACCACGGCGCCGTGACGATCGCCTCGATCACCTCCTGCACCAACACGTCCAACCCGTCGGTGATGATGGCCGCAGCCGTACTGGCACGCAACGCCGTCGAAAAGGGACTCGTGGCCCAGCCGTGGGTCAAGACCTCGATTGCTCCGGGTTCCAAGGTAGTCACCGACTACTACGAGAAGTCCGGCCTGATCCCGTACCTGGAGAAGCTCGGCTTCTTCGTGGTCGGCTACGGCTGCGCCACCTGCATCGGCAACTCGGGTCCGCTGGAGGACGAAATCTCCACCGCGATCAACGAAGCGGACCTCGCTGTTACTGCCGTGCTCTCCGGCAACCGTAACTTCGAAGGCCGCATCAACCCGGACGTGAAGATGAACTACCTGGCCTCCCCGCCGCTGGTAGTCGCCTACGCACTGGCCGGCTCGATGGACTTCGACTTCGAGAACGACCCGCTGGGCCAGGACTCCGAGGGCAACGACATCTTCCTGAAGGACATCTGGCCGAACCCGTCCGAGGTCCAGGAGATCATCGACGCGTCCATCAGCCAGGAAATGTTCACGGATTCCTACGCCACCATCTTCGAGGGTGACGACCGCTGGAAGTCCCTGCCCACCCCCGAAGGCGCAACCTTCGAGTGGGATTCGGAGTCCACGTACGTCCGGAAGCCCCCGTACTTCGAGGGCATGAAGGCACAGCCGGAGCCCGTCTCGGACATCGAAGGCGCCCGCGTGCTGCTCAAGCTGGGCGATTCGGTCACCACCGACCACATCTCCCCGGCAGGTTCCTTCAAGTCCGACACCCCGGCCGGCAAGTACCTGCTGGAGCACGGCGTGGCCCGCAAGGACTTCAACTCCTACGGTTCCCGCCGCGGCAACCACGAAGTGATGATCCGCGGTACGTTCGCGAACATCCGCATCAAGAACCAGCTCCTGGACGGCGTGGAGGGCGGCTTCACCCGCGACTTCACGCAGCCCGAGGGCCCGCAGAACACCGTGTACGACGCATCGGTCAACTACCAGGCAGCCGGCACCCCGCTGGTGGTCCTGGCCGGCAAGGAATACGGTTCCGGATCTTCCCGTGACTGGGCAGCCAAGGGCACCGCACTGCTGGGCGTCAAGGCCGTCATCGCCGAGAGCTACGAGCGTATCCACCGCTCCAACCTCATTGGCATGGGCGTTCTCCCGCTGCAGTACCCGGCCGGGACGAACGCCGAGTCCCTGGGCCTGACCGGCACCGAGACCTTCTCCGTTGAAGGTGTGACTGAACTGAACAACGGCACCACCCCGAAGACCGTCAAGGTCACCGCGGTGCCGGAGAACGGTGAAGCCATCACCTTTGATGCGGTTCTGCGCATCGACACCCCGGGTGAGGCCGACTACTACCGCAACGGCGGCATCCTGCAGTACGTGCTTCGCCAGATTTCGGCAAAGTAGGCCTGCAAAGCACCAAGGCACAGCGCCCCGTTTCCTTTCGAATGGAAGGAAACGGGGCGTTTTGCGTGGGGGTGGAAACCCGGGACACGGGGCAGGCGTTAGAGTTAAAAGCTGTGACGGTGCGTTTGCCCGTTGCCTATGACGCAAGGGAGGCGCCCTCTTGGGACTTCTGGAAACCATCCGTGATCCACGGGACCTCAGCAAGCTGAGCAACTCCCAGCTCTCAGCGCTGGCTGAAGAGATCCGCACTTTCCTCATCACGAATGTGGCCCAGACCGGCGGGCACCTGGGACCGAACCTGGGTGTCGTTGAATTGACCATGGGCATCCACCGGGTCTTCGATTCCCCGCGGGACAGCATCGTCTTCGACACGGGGCACCAGTCCTACGTGCACAAGATCCTCACCGGACGGCAGGACTTCTCCACGCTGCGCCAGCAGGGCGGGCTTTCCGGCTACCCGTCCCGGGCTGAGTCCGTGCACGACATCGTGGAGAGCTCCCACGCTTCGTCCTCCCTCTCCTGGGCCGACGGTATCTCCCGCGCACGCCAGCTGAACGGCGAAGGTGACCGCTACACCGTGGTCATGGTGGGCGACGGCGCCCTCACCGGCGGTATGGCCTGGGAAGCGCTCAACAACATTGCCGCAGACCAGAAGCGGCGCGTGGTGATCGTGGTCAACGACAACGGACGCTCCTACGCACCCACGATCGGCGGCGTCGCCGATTACCTTGCTTCGCTGCGGCCGACCATCGACGCCGTGCGAACCCACCACATGTATGAGAACACCATGGACTGGTGGAAGGGCCGGCTGCAGAACGGGGGACCGGTAGGCCGGTTCGCGTACCACAGCCTCCACGCGGCCAAGAAGGGCGTCAAGGACTGGTGGGCGCCCCAGGGCCTCTTCGAAGACCTCGGCATGAAGTACGTCGGACCGATCGACGGCCATGACCTCGAAGCCGTGGAGCAGGCGCTGGAAAAGGCCAAGAACTTCGCCGGACCGGTGATCGTCCACGCGATGACCGAAAAGGGTCACGGCTACGCCCCGGCCCGCGCACACGTGGAGGACCAGTTCCACGCCGTCGGCGTCATTGATCCCGAGACCGGCGCGCCGGTGTCGGCCGGTGGAAAACAGTCCTGGACCTCCGTGTTCGCCAGCGAGATCGCAGACATCGCCGATGAGCGCAAGGACATTGTGGGCATCACCGGTGCCATGCTCATCCCGGTGGGCCTGCACCGCATGGCCGAGAAGCATCCGGAACGTGTGTTCGACGTCGGCATCGCCGAGCAGCACGCCCTCACCTCGGCCGCGGGCATGGCCTACGGGGGACTGCACCCCGTCGTCGCGCTCTACGCAACGTTCCTGAACCGCGCCTTCGACCAGCTGCTGATGGACGTCGCCCTGCACAAGGCCGGGGTCACCATCGTCCTGGACCGTGCCGGCGTCACCGGGCCCGACGGCGCCAGTCACCACGGCATGTGGGATATGTCCATGCTGCAGATCGTCCCGGGACTGCACCTGGCAGCTCCCCGCGATGCCACCCGCCTTCGGGAAGAACTCCGCGAGGCCGTTGCGATCTCCGACGCCCCCAGCGTTGTCCGGTTCTCCAAGGGAACCGTCGGCCCGGACGTCGAGGCTGAAGAACGCACCGAGGACGGCGTGGACATCCTCGCCCGCCGTCCCTCCGGCGATGCCAGCAACGACGTCCTGATTGTCAGCGTGGGTGCCATGGCCGAAATGGCGCTCGAAGTGGCGGACCGCCTCGGCGACCAGGGAATCAGCTCCAGCGTGGTTGATCCGCGCTGGGTCCTTCCCGTTCCCCGTTCGATCGTCTGCATGGCGGCCGAACACCGGATCGTCATCGTCATCGAGGACGGCGTCCGCGCCGGGGGAGTCGGCTCCAGGATCCGCCAGGAGATGCGCGCCGCGGGAGTGGACACCGCCCTGAACGAAGTAGGGCTTCCGGTGGAATTCCTGGATCACGGGACGCGTGCCGAAGTCATGGAGCGCGTAGGCCTCACGGCCCGCCAGGTAGCCAACGACGTCGTGGCCCAGGTGCTGGGAACAAAGGTTCCCTTCGCCCGGCCGCTGCCCGGACAGCAGGCCCCGACAGGACAGATACCCAAGATCAAGTAAGCTCCGCAGGCCCGGCGGGGCAAGGAAAGCAGGTGGCGCCAATGCCGAACAACCTACCTCCCCTCGCCGTTACGGGAGCCACCGGCGCGCTCGGCGGCATGGTGGCGCAGCTGCTGGCGGAACAGGGCATACCCCTGCGCCTGCTGGCGCGGCATACCGCCCGGGTTCCGCAGCAGCCGGACACACCCACCTTCGCGGTGTCCTACGCGGACAAGGAACATGCCGAGCGGGCACTGAGGGGAACGCAGACCCTCTTTATGGTCTCCGCGGCCGAGAACCCCTACCGCGCCCAGGACCAGCGCACGTTCGTCGACGCTGCGGTTGACGCCGGGGTACGGCATATCGTCTACACCTCATTCATGGGGGCCTCGGAGAACGATGTCTTCACCCTGGGCCGCGACCACTGGGACACCGAACAGTACATCCGCGAACGGGGCCTCGAGTTCACGTTCCTGCGCGATGCCTTCTACCAGGACATACTTCCCTCCTTCGTGGGGCGCGACGGCGTGATCCGCGGCCCCGCGGGCGACGGGCGGTTCGCCCCGGTGGCGCGGACCGACGTCGCGCGGGCGGCTGCCCGGATCCTGGCCGCCCCCGTGCCGCATGCCCGCCGGACCTATACGCTCACCGGGCCCCAGACCCTGTCCATGTCGGCGGTAGCTGAGATTCTCTCCCGTGTAACGGGGCAGCACATCACCTACTACGCGGAATCCCTGGACGAAGCCGTTGAATCACGCCTCGCGGCGGGAGCCTCGCAGTGGCAGGCCCTTGCCTGGGCCACCAGCTACGCTGCCATCGCCACCGGTGAGATGGACCGGGTAACTGACGACGTCGCGGAACTCACCGGTACAGCGCCGGTGAGCCTTGAAGATTACCTGCGCAGCGACGGCAAGAGTTCATCCTAGGGACTCTTCCCAGCCGCAGGGGAGCGTGGCTAGTGTCGGAGGTATGGAACAGGCACAATCCGGTCCCGTTACGGACTTTCTCCAGGAATGCACCATCACCGGGCTTAGCGAGAGCGAAGCCACCCCGGCCGCAGACCTGTACGGGATGTACATCATCTGGTGTGAGCAGGGCCAGCAGGATCCTGTCTCATCAACAGCGTTTGCGCGCCAGCTGCGCCAGAACGGCAACCATCCGCGGCGCCGGAACCACGAGAGCATTTACCCCGGGCTGCTTCCCACCGGCCCCATTCCCATCCAGTACATCCTCGAGACGGACAAGCCGCCCAGCCCCAACGGCCCCATGAGCGTCTTCGGGTCCTAGCCTGTCGCAGCCAATCCGCGCAGCGTCAATTGATAGCGTTACAGGATGACCACCTACAACAGACTTGGCAATTCCGGCCTCACCGTTTCAGCGGTTGGGCTGGGCTGTAACAACCTGGGCCGAAGCGGCACCGCAACCGAATCCCAGGAGGGAACGGACGCCGTCGTTCATGCCGCGATTGACGCGGGAATTACCCTGTTCGATACGGCTGATATTTACGGTGCAGAACCCGGACTGAGCGAAATCCGGCTGGGCAAGGCCCTGGGCTCCCGCCGCGGGGACGTTGTCCTGGCTACGAAGTTCGGCATGGACATGCAGGGAGCCAATGGCCCCGACTTCGGTGCACGGGGTTCCCGCCGCTACATCGTGACCGCCGTTGAGGCTTCCCTCCGCCGGCTCGGTACTGACTGGATCGACCTGTACCAGTTCCACACCCCGGACCCGCTGACGCCCATCGACGAAACACTCGCTGCGCTCGAAGACCTCGTGGCCAGCGGAAAGGTCCGCTACATCGGGCACTCAAACCGGACCGGCTGGCAGATTGCCGAAGCAGAATTCACGGCGCGCATGAAGGGCAGCACCCGCTTCATCTCGGCGCAGAACCACTACAACCTGCTGGACCGCCGCGCCGAACTGGAAGTCACTCCTGCAGCCGAAGCCTACGGGCTTGGCGTACTGCCGTACTTCCCGCTCGCCAACGGACTGCTCACCGGCAAATACAGTTCCGGACAGGCGCCCGAGGGAAGCCGCCTGACGCACTCGCGCACCAACCTGCTCGAGAACGCCGACTACGACCAGCTGCGCGAGTTCGGCGACTTTGCCCGGGACCGCGGTCTGACCGAGGTGCAGGTGGCGTTCTCCTGGCTGGCATCCCGGCCATCGGTTTCCTCCGTCATCGCCGGAGCCACGAAGCCGGAGCAGGTGAAGCAGAACGCTGAGGCAGCCTCCTGGGTGCCGTCGGAGAAGGACCTTGAAGAACTGGACCGGATTTTCCCGCAGACGCCGAAGGTTGCTTTGTTCTAGGCGTTCTTTCTGTAAGGCCGGAGGCGTTTTCCCAGCCCGCCGGCCTTACAGACCTGCGGCCCCTTCCTGGCAACCGGCCTGCTCTGCCGTCCTGTGTCGCAGTAACGTCGGTTGGGGTCCGTCTGGCCGTCCAGTGTCGCAGTAACGTCCTTCCCCGAGCGGCGTAACAGCGTTATCGCAGCACAGGATTTCCGGGAAGCCTTCGGAACAGCGCTATTGCCACACAGGATGCGGCCGGCCCGAAGTTCGCGATGCCATGGCCGACGCCGAACGGCTAGGCGCTCCTCCTGGCTGAGAGGCGCTCCTGGAACGTGCCCGCACCCGATCCGGAAAGCTCATCATCCCCAACTGGCCGCCCGGAGACCGCGAGCAGCAGTGCCAGGGAGGAACCGCGGACCTCAGCGCCGCTGCTGTGCCGGAAGGCGCCGTCGTCCGCCGTCAGGCTCAGGCCTTCCACCAGCTCCCTGCCGCCGCCCAGCTTCACTGATGTTTCTGCCTGGTGGGTCAGCGCCTCGGTAACGGCGTCGAGGGGATAGGTGCGGTCGATTCCCAGGGGCCGTCGGATGTCCTCGCCGTGGACCACTGCCTCCACCAGGCGGGTGGCGAGGGGCGCCGGGGGTCCGCTCGTCCGCTGCTGGACCAAGCGAAACGCTGCCAGCGTTTCAGCCGGCCTGTTTCCGCGGTGCTTTCGTATGCCGGCGTCATTGCTGCGGTCGAAATCGAACCGGGCGGTGACCATGCCGCGCAGGAATCCCAGCCGGGTGGTGAGTGCGGTGTCCACGAGATGCGCCAGGACGTCGTGGACGCTCCAGCCCGGACATAACGACGGCGTTTGCCAGCCATCCTCGGGCAGGTCCGCCAAGTCCGCAAGCAGTGCGCGGCGTTCCTCGTGCACTGCGGGCCAGACGGAAGTGCTGCTTCGTGAAGCCATGCCCGGTACTCAACCAGTGCAGGCGGGAGGTTGTACAGCTCCGGCGATGTGGCCAAGGGGCGGCAGACTGCCGTGCCGCCGCGGAGGGGAGACTACTGCTGGTCCAGAGTTGCCTCAATCCGGGCCAGCAGGCCGGCCAGGAGGTCACGTTCCTGCGGGCTTAGCCCACCGAGGATCCCTTCCTCAGTCTCCAGATGGTCCGGCAGTGCCCGCTCCACCAGGGCGAGGCCTTCCACTGTGAGGGCCACGCGCTTGGCCCGCCCGTCGGATGTGTTCTTGGTACGGGAGACCAGTCCGCGTTCTTCCAGCCGGTTCAGCCGCTGTGCGATGGCGGCGGAGGTCACCATGGTGCTGGCCGCCAGCTCAGACGGGCTCAGGGTGTATGGGGCGCCGGAGCGGCGCAGGGTCGCAAGGACGTCGAAAGCAGCCGCGTCGAGGCCGTGTGAGGCAAAGGTCGCTGCCAGCCGGGTATCCACTTTCCGCGACACCCTGGAGATCCGGCCTACTACGGCCATGGGGGAAGCATCAAGATCCGGCCGTTCCGCCGTCCACTGAGCCAGGATCTGGTCTATCTGGTCCTTCATGGTTTCCAACCTATCCGGTTGCGCGCTGATCACGCCGTTGGTGAAACCAAGCCGGATTCGCAGATTTGGAAGCACACTGCCTGTTAGCGTCGATGGGTGAGCACTAAAACCGATGTCCAGTCCGCTCCCAGACCCACGCCCGATCCCGCCGGCCGCGGCATGGTCCGTGTCCGCGGTGCGCAGGAAAACAACCTGCGCAGTGTCGACGTCGATGTTCCCCGGGACTCGATTGTCGCGTTCACCGGCATCTCGGGATCCGGCAAGTCTTCACTGGCGTTCGGCACCATCTACGCGGAGGCACAGAAACGGTACTTCGAATCGGTTGCCCCCTACGCCCGGCGCCTGATTTCCCAGGGCCACAATCCGAAGGTGGAGGCCATCACGGGCCTGCCTCCCGCCGTCGCGCTCCAGCAGCGCCGCGGTACGGCCAGTTCGCGTTCGACGGTGGGCACGCTCACCACACTGTCCAATTCAATGCGGATGCTCTTCTCCCGGGGCGGTACCTACCCGGCCAATGCCCAGCCCGGCAGCCTGGACTCCGATGCCTTTTCGCCCAACACCGCTGCCGGTGCGTGCCGTGAGTGCTCCGGACTGGGCATTGCCCACACCGTCACGGAAGAGTCCCTGGTTCCGGACCCGTCCCTGACCATCCGGGAGGGCGCCATTGCCGCCTGGCCCGGGGCCTGGCAGGGCAAGAACCTGCGGGACATCCTGATCCATCTTGGGTACGACGTCGATGTGCCCTGGCGGAAACTGCCGAAGAAGGACCGCGACTGGATCCTTTTCACGGAAGAACAGCCTGTTGTCACCATTACCCCGCAGCGCGACCGCGTAGCCAAGCCCTACAAGGGCCGGTTCTGGAGCGCACGCAGCTACGTGCTGCACACCCTGGCTGACTCCGGGAGCGCAAAGATGCGCGAACGTGTCCTGGAGTACATGGTCTCCGGCCCCTGCCCGGTTTGCGGCGGGGCGGGCCTGCGTCCGGAGGCGCTTGCCGTCACCTTCGCCGGGAGGAACATCGCCGAACTCAACGGAGCGACTCTCGGCGAGCTGGCAGAAGTCATCCGGCCGACGGCGGAACTCAAGGCGGCGGGCACGGCGTCCCGGTCCGCGGCGTCGAATGAGGACACTGAGGTTGCCGTCACCATCACCCGGGACCTGCTTTCCCGGCTGGAGATCCTGATTTCTTTGGGCCTGGGCTACCTCAGCCTGTCCCGCGCCACGCCGACGCTCTCGCCCGGCGAGATGCAGCGGCTGCGCATCGCCACGCAGCTGCGCTCCGGCCTGTTCGGTGTGGTGTACGTGCTGGATGAACCCTCCGCTGGCCTGCACCCGGCCGACGCCGAACCGCTGCTGGCCGTCCTGCAGGAGCTGAAGGACGCCGGGAACTCGGTGTTCGTGGTTGAGCACAACATGGACGTGGTGCGCAGCGCCGAATGGATTGTCGACGTCGGTCCGCAGGCCGGCGACGGCGGCGGAACCGTGCTCTACAGCGGCCCGGTCGCGGGTCTGGCTGGGGTGACGGAGAGCGCCACCCGGCCCTTCCTCTTCGGTGAAGCCGAAGAAATCTCCCCGGCGCGTCGCCGTGCCGAGCGCTGGTTGTCCCTGAAGGGCATTTCGCGGCACAACCTGCGGGAGCTCGACGCCGACATCCCGCTGGGTGTGCTCACGGCAGTCACCGGGGTATCCGGATCCGGTAAGTCCACCCTGGTCAGCCAGGTCCTGGCAGAGGCCGTGGGCACCCAGGTCAACGGGGCTCCGCCGGAAGCCGAGGATGACGACGGTGCGGCGGATGCGCGCAGCGCCGACTCCGGTGTCCAGGTGCGGCGCATACAGGGCCTTGAACACCTGGACCGCCTGGTGAAAGTGGACCAGCGTCCCATCGGGAGGACACCGCGGTCCAACCTCGCCACCTACACGGGTCTCTTCGACCACGTCCGGAAGCTCTTCGCCGGGACAGACGAAGCACGTGCGCGCGGTTACAACGCCGGACGATTCTCCTTCAACGTGGCTGGCGGCCGCTGTGAAACCTGCCAGGGCGAGGGATTCCTCGCCGTCGAACTGCTGTTCCTGCCAGGCACATACGGTCCCTGCCCCGACTGTCACGGCGCCCGGTACAACGAGGAGACCCTGGAGATCACCTACCGGGGCAAGTCCATTGCGGATGTCCTGGGCATGCGGGTTGAGACGGCGGCAGAGTTCCTGTCCGACGTTCCAGCGGCAGCCCGCAGCCTGAGCACCTTGCTGGACGTCGGACTCGGGTACCTGCGGCTCGGCCAGCCCGCCACGGAACTTTCCGGGGGCGAGGCACAGCGCATCAAGCTCGCTACTGAGCTTCAGCGCGCCAGGCGCGGACACACCCTCTACCTGCTGGACGAGCCGACCACCGGCCTGCACCCGCAGGACGTCCAGCTGCTGCTGGCCCAGCTGAACCGGCTGGTGGAGGCCGGAAATACCGTGGTGGTAGTTGAGCACTCGATGAATGTGGTGGCGTCTGCGGACTGGGTGATCGACATGGGGCCAGCCGGTGGAGACGACGGCGGACGGATTGTCTGCTCCGGCACAGCCGATGACGTGGCAGCGTGCGAGACGTCGCGGACGGCACCGTACCTGGCCGCTGCGCTCGAACGGCTGAGCTGAGTTGTTCCGGGTTCGGCCGGCGCCTCCGGGTTCGTGATCACAGCGTCACCCTATCGGAGCCCAGGGAAACTCTCAGCAGGCGCAGGGCCACACGGGGGTAGGTACAGACGCCGGACGGACAGCAGACAGGAGGCCCCGCGGTGGAATGCCGCAGGGCCTCCTGAGCGCAGAATTTACGGGACCGGAACCGTGCCCGCATAGTCGGTGTTGTAGCCTGTGACCGGCTGGTGAGGGATTTCCCCCCAGCGCTCCGGGTCCTCCTGCTGGACCTCGCCGGTGGCGAGGCCAAGCAACAGTTCCTTCATAGCAAGAACGTTCTGCTGGATGTTCTTGCCGCGTGCCTTCTGGCCGAGGCTGCCGTCCGACGTGTTGCCGGAGGTTTCAAAGAAGACCACAGGGTTGGAATGGCCCTCCGGATTCATGCCCTGGTAGTTCAGGCCCAGCATCATGGCCGAAACCACGCCGCCCTTGATGTCGATCTCCAGGCCGTTGCCCACCTGGTAGCGGTCCATGTTGATGTAGCCGTAGCCGGAGAGCTCGTCATAAACATGGACCAGCATCTGGCGGGTCAGCACGTCGTAGGCACCGTCCTTGATACCGGGAAGAGTTGGTCCCCCTGGCGCCAGCGAGATGCCCAGGGACAGGCTCACATCGTCTCCCGTGCCCCATTCTTGCTTGAGGCCCTGATGGTGGATGTCGATGCCGTAGTCCGGCTTCACGCTGGTCCAGTACTCATAGAAGGCCAGCGATTCGTTCGCCACGAACCCGGTGGGCGTCCAGTCCCGGTTCAGGTCGATCCGCTGCTCACGCCCGTTCGACCCAAGCCGCGGCGTGTCCGTCTCCTGGTCCCAGAGGATGGTCTGGCGCAGGTTGGCCTCCGAACCGTCAGGGTTGTACATCGGGATGAAATGGAACGTGAACTTTTCCCGGAGCAGCTTGTAGTCGGGAGATCCGTTGGTTCCCAGATCCTTGAGCAGGGCGAGGATCGAGTCACTGCCGTAGGGCTCGTTGCCGTGGATCCGTCCCTGGACCCAGACATGCTCCGGGCCGGTGCCGACCGTGGCGACCCACAGGTCACGGCCCTGCTCGGAGGTGTTTACCTGCGTTCCGTACTCCGCAAGCGTGAATGCATCGACGTTGAAGCGGCTCGTCTTTTCAAGCTTCTGCAGCTGGGACACTACGTCGTTGTAGGTCAGGATGCTGGAGATGTTCGTATTGCCGTTCGGTGAGGGAAAATTAGCGTCTGCAGCTGCCGGTACTGCGCCGCTGAACGGAATTACGACGGCGAGGGCGGCAGCAGCGGCAAGGCCACGCCACCGCCCGGGTGTCTTGGAACCGCCGGTGCCCTGTGGTGTTTCAATCATGCTTTCCTCCGGTGTGCGTCTAAGTTCTTTGAAAGTGTCGGTTCCCTGGGGTGGGGGTTCACCGATGGAGCAGAACGGTGGTTTGACGCTAGGCGGTCTAATCAACCGCCGCCAAGATGCCGGGAAGGGAAGAAGACCGTACGCATCAGGGCCGGGCAAGATCTTGAGTTTTGTCTCTCATCTTGTGCAAAAATTGCGCAAAACTTTCGTTTAGCACCCAGAGTGTGTGCTAAGGGCGCCGAAATAGGGTGGGCCAGTAGGCGGGCGGTAGGCGATTGACAGCAGGAACCTGACTGACGAGCATTTTCCTATGACGATGCAGGAAGCACTGCCCCTCCGTTTTCTCCTGGTGGCCTTGGGACTCCTGGCCCTGTTGTCGCAGACGGTGCTGCTGCCGGGTTTGGCGGGTGAGTACGCCGTCGCGTATCCGCAAGTCGCGCATCTGGCTGTCCCGTACGCCGCCGCTGCCGTTACCGCCGTCGCCGGCTTCGAAGTGGCACTGCTGGCCTCCTGGCGCATGGTCACAATCGTGCTGGAAGAGGGCGGACTGACCCTTCGCGCCGTCGCACCGGCGAACGCCCTAACAGCGTCCGTCGGTCTGTCGGGCATCACGGTTGCCGGGATCTGCGCCCACGCCGGGTCTGTTGAATCGATCGGCGGCCCCGCGATGCTGCTGGGACTTCTTGCCGGTCTGGCGCTCGTCCCCGCTGCGGTAGCGCTGCGGAACAGGATCCTGCGGGCCGCCAGTGATTCCGCAGGGTCCCGGAGATCCCACCGATGGATATGAACGGAATCTCCAGCATGCCCGCGACAGGCACCAGGACCGATGTCTCTGAGGTGATGGAACGGCTTGCCGCCTTTGAAGACCCGAAGATGCGTGCCATCAATGAGAGGCACGGCGATGACCACGGGGTGAATCTCGGCAAGCTCCGCGCCCTCGCCAAAGAGCTGAAGACGCAGCAGGACCTGTCCCGGCAGCTTTGGCAGACGGGCGACACCGCGGCTCGGTTGCTGGCGCTGCTGATCTGCCGGCCCAAATCCCTGGACCAGGACGAACTGGACACCATGCTGCGCGGATCCCGCGTACCCAAAGTGCAGGACTGGCTGGTGAACTACGTGATCAAGAATAGTCCGTATGCCGAAGAACTGCGTGTGGCATGGTTGGCTGACGCGGACCCGGCGGTGGCCAGTGCCGGCTGGGCGCTGACGAGCGACCGGGTGGCTAAGTCGCCTCAAGGACTGGACCTCAGCGCCCTGTTGGACACGATCGAGTCTCAGATGCAGCAGGCTCCGGACCGGCTCCAATGGGCCATGAACACCTGCCTGGCGCAGATCGGCATCGCCCACCCCGATTTCCGCTCCCGGGCCGTGGAAATCGGGGAACGGCTGGAAGTTCTGAAGGACTATCCCACGCCGCCGAACTGCACCTCGCCGTACGCACCAATCTGGATTACGGAGATGGTCCGCCGGAAGGAGGGGGACTGAAACTGTGGGGATCATCGCACTGGATCTGTTCATGACCTTGGACGGCGTTTATCAGGGCCCTGGGGGTGCGGATGAGGACACTTCCGGCGGGTTTACCTTCGGCGGTTGGCAAGCCGCCTTCGCCGATGCCGAATCCGGCGCGGCGATCATGTCAGGAATCAACCGGATGGACGCGCTGCTGCTGGGACGGCGGACCTACGACATCTTCGCGGGCTACTGGCCGCTGCGCGGGGACTCCAACCCCATAGCGGAGAAGTTCAATTCGATGGACAAGTTTGTGGTTTCCCGGACGCTGGACAATGCCAGCTGGGACGGGACCACGGTACTGGCGGCCGGGGAGGAGGCTGCACAGCTCAAGGATCACTACAAGGAGATCCATATTGTGGGCAGTGGAGACCTCGCCGGATCACTGCTTGCGGCTGGAATCCTGGATCGGCTGAACCTCTTTGTATATCCAATAACGCTGGGCACGGGGAAGCGGATATTCTCAGGCGACGGCGGGGTCCCGGCGGCGTTCACGTTCGCGGAGCCACCGCAGGTTTTTCCGTCCGGTGTCCTCCGACTGGTCTATGACCGCACGGGCGAACCGGTGACGGGCCTCGACGCCGGCTCGTAGCTTCAGCACTGGCGGGACTCAGCTGCTTCGGCGCCAGCGGATCCGGCGGCACGGTAATGCCGGTTCCGCACAGTCAGGATTGCGGCACCAATAGTCGCGGAGATAATGGATCCCACGATCACGCCCACCTTCATGTGGTCCGATGCAGCACTTGCGGCGTCGTAGGAGAGTTCACCGACCAGGAGTGAAACGGTGAAGCCAATACCGGCGATGAAGGACATGCCCAGGATATCGATCCAGGCCAGGGACTTGTCGATGGTGATGCCGCGGAACCGGGTAACGAGGAAGGTCCCCGCGGTGATGCCGACCGCCTTGCCCAGAACGAGGCCGCCGATGATGCCGAGGGCGATACTGCTGCCCAGCGCATCAAACAGGCCGGTAAAGCCGCCGACGGTAACGCCCGCGGAGAAGAACGCGAACACGGGCACTGCGACTGCGCTGGAGAAAACGGACCATTTGTCAGCGAAATGCGCAGCCATGCCTTCGTAGAGAGGCTCGCCGTTGTCCTTGGTTCCCACCCGGACCTTGGCACGGCCCTTGGCGATCACTGGAACCATGAAACCAAGCAGGACGCCGGCTACTGTCGCGTGGATTCCCGAGGCATGAATGAGCGTCCAGACGGTCACGCCGAGAGGGATCAGGATCCACCAGGAACGGACGCCCCGCTGGACCAGAACTGCGAAGACTGCCAGCGGCAGGAGGGCGACGAGCAGCGGAAGGAAGGCGATGCCGTCGGTGTAGAAGACAGCGATGATGGAGATCGCCAGCAAATCATCCACCACGGCGAGCGTCAGCAGGAATGTCCTCAGCGCCGGTGGCAGGAACCGTCCAACGACGGCAATCACGGCGACGGCGAAGGCGATGTCCGTGGCCGCGGGGATCGCCCAGCCGTTGAGCGCGTCCCCGCCGGAGTTCCGGTTGATCAGCGCGAAGATCAGCGCAGGAACGGCGACGCCGCCGATCGCGGCCACGATGGGTACGAGTGCCGTCCGCGGATCACGGAGCTTGCCGGCGACGAACTCTTCCTTCAGCTCAAGCCCGACGACGAAGAAGAACACGGCCAGCAGGCCGTCCGCTGCCCAGGAAGCCACGCTGAGGTTCAGGTGCAGCGCTTCAGGCCCGAAGGTGAACTGCCGGACATCTTCGTAGACGCCCGAGAGCGCGGAGTTGGCAAGAATGAGAGCCAGTATGGTGGCACCCAACAGCAGGGCGCCGCCCGTAGTGTCCTTGGCGAGGGTTTGATGGACGCCGCGCCAGATTGCGTGCGGCTGCTGGTTTTTGGGTAGGGCAGGGGAAGAGTGGGACATGGCTGGTTCTTTCGCGCGTGGTATCAGGGCAGGGCAAAGTGCACCTGTCCGTCCTCAGCAAAGAAGGCCAAGAACGCAGGTGCGTCCTAGATACGTGGCGGCGGGCAGCCGGCGATCTCGCCGTGCGCGTTGGTGCCCCAGGAACTCATCCAGCCGTTGGTGCCACTGGCCCGTTTGGCCAGCAGAAGCCGCTTGAGGTACGCCGACAGGACCTGCGTGGAGGCAGGCACGGTGAAGCGGCGTCGGGCACTCATACGTGCAAGTTTAGCAAGGATGCTGATAGTCCCGGAACAGGCTGCAGCACGGCCGTTCCGCACAGCAAAAGCGCCGGACGGACCGGGTTAGGCGGCTTTAATACTCCAAGCGAGCTCTGCGAGCACAGGAATTTCGTTGCCGCCGTTCCGGTCCGCCCGGCGCGTGCCAAGCGGGTGGAACAGAAACGCTAGGAAGCCGCCACCGGCACAGCACCGGCGTTGAAGAGCTTCCCGTTCACCCGGTCAGATGCTCCAACGCGGTCCAGGTACGGCGTGATGCCGCCCAGGTGCATCGGCCAGCCGGCGCCGAGGATGACGCAGAGGTCGATGTCCTCCGGCCCGGCGACGACGCCTTCGTCCAGCATCAGGCCGATTTCCTCGGCCAGACCGTCCTGCGTGCGGCGCAGGACTTCCTCGGACGTCGACGGCGAGTCGCCGAAGGACAGCAGGTCAAGGGTTTCCTGCGGCACGTACGGCTTCCCGTCCTCGTCCTTCTGCCACAGTGACTTGATGCCGGCGTCGATCAGCTTCTGCGAGTTTTCCGAGACATAGAACCGGTCGCCGAAGGCGGCGTGCAGGGATTCCTGGACGTGCTGCCCCACCGGCAGGCCAACCAGGGCCAGCAGGCTGAACGGCGTCATAGGCAGGCCCATGGGGCGCAGCGCGTTGTCCGCCGTTGCGGCGTCGGTACCCTCATCAAACACCTTGGTGATCTCGCCGAACATGCGGCCCAGGATGCGGTTCACCACAAATGCGGCCGCGTCCTTCACCAGCACGGCGGTCTTCTTGAGCTGCTTTGCGAGAACGAATGCGGTGGCCAGCACGGCGTCGTCGGTCTTCGGGGCACGCACAATTTCCAGCAGCGGCATCACGGCCACCGGATTAAAGAAGTGGAACCCCACTACGCGCTCCGGGTGCTGCAGGTCCGCTGCCATTTCGGTGACCGAGAGCGAGGAGGTGTTCGTGGCCAGGATGCACTCGGGGGAGACGACTGCCTCCACCTCGGCGAAGACCTGCTTCTTGACGGACATTTCCTCGAAGACGGCCTCAATGACAAAGTCAGCGTCGGAGAAGGCCTCCTTGGAGACGGACCCCGTAACCAGGGCCTTGGTGCGGTTCGCCGCGTCCGCAGAGATGCGGCCCTTGCCGAGCAGCTTCTCCACCTCGGCGTGGACGTAGCCAACGCCCTTGTCCACGCGTTCCTGGTCGATGTCCGTCATCACTACGGGGACCTTGAGCTGCTTGGCGAAGAGCAGTGCCAGCTGGCTGGCCATGAGGCCTGCGCCCACGACGCCGACCTTGGTCACGGGGCGGGCGAGCTTCTTGTCCGGCGCGCCGGCGGGACGCTTGCCGCGCTTCTGCACCAGGTCCAGGAACGCGTACACGGTGGACTGGAACTGTGGAGTCTGCATCAGTTCAGCCAGGGCATCGCATTCAGCCTCGCGGGACTGTTCGCGGGTCCAGTCCTTGCCGGCCTCGAAGATGTCCAGCACCTTCGCCGGGGCCGGAGCTGCATTGGAAGTGCGCGCCTCCACAAATGCCCGGCCGGCTGCCACAGCGGCTTCCCAGCGGTCCGAAACTTCGGAAGGTTCGACGGCGTTGGGACGGTTCACGCTCTCAGCACCGGTGATCACCCGGGAGGCCCAGGCAAGGGACTGTTCCAGGAAGTCGGCCGGTTCGAACAAAGCATCGGCGATCCCGAGCTTGTAGGCAGCAGGACCGGAGAGGGTGCGGTTGTTGCTGAGCGGGTTCTCGATCATCACCTTGACGGCATTCTCCGGTCCGATGAGGCGCGGCAGCAGGTACACGCCGCCCCAGCCCGGGACCAGGCCGATGAACGCTTCCGGCAGGGCCAGTGCACCGGCGCCGGTGGATACCGTGCGGTAGTCCGACTGCAGGGCAATCTCCAACCCGCCGCCGAGGGCCACGCCGTTGATGAACGCGAAGCTGGGAACGCCGAGTGTTCCCAGCTTCCCGTAGACCTCGTGGCCCAGGGCTGCCATGGCGACGCCGTCTTCGTATTCGGCCAGTGTCTTTACTGCCGAAAGGTCCGCACCGGCGACGAGGTAATGCGGCTTGCCGGTCACGCCGACGCCGACGATCTCGCCCTTGCCGGCACGCTCCCTGAGTGAGTCAAGCACGCGGCCGAGCTCCAGCAGGGTGTTCGGGCCCAGGGTGGTGGGGCGGGAGTGGTCTACGTCGTTGTCCAGGGTGATGAGTGCAAACGTGCCGGCACCTCCGGGCAGCTCCATGTCGGAAACGTAGGAGTGGGTGACAACCTCGTTCGGGAAAAGTCCGGCCAGGCGCTGGTAGTCAGGTGCGGTCATTACTTCGATGCCTCCGTGGACTCGGTGTTGTAGTCGGGGTGGTTGGGGTTTTCCCAGATGACGGTGGCGCCCATGCCCAGGCCGATGCACATGGTGGTCATGCCGTAGCGCACCGAGGGATCTTCCTCGAACTGGCGGGCCAGCTGCGTCATGAGGCGCACGCCGGAGGAAGCCAGTGGGTGCCCGACGGCGATCGCGCCGCCGTAGCGGTTCACGCGCGGATCGTCGTCGGCAATGCCGAAGTGGTCCAGGAAGGAGAGCACCTGGACGGCGAAGGCCTCGTTGATTTCAAACAGGCCGATGTCCTCGATGGTTAGGCCGGTCTGTTTCAGGGCCTTTTCGGTGGCGGGTACCGGGCCAATGCCCATGACCTCGGGCTCGACGCCGGCGAAGGCGTAGCCGACCATACGCATCTTTACGGGAAGGCCGAGTTCCTCAGCGGTATCCGCGGACGCAAGCAGGGCCGTGGTGGCGCCGTCGTTCAGGCCGGAGGCGTTGCCGGCGGTGACCCGGCCGTGCGGGCGGAAGGGTGTGCGCAGGGTCGCCAGGTCTTCGACGGTGGTTCCCGGGCGTGGCCCTTCGTCAACCGTGCTGAGGGTCCAGCCGGCGCCGGCCTTCTTGGTGGCTACGGGAACCAGGTCCGGCTGGATCTGGTTGCCGGCGTAGGCCTTGGCGAGCTTTTCCTGGCTGGCGGCAGCGTATGCGTCGGTGCGTTCCTTGGTGATGTCCGGGAAGCGGTCGTGCAGATTCTCGGCGGTGTTGCCCATGTTCAGGGCGGCCGGGTCCACGAGGCGCTCGGTGACGAAGCGCGGGTTGGGATCTGCGCCGTCGCCCATCGGGTGGTGGCCCATGTGCTCCACGCCGCCGGCGATGACGACGTCGTACGCGCCGAAGCCGATGCCGGAAGCGGTGGTGGTCACGGCAGTCATGGCACCGGCGCACATGCGGTCAATGGCAAAGCCGGGAACGGTGCGAGGGAGTCCGGCCAGCAGTGCCGCGGTACGGCCGATGGTCAGTCCCTGGTCTCCGGTCTGGGTGGTGGCGGCAATGGCTACCTCGTCCACCCGCTCGGGCGGAAGGGAGGGATTGCGGCGCAGGAGTTCACGGATGCACTTGACCACCAGGTCATCGGCGCGGGTGTCGGCGTACATGCCCTTCTCGCCGGCGCGTCCGAAAGGGGTCCGAACGCCGTCGACGAAAACGACGTCCCTGATCTGCCGTGCTCGGCTCTGTGGGCTCACGTACTGCTCCTCTTTGAGATGTGGATTAGCTCACGCTCAATGTTACTCGCGGGTAACTTAGGCTGCAAGGCCCGGGGCGGGCAGGTTCCCGCCCCGGGCCTTGCAGTCAGCCTATGATGCTGCCCCCGGCGCCTGAACCAGTGTGGTGAAAGTCTTCCCGCCGTCAGCCGAGTGCTGCAGCCCTGAATCCGTCATGACCCAGATCTGCAGATCATCGGCTGTGCCTGCCGCCGTCACGGCCACCGGATATCCGGAAGCCTGTCCGGCCGCAGTCCATGAGGCGCCCTCGTCGGAACTGGTGACAATTCCTCCGTCCGGAAGGACTCCCACTATCAGGGCATCGTCCGTGACTGCTGCCAACATGATCAGCGGAGCTCCGGGAAGCGGCTTCCAGTTCCTTCCGGCGTCGTTGGATGTGTACGGGCCGTCCTCAGTGGTGGCTACCGCGAGCGTCCCGGCGGGGGACCCCGCCAGGCTGTGGACTTGAAGCTGCGGGGACGCATCGGTCCACGCAGAGCCATCGGTGCTCTGCCGCAGGGAACCGTCGAATCCGATGATTCCGTCTGCGGTGGCGGCCAGGGCATGAAAGTCGGATTCTCCGGCCAGGGACACCTGGGTCCAGTTCAAGCCATCATCCGAGCTGATCAGGCCAACCGGGTCCGGCAGGTCTGTCCCGGGCCCGGGATGTCCCGAGGCCAGGTACCGTCCGCCGGCGTCCACGGCGAAGCCCATCAGATCGATGTCCGCTCCGGAAGGCGTCAGCTGGTTCCCTGCCACCTCGTAGATCCCCTCATGGGAGGCGATCAGCACCGTCGTGGTCCCGGGTTCCAGCGCCAGTGCGTGGACATGGCTTGGATAGGGCGGTTTGGCTCCTTCCTGGCTGCCGCCGGCGGGCGCACTGCAGCCAACCAGGGCAGCGGACAGGGATAGGGCAATCACACCGAGGGCCGTACGGCGGCGGGCGGGGGTGGATCGTTGCAAAGTCATGGCGGTTCCAATCAGTGGTTCTTGGAGGGAGGGAGGGTCTAGAGGTCCTGAAGCAGGGCCTGCATCCGGGTGATCTCCGCGTTCTGCGTCGCTGCGATGGTTTCCGCCAGTTCAACAGCGCCGGCGTCCTTTCCGGCTGCGATCTCTTCCTCTGCCATCTCGACCGCCCCTTCGTGGTGGGCAATCATCCCCGTCAGGAAGAGCCTGGCGGCCTCCGGACCGCGGGCCTGCTCCAGGGCGGCGAGCTGGTCTTCCCCGAGCATCCCGTCCATTGTCATTGAATGCCCTTCCAGAGGGGCCCGCGGCTCGTTCCAGGCTTCCAGCCAGTCCTCCATCTGCTGGATTTCCGGGCCCTGGGCTGCCTTGATCTCCCGAGCCAGTTCCGTGATGCGGGGATCGAGGTCCTCCTTGTCGAGCATCATGCTGCTCATGACGACCGCTTGTTCGTGGTGCGGAATCATCATCTGGGCAAACATGGTGTCCGCACTGTTGTGCGAAGCCTCGGCGTCAGGGGACTCGCTGGCATGGTGGCTCCGGCCGTCCGCGGACGGAGACGCAGATCCGGACGTGCCAGGGGTAGCGCAACCGGAGAGGACGAGGCCGGCGGCGAGGGCGGCTGTGGGAAAAAGGGCGTGCTTGTTCACGGTGGGTTCCTTCTGGGAATCGATTCCTAACTGTGCATTCAGCCCTGCGCGTCGGGGAAGGACGCGCAGGCGAGGCCCCGGCGTTGCGCCGGGGCCGGGATTCTACGTCCGGCTGATGCAGAGCTGATTCAGTGAAGGAGCCCGGGGAGGTGCCTTGGCGGTGGGCAGGAAGCCAGGGCTGCCGGTAGTCTCCCGTCCGCGGATCAGCCGTCGGAGCGGGTCCAGCAATGCCGCGAGGCTGACGAGGAGCAGGAAGAGTATGCACAGTCCTGCCATGCACCCCGCGGGGCCGCACTGCGCACAGCCGTCGGCATGATGCCCGCTGGAACCGGACGCGCCACTGGCGTCAGGGACCGATACCTGGGAGTGCTGGGACGTGGGTCCGGCCGCTGCCGCGTGCGGGGACGCGTGCTCCGCAGCCGGCTGGGGGTCGAAGGCCATGTGCATGCCGAGGATCCCGGCGAGAATCGCGAGCAGGCCCACTGCCGGCAGCACAAGCCGCGCCAGTGCCCGGACGTCCAAAGCCAGGGCAGCTGCGGTGCGGATGGTTCCCCTCATGATGTCCCGGAGTCTAACAGTGGAACCTGTAAGGGCCGGAACCGCGGTATGCGGTTCCGGCCCTTGGGCAGCTTGGCAGGCTAGACGGTTGTTGCGTCCTGCACTTCGCCAACCAGCTCTTCGATAATGTCCTCGAGGAACAGGACACCGGTGGTGTTGCCGTCTGCGTCGAAGACCCGGGCCACGTGGGAGCCGGTGCGGCGCATGGTGTCCAGCGCATCTTCCAGCTCGCTGCCGCGGAACGCCGAAGCAAGGCGGCGGATGCGCTTAGCGGGAACCGGGGCGTTGAACTTCTCCGGAGTGTTCAGGTCCATGACGTCCTTCAGGTGAAGGTAGCCGGTGAGCCCGCCGTCGGCGTCTGCCAGGATGTAGCGGGAGTAGCCGTGGCTGCCCACCGCCTCCTGGATATCAGCCGGGGTCGGCTGGGCGGGAACCAGGACCATTTCTGCCAGCGGTACCTCGACGTCGGCAACGGTCTTTGAGGTGAACTCGAAGGCGTTGGTCAGGGCACCCGTGGCGTCGTCCAGCACGCCTTCGCGCGTGGACTGTTCCACAATGGTGGCCACTTCATCCAGAGTGTAGGTGCTGGTTGCCTCGTCCTTCGGCTCCACCTTGAACAGGCGCAGCACACCGTTGGCAATGGAGTTCAGCGTCCAGATGACGGGCTTGAAGATCTTGGCCACGAGCACCAGCGGAGGAGCCAGGAGCAGTGCTGCCCGGGTGGGCACCGAGAAGGAGATGTTCTTGGGGATCATCTCGCCTGCAACCACGTGCAGGAAGGTGACCAGCAGCAGCGCCACGATGAAGGCCGTGACACTGATGGCCTCAGGGGTCAGCGGCGTATTGGCCAGCGGGATTTCAAGCAGGTGGTGGATGGCAGGTTCGGACACGTTCAGGATCAGCAGCGAACAGACCGTAATACCCAGCTGGCTGGTGGCCAGCATCAGGGTGGCATGCTCCATTGCCCAGAGCGTGGTCTTGGCGGCCTTGCTGCCCTGTGCCGCCTTGGGCTCAATCTGGGAGCGGCGGGCGGAAATGACGGCGAATTCGGCACCCACGAAGAAGGCGTTCACGGCCAGCAGCACGAACAGCCAGATGATGCCGGGCAGGTACTCATTCATGGATGGCTTCCTTCGTCAGGGTGTCGACCAGGCGGTCGTGCGCACTGCGCGGTGATTCGGACCCGGGGTTTGGCGTGAAGCGCAGCCGTTCAACGTGCGTTCCGAGGACGCGCTCGACGCGCAGGACGCCGTCGTCGACTTCCACTTCATCGCCCAGCTCGGGCATCCGGTCCAGGCTGTGCGTGACGAAGCCGGCCAGCGTCTCGTAGTCCTCGCCTTCCGGCACGGTGATTCCCGCGCGGTCCAGCAGTTCGTCCGGGCGCAGGGAGGCATCGAAGGTCACCGAGCGTCCGGTGCGGACGACGCCGACGCGCGCGCGGTCGTGTTCGTCCTCCAACTCGCCGACGATCTCCTCCACGAGGTCCTCCAGGGTGACGACGCCGGCGGTGCCGCCGTGTTCATCGGTCACCACGGCGATCTGCAGCCCCTGGCTGCGCAGGATGCCCAGCAGGGAGTCCACCCCCATGGATTCGGGAACGCGCAGCGGCGGAACCATCACGTCTGCCGCCGTTGTGGTGGCGCGTGCCTCCAGGGGCAGCGCGAAAGCCTGCTTCACGTGCAGCACGCCCAGGATGTCATCCGAATCCCGGCCCAGGACCGGGAAACGGGAGTATCCGGTGTTCACGGCTGTGGCAATGATGTCCTCTGCCGTGTCCGTGGCCTGGACGCCGACCATGCGCACGCGCGGAGTCATGACGTCCTCGGCGGTGTGGTCGGTGAAGCGCAGCGTGCGGTGCAGCAGCTCTGCGTGGTCCTGGTCCAGGACGCCTTCAAGGGCCGACCGCCGGACCAGGAAGCTGAGCTCCTCGGCACTGCGGGCGCCGGAGAGCTCTTCCTTCGGTTCGATGCCGAAGGAGCGGATGACCTTGTTGGCTGTGTTGTTGCAGACGAGGATGACCGGTTTGAAGACAGTGGTAAACACGGCCTGGAACGGAACAACCACCTTGGCGGTTGCCTTGGGCAGCGCCAGGGCAAAGTTCTTCGGCACCAGTTCGCCAATGATCATTGACAGCAGGGTGGCGACGGCGATGGCAATCACTGCGCCGGTGCCGCCGACAACTGCCTCGGGTACGCCGGCGCCGAGCAGCGGTCCGCGCAGGAGCGCGCTGATGGCCGGCTCAAAGGTGTAACCGGAGAGCAGGGTGGTGAGGGTGATGCCCAGCTGGGCACCGGAAAGATGGGTCGAGGTGATCTTCAGGGCCTTGATCGTGGGACCAAGACGCTTTTCCCCGGCGGCCTGTCGGGCCTCCAGGTCGCTGCGGTCCAGGTTGACCAGGGCGAATTCAGAAGCCACAAAGAGGCCGGTACCGACGGTCAGCAGGAGGCCGACGCCGATCATGAGCCATTCATACATGGGGCTGCCCTCCTAGAACCAAGTCGTCTGGCACACAGGAGGGCATGGGTTTATGAGAAGGATCGTCCATAGTAGCCAAGATCTTACGGACTTTTCCTAGGAAAATCCTGAAAACGCCTAGCCAGACGGTGGATAGGAAACATTTGCCGATCTGCTGTCACAAAACAGCCCCGGCCGGTGTCCTATCTGCGTCAGCACAAGGAGCGCAGCAGCGAGTTGCAGGAGGAAATCCAATGGACACCACAGCAGTAATCCTCGGCGGCGGATATGCCGGCGTCATGGCAGCCAACCGTCTGGCCGGGCACGGCATCAGGGTGCGCCTGGCTACTCCCGAGCCGCGCTTCACCGAGCGGATCCGACTGCACGAGTTCGCTGCAGGCACCAGGGCCGACGCGACGGTGTCCTTCAGCAGTCTGCTGCACCCGGACGTGGAACTAATCCGGGGAACGGCCGTGAAGATCGATGCCGGAGAGCACCGGGTCCAGCTCTCCGGCGGAACTCACCTGGACTATGACTGGCTCGTCTACGCCGTGGGCAGCGGCAGCAGTTCCGTCCCTGCGGGAACACTGGCACCCGACCGGCTGGACGGGGCCCGAGCTGCGCGGCAGCGGCTCAGCACCCTGCAGCCGGGAGACGCCGTCGCAGTGGTGGGCGGCGGCCTGACTGCTGTCGAACTTGCCGCCGAAACGGCGCGGGCACATCCGGGGAATCCGGTGACGCTTTATGCCGCCGGACTGGTGGTGCCGCACTTTTCCGCAGGGGCGCGCGCGGGAGTGCTGCGCAGCCTGCAGCGGGCGGGAATTGCGGTTCGGCAGCAGGCTGTGAAGGAAGGTAACGTCCCGGCTGCCGCGGCGGTCCTGTGGTGCACCGGATTCGGAGTCCCCGACCTCGCAGCGCGCAGCGGGCTGCCCGTCGACTCCGCGGGCCGGCTCACGGTGGATTCGTCGCTGCGCGTTCCGGGACACGGGCGGATCTTCGGTGCCGGCGACGCAGCCGTCATCACGGCTCCCGGCTACGGCTACCTTCCGCAGACCTGTGCCACAGCGATGCCGATGGGTGCCGAAGCGGCATCGAACATCCTGCGGTCGCGTGCCGGGGCGCCGCTTCCGGCGCACAGCAGCGGCTTCCTGGGGCAGTGCGTCTCGCTCGGCCGGTCCGACGGCGCTGTCCAGCTACTCCATGCCGGGTACACACCGCGGCGGATCCACCTTCACGGAAAAGCCGCTGCGATGCTAAAAGAAGTACTGTGCCGCATGACACTACGGTGGATCCGCGGCGAAGCCAAGCGAAGCGGAGGATACACATGGCCGGCGGGCCCGCGGATGAAGCCGGTATCACCGGTGATGCAGCAGGTATGAGCGCGGAGCGGGAACGGGAGTTCCTGGCCCACCGCCGGCTGGTCTTCACCATTGCCTACGACGTGACCGGTTCCGTCTCCGACGCCGAGGATGTGGTGCAGGAAACCTGGCTGCGGTACTCAGCGGCTAGCGGTGTGCCGCGGAACCCGCGGGCATACCTGGCCAGGGTTGCGTCCCGGCAGGCGCTGAACGCCGTCCGTGCGGCATCCCGGCGGCGGGAAGAGTATCCGGGGGAGTGGCTGCCGGAACCGCTGCCTACCGGCCAGGATGCGCCCGGGCCCTACGACCCGGAGGCCTCGGCGCTGACCGGAGCCGATGTGTCCACCGCAATGCTGGTACTGATGCAGCAATTGGGCGGGCCGGAACGGGTGGCCCTGGTGCTCCGGGACATTTTTGGCTTCGGCTACGCCGAAATAGCGGAGGTGCTCGAATCCTCCCAGGCGTCCGTCCGCCAGACGGTACACCGGGCACGGGAAAGAGTGCGGTCCGGTGTGCCGCGGAACCCGCCGGACAAGGCAGAGCACCGTGCCGCCGTCGAACGTTTCCTGCAGGCTGCGCTGACGGGGCAGATCCAGGCGCTGCTGGAGGTCCTCGCACCGGACGTCGTGCTGCACTCCGACGGCGGCGGCATAGTCAGCGCCGCCCGCCGGCCGGTCTACGGTCAGGAGAAGGTTGCCGCCCTGCTGCTCGGGCTGGCTGCCAAATTCGGTGCGGATGCGGCCCCGGAGTTCGTCGAGCTGAACGGGCTGCCCGCCGTGGCCTTCCGCGAGGACGGTACGGTAACCACCGTCTTCCAGCTGGAACGGCAGGACGGCCTGGTGACCGGGGTCTATGCCATGCGGAATCCCGACAAGCTCCTGCGCCTGCAGTAGCTAGTCCTTCTCTTTCTCCGGCAGCGGATCCGGGTCCAGGAACGCGACGGTGAGTACCGCGGCGGTCTGCTGGATCTGCCATTCGCGTGCGCCCAGTTCCCGCAGGGCGGCAGTCACGGTGTCCAGGTCGATCACGGACGGCGGACGCCAGGCCACCCGGCGCAGGTGGTCCGGGGTCAGCAGATTCTCAACCGGCATGTCCAGGCGTTCCGCCACGGCAGCGAGGCGGGGCTTGGCGGTGAGCAGGCGCGCAGCTGCGGCAGGGTCATTCCTGGCCCAGACGCGCGGCGGCGGCGGGGAGTTGGTGGGAATGTGGAGCGGCGGGAGGTCCTTCGTCTCCCGTGCCGCAGCGATGCAGCGCAGCCACCGCGGTGCTTCCTTGTGGGCGGCACGGCCATGGAAGCCCGGCGTGGAGAGCAGCTGCGGCACGGTCGAGGGCATGGCCCTGGCAGCGGCCACAATGGCAGCGTCCGGAATCAGCCGGCCCGGCGCGGTGTCGCGCCGCTCGGCGAGGTGCTCACGTTCCGTCCAGAGTTCGCGTACTGCGGCCAGCTGGCGGCGGTCGCGCAGCTGGTGCATCCCGGACGTGCGGCGCCACGGATCGGTGCGCGGCGGTGCGGGATCCGCGGTACGAATCGCCTCGAACTCCTCCTCAGCGAAGGCAAGCTTTCCGTCCGCTTCCAGGAGCTTGATCAGCTCCTCGCGGAGTTCGGCCAGCACCTCCACGTCCAGGGCGGCGTAGCGCAGCCAGGGCTCGGGCAGCGGACGGGTGGACCAGTCTGCGGCGGAGTGTTCCTTGGCAAGGCTGAAGCCGAGGAGGTTCTCAATCACGGCTGCCAGTCCCACACGGGGGAGGCCGGCCAGCCGGGCGGCGAGTTCCGTATCGAAGAGCTTGTCCGGCCACATGCCCAGTTCAGACAGGCAGGGCAGGTCCTGGGTGGAAGCGTGCAGGATCCACTCAACTCCGGACAGCGCTTCGTTGATGATGCTCAGGTCCCGCAGGGGTTCCGGATCGATCAACCATGTTCCGGCACCCTCACGCCGGATCTGCACCAGGAAGGCCCGCTGGCCGTAACGGAAGCCGGAGGCGCGTTCTGCGTCGACCCCGGCGGGGCCGGTGCCGGCGGCCAGCGCACGGGCAGCACGCTCGAGCCCGCTGAAGGTGTCGATGACAAGCGGGACGCCCTCACGCGGAGCATCAAGGACGGGAAGGGGTGCGGCAACAGGTTCGTCTGCGGACAGCTCTGAAGCCGGATTGCCGGAAGTTTGCGCGGTCATAAGAACTTCAGTCTATCGAGAACTGGCCGTATACCTGTTTCTTTGGCTGGACGAGGCTAGTTCAGCCGTCTCCGCGGCAGCGGGGACACGCCGTCGGGCAGGGGCGGCAGCCCCGCGAAGGTGCACACCATGTCCGACCACGCTTCGAGGTGCGCCTGCACGTCGGCTCCGTCCGGGGTCCAGGACGCCCGGAGCTCAATGTCGATCGCGTCGCTGCGCTCCGAAAGAGTGCCATAGCTTTCGGAGAGGATCCGGGTGGCGGTGCCCCCGGCGGAGGAGTAGCGCGCCCCGTGCTCCTGCAGGGCATCCACGAGCCAGGTCCACGCTACGGAGCCGAGCATCTGGTCATTTCCCATGTCCGGTTCAAGTTCGGCGCGGATGTACGTGACGATCCGGAAGGTTCCGTTCCAGACGTCGCTTCCGTCCGGATCATGCAGCAGGATGAAGCGGCCGGTGGCCAGTTCCCGGCTCTCCGGCAGGACGGGCCCCACCGGGCCGTGGAAGGTTCCGCTGACCGGCTGCGGGCCGGACGCAGTGACGTCCGCGGCCAGGGAAACGGCAAACGGAGCCAGCCGAGTGGGGGCCGGAATCTCTTCCAGCCGCAGTTCCGGGCGGCATTTCGCCCGGCGCAGGGCCCCCAGGGCTGTCAGGAAATCCGGGGGCACCTCTGACAGGTCACCAATCGCACTCACCCTCGAAGGTTACGGCGGTCCCGCCTGCGGGGATCGCAGACTCGCCGGTGTGTCCTATTCGTTACGTGGCTACACCTTACGCAGGCAGGGCCCGTACCGAAAGTGTGCGGGTTCAGCGGGCCGCTGCGACCTCTTCTGCGATGGCTGCCGCGAAGGCGTCCACATCGGCTTCGGTGGTGTCGAAGGTGCACATCCAGCGCACCTCTCCGGTGGCCTGGTCCCAGTCGTAGAAGCGGAACTTGTCCCGCAGCCTATCCGCCACGCCGGCCGGCAGGGTCGCGAAGACCGCGTTGGACTGGGTGGGCTGGGTCAGGGTGATGCCGTCGATCTTTTCCACTGCGGCGCGCAGACGGGCCGCCATGGCGTTGGCGGTGGATGCCGACCGCTGCCACAGGTCCGTGCCGTACAGGGTGATGAACTGGGCCGAGACGAAGCGCATCTTGGAAGCAAGCTGCATGTTCATCTTGCGCAGGTAGTCCAGGCCGGGGGCGGCATCCGGGTCCAGGGCAACGATGCACTCGCCGTACATCATGCCGTTCTTGGTTCCGCCCAGCGAGAGGATGTCCACTCCGGCGTCGGCGGTGATGGCGCGCAGCGGCACACCCAGCGCCGCGGCGGCATTGCCCAGCCGGGCGCCGTCCATGTGCAGCTTCATGCCGCGGGCGTGGATATGGTCCGCGATGGCACGGATTTCGTCCACGGTGTACAGGGTGCCCAGCTCGGTGGACTGGGTGATGGAAACTGCCAGCGGCTGGGCGCGGTGCTCGTCGCCCCACCCCCAGGCCTCGCGGTCGATCAGCTCAGGAGTGAGCTTGCCGTCCGGAGTGGGGACGGTCAGGAGCTTCATGCCCCCAACACGCTCCGGTGCGCCGTTTTCATCTACGTTGATGTGGGCTGTGGAGGCACAGATGACCGCGCCCCAGCGGGGCAGCAGGGACTGCAGGCTGATGACGTTCGCGCCGGTGCCGTTGAAGACCGGGAACGCACGCATGCGGCTGCCGAAGTGGTCGGTGAAGACTTCGCGGAGCCTGGCGGTGTAGACATCCTCCCCGTAGGCGACCTGGTGGCCGAGGTTCGCGGCCGTGAGTGCGTGGAGGATTTCCGGGTGGACTCCGGAGTAGTTGTCCGAGGCAAAGGCTCGCAGGGCAGTGTCATGCAGGGAAGCAGTATCAGTCACGGGTGTCAGTATTCCTCAAGGTGGGGCATTGGCGAAAACGGATCAGGTGCGCGGCACCAGGCTGATGCGCTTTCCGTTGATTTGTGCGGCGTCGGAGGTGAAGAGCCGCACGGACGCGGCAGCGAGTTCGTCCACCCCGGTGTAACCCGGGAACTTCCGCTCCGGCGCTGCTGCGCGCATTGATTCGTTGACCAGGGCTTTCACCACGAAGACGACGGCGGCGGACCGGGTTCCGCTGAAACCCGCGGCGATGGCCTGGACCCAGGCCTCGGCCGCAGCCTTGGCAGCGGCATACCCGGCGTTCCCTGCCGTGGGCGCCTCCACGGCGGTGGAAGAGACGATGGCAAGGCGGCCGTGCGGGGATGTGGCAAGCTGTCCGATGAAACTCCGGCTGACATTGCGCAGCGTGGTAAGGATGTTCTGCTGCAGGAAATCCCAGTCTTCATCGGTCTGGTCCGCGAGGGTCCCGCCGCCGCGCCAGCCGCCCACGAGGTGGATGAGCCCATCCACGCCGCCCTCGGCCGCCAGATCCCGGGCGAGTCCGTCCACGTCGCCCTGCCGGCTGAGGTCGCAGGTCCGCAGCTCGACGCCGGGAACATCCTCCAGTGCCTCGGCCAGCCGCCCGGCACTGGAGCCAACGGCCACCACACTCGCGCCTGCACCGGCCAGCGCTTTGCAGACCGCGGTGCCGGAGGCGGAGGAGGCTCCGGCCACCAGGACCTTCAGTCCCTGCAGTCCGGCAGCATCCCCTGCTCCGGCTGTGCTCATGGCGTGCTGCTCCCTGTGATTCCGGCGGTCGATTCGATGACAGGTGCCATCTTCTTCGACAGTGCCTCGTAGAACATTGACAGCGGGAATTCGTCGTCGAGCACCTGGTCCGTCAGTGCCCGGGGCGGTCCCTCGAGCGGCAGCGCGTCCGGACCCTTGGCCCAGCGGGAGGCGGGGTGGGGTGTCAGCGTGCCGGAAACCAGAGCGTACGCGGCGAGCCAGTGCGCTGTCTTCGGCCGGTCAATCGAACGCCAGTACAGGTCCTCGATCTCCTCGCCCAGCTTGACGACGACGGCGGGCGCCTCGTCCCAGTCAATGCTGAGCTTGCCGTCGGTCCAGTGCAGCACGCGGTGCTGGTGCATCCAGGCGAAGAGCAGCTGTCCTCCGAGGCCGTCATAGTTGCGCACCCGGGAGCCGGTAATGGCGAAGCGGAAGATCCGGTCGAAAATGACCGCGTACTGCACCAGCTGTGCGGTGCTGCGGGCCTTGGGATCGGCGTCGTCGTCCTTTTGGATCCTGACGGACTCGCGGAACGCCGTGAGGTCGCAGCGGAGCTCTTCCAGCGAGTAGAGGAAGTAGGGCATGCGCTGCTTGATCATGAACGGGTCAAAGGGCAGGTCGCCGCGCATGTGGGTGCGGTCGTGGATGAGGTCCCACATCACGAAGGTTTCCTCGGTGAGCTGCTGGCTGTCCAGCAGGTCGGCCGCACCTTCGGGAAGTTCCAGCGACGTGATTTCCGCGGCCGCCCGCAGGACGCGGCGGAACCGGGCGGCTTCCCGGTCCGCGAAGATGGCGCCCCAGGTGAAGGACGGGGTTTCGCGGACGGCGACGGTTTCCGGAAACAGGACGGCCGAGTTGGTGTCGTAGCCGGGGGTGAAGTCGCGGAAGCGGATCGGGACGAAGAGCTTGTTCGAGTACTCGCCGGCTTCCAGCTCGGCGATGAAGTCCGGCCAGATCACCTCGACCAGTACTGCTTCGAGCAGCCGGGAGCGGGAGCCGTTCTGCGTGTACATGGGGAAAACCACCAGGTGGAGCAGGCCGTCGGTGCGGTCAAGCTGCGGCTGGAAGGCCAGCAGGGAATCGAGGAAGTCCGGCACGCCGAGCCCTGCCTCCAGCCAGCGGTCCAGGTCCCGGACCACCAGGTCCAGGTACTCGGCGTCGTGCGGGAAAGCCGGGGACAGTTCGGCTACGGCGTTCCGCGCGGACTGCAGCAGCGGCGCCGCCGCGTCCCGGTGCTCTTCCGGCACGGACCCGTCCTGTTCCTGGAACTGGGCGAACCGGGTCGCCGCGTCCTTCAGGCGCAGCCACGCGGCAGAGTCCTCAGGGGCAGCGAGCTGGCCTGCGGGGGAGGAAAAAGCAGTGGATGACATGGCTGGGACCTTCCGGTTGCACGAACTCCCCGGCGCGGGAAGATGCGATGGCCCCAGCGTAGCCACAAATCAAGCAAACTTAGCCTCGATGCGCGTTCAAATAAGCAACGCTTATGCTTCCCGCTTTCGGCTGCGGGATTTGGCCCAGCGGTTCTTCGGGTATTCGTCAGTAGCCGCGGCTGTTCGGTGACTCCGTGCCGATGACTGCCAGCGGAACCTCCGGGTGGTTTTTCTCCACGCGGCGCAGCGCCCAGATGTCATTGAATACCGCGACGAACGCTCCGTCGGTGCGCACCAGTACCTCGGCACCGTGCACGTTGGAGAGGATTTCCGCTGCACCGGCGGAAGTGAGCCGGGCGAGGGAGTAGGAGAGCTGCTCGTAGCGCATGGGGGCGTTGAAGTCCTGTGTCATGCGGTCTTCCACCACCTCGAACTGCATGGGGCCAACGGCGGCGAGCACGGGCGCCTGATCGCCGCGCCGGTCGGAGCGGAGCACCTGGATGATCCCTTCGTGCTCAAGCTGGTCGATGCCCCGCCGGAACTGCTTGTACCGGCTGGGATCCTGGGACCGGGCAACCCGGAAGTGTTCGGGGGAGAAGAACGGAATGGGGGGATACTCCACCGGTTCCTCCACATACAGGCTGTCGCCCACCCGGAGAGCAGAAGCGTTGACGAGCCCGACGACGTCGCCCGGGTACGCCTGGTCAATCACTTCACGTTCGCGGCCGAACAGGTGCTGGGCGTACTTCGTGGCGAAGGTCTTGCCGGTGTTTGAATGCGTCACCACCATGCCGCGCTCGAAGATTCCGGAGCAGACACGGATGAACGCTACATGGTCCCGGTGGGCGCGGTTCATTCCAGCCTGGACCTTGAAGACGAATCCGGAGAAGGGCGCCTCGACAGGGCGCAGGCCGCCGTCCTTGTCCTCGCGCGGTCCAGCTGACGGGGCCAGGTCCACGAGGGCATCAAGGATCTGCTTGACGCCGAAGTTCAGGGCTGCGGAGGAGAAGAGGATGGGGGTGGCCTTGGCGTCGAGGAAGGCGTCCCGGTCGAATTCCCGGCCGTCAATGACGAGTTCGGCCTCATCCAGGGAGTCGGTCCAGGCATCGCCTTCGCGTTCCAGTGCCTGTTCCGGGGTGAAGTGTTCTTCCTTGGCCAGGGAGGCGCCGGAGTTCTGCCGTTCGAAGTGGACGTATTCGTCCTTCTGCAGGTCCCAGACTCCGCGGAAGTCGCCGGCGATGCCGATCGCCCAGGTCAGCGGCATGGGGGCCAGGCCGGTGCGCTCGGTGATTTCGTCCATGAGCGCCAGCGGGTCCAGGCCGGGACGGTCCCACTTGTTGATGACAGTGATGATCGGCAGGTTGCGCGCGCGGCAGACTTCGAAGAGCTTCATGGTCTGGGTTTCCAGGCCCTTGGCGGCGTCCACCAGCATGACTGCGCAGTCTACGGCAGCGAGGACACGGTAGGTGTCCTCGGAGAAGTCGGCGTGGCCCGGGGTGTCCAGCAGGTTGATGACGGTGTCCCGGTAGGCGAACTGCAGGGCCGTGGAGCTGATGGAGATGCCGCGGTCCTTTTCCATCTGCATCCAGTCGGAGACCGTTTCGCGGCGGTTCTCCTTGCCATTGGTGGCCCCTGCCGTGCCGATGACCCTGGCGTGAAGGGCAAGTGCTTCCGTGAGGGTGGACTTGCCGGCGTCGGGGTGGGAGATGACGGCAAAGGTGCGCCGGCGGGCGGACTCCTTGAGGATCTCCTTGGTGGCGGTGGCGCTGACGGTGGTGGATACCTGTTGGGACACTCCGCTGCTTTCACATGTGGTGGGAAGAAGGGCCGCGGGGCTGGGGGCCCGCGGCAGCGCTGCCCGTGATGACAGCCTTTCCATTCTAGCCGTTTCCGCGGCGGGCTCCGGCAGCGGAGCGGTAACGTGGTGCAGGACACAGACGAACGAGCGGCAAAGGGGCCGGCCATGGCTGAGGCATTCATTATCGATGCGCTGCGTACTCCGGTGGGACGGCGCGGCGGGGGACTGAGCGGGATGCACCCGGCGGACCTGGCCGCTGCCGTCCTGGGCGAAACGGTGCGGCGCACGGGACTGGAATCCGATGAGTTCGACGAGGTGATCCTGGGATGCATCGACCAGGTGGGTCCGCAGGCCATGGACATAGCCCGCACCGCCTGGCTGGCCGCAGGGCTCTCCGAGCGGGTGCCCGGAACCACTGTCGAGCGCCAGTGCGGGTCGGGGCAGCAGGCAATTTCCTATGCCGCGCAGGCCGTGATGAGCGGCACCAGCGACCTGGTGATAGCCGGCGGTGTGCAGAACATGTCCGCGGTGCCCATCGGCTTCGCCAACACGGCCGCGGCGGAGCTCGGTTTCCCCAACCCGTTTGCCGGTTCCGCGGGCTGGGAAGCCCGGTACGGTACGCATCCCATCTCGCAGTTCATCGGCGCCGAAATGATGGTGGACCGCTGGGGCCTCAGCCGCGCCGAAATGGAGGACTTCGCCGTCGGCTCCCACGAACGGGCGCTTGCCGCCCAGGCCCAGGGCCGCTTCGACCGCGAGATCCTCCCGGTCGCCGGGATCACGGCGGACGAAGGCCCACGCGTGCCCAACCGGGAGAAGATCGAATCCCTGGCACCGCTGCGCGACGGCGGCAAGCTGACCGCCGCGACGTCGTCGCAGATTTCGGACGCCGCCGCAGTGCTCCTGCTGGCCTCGGAAGACGCCGTCCGCCGGTACGGCCTGGCACCACGCGCCCGCATCCACCACATCTCTGCCCGCGGGGATGACCCGGTCATGATGCTCAGCGCTCCCATCGAAGCCACCCGGCACGCACTCAAACGCACCGGCATGTCCCTGGATCAGATGGACCGTATCGAGATCAACGAGGCGTTCGCCTCCGTGGTCCTGGCCTGGCAGCGGGAGCTGGACGCAGACATGTCCAGGGTAAACGTCAACGGTGGCGGGATCTCCCTGGGCCACCCGATCGGCGCCACGGGTGCGCGCCTAATGACTACCCTGCTCCACGAACTGGAGCGCACCGGCGGGCGCTACGGACTGCAGACCATGTGCGAGGGCGGCGGCCAGGCCAACGTCACGATCATCGAACGCCTCGGCTGAACGCCGCCGCGTCTCCTAGACTTCCGTCATGGCTATTAGTTTTGTGCCCATGGAGCAGTCCGACCATGAGTCCCGCGCGCTGGTCCGGTTCCTGACCTCCAACCATTTCCCGTTCCACGTCCTGCCGGTGCACACCGAAGCATCCGCCCGGAAGCTGGTGGAGGAGGGCCGCTTCTGGAGCCCGGAGTCAATCGGATTCTGGATCGAGGACGGTCCGGAGCGGATCGGACTGGTGGTGCTGGACGACTTGGAGGAGGACACCCCCATGTTCGACCTTCGGCTGGCGGAGGAGTTCCGCGGCCGCGGACGGGGAACCGAAGTCCTGAAGGCGCTGTGTGCCCTGGTGTTCGAGCGGTTCCCGGAGGCGGTGCGTTTCGAGGGGCAGACCCGGGAGGACAACCTGGCGATGCGCAGGACTTTCCTGCGCGCCGGGTTCCTGAAGGAAGCGCATTACCGGCTGGGCTGGCCGACGGCGGAAGGCAGCCGGGTGGCCTCGGTGGCCTACGCCATTCTGCGGCAGGACTGGGCCAGCGGAGAAGTCACGCCGTTCGACTGGGAGGATGTCCCGGCCTAGATTGCACCCGCCGCCCACCGCAGCCGCAGGCTCTCCTCAAGTTCCTGTTCAGCGAGGCTGCGCAGGATCCGTTCGAGGTCCGCTTCCAGCTTCGGTATCCAGCGGTGTTCGACGGCGCGCTGCCGGGTGCGGGTCGCGGCGAGTTCCCGGCTGAGCAGGAGCAGTGCCCGTTCATCGGCGGCATGGACGACGGCGGCAGCGAGCGCCTCCCGGTGTGCCGCGGCAGCGTAGGCGAGCGCGGAGGAGCCCGTGGAGGGCATCCGGTGCGGCAGTGTGACGGCGGCGCCCTCGGGGTAGGCGATTCCCATGGCTCCGCCCCAGCGGATATCCGCCTCGGCAAGGGTGTCCGGCACCGCTTCGCGGATGGGTCCCAGTCCGTCCAGGGCCAGGGACCGCCCCAGCCAGCGGGCCGCGCGGGCCGCAGCCGCGTGGAAGCGCCGCAGGCTCTGCTCGGATGATTCGGCCCTGTTGCCGATGGCGATCCGCAGGATCTGCTGCTTGCGGTCCAGCAGCTCCGCCCCGCGCCGGGCCGTCTCGAGCCGGCGTTCGGTTTCGGCCCGTGCTGCCCGCCCGGTCCCGCTCACAGCCGGGCCCCTCCGAGCGGTCCCGGGAGGTATCTGTCCAGCATTTCGTTGGAGATCATGCTCAACTCGCGGCGGGGCAGCAGGGCGAGGGCTTCCCACGCCAGGCCGAGCGTCTGCTCCAGGGAGCGGTACTCGTCCACTCCCTGGTTCAGCAGTTTCTCCTCCACGGCCGAGCGGAACGCTATGTAGGCACGGTCCGCCTCACCCAGCGCATCCTCACCGACGAGTTCGGCCAGTTCCGAAGCCTGCCGGGCCCTGGCCATGGCGGCGAGCACCTGCGCCGCCACATCCAGGTGGTCCTCCCGCGTCCTGCCCTTGCCCGCCCCGGAACGCATCAGCCGGGAGAGGGAGGACAGTACGTCTACCGGTGGGTAGATGTCCCGGGCGCTGATGTCCGGGGAGAGCACTATCTGCCCTTCGGTGATGTAGCCGGTGAGGTCCGGAACCGGATGCGTCATGTCCCCCGAGGGCATGGTCAGGACCGGGACGATCGTCACGGACCCCTCCCTGCCCTGGACACGTCCGCAGCGTTCGTACAGGGTCGCCAGATCGCTGTAGAGGTAGCCGGGGTAGCCGCGGCGTGCCGGGATTTCCTTGCGGGCGGCGGAGACTTCCCGCACGGCCTCGGCGTAGCTGGTCATGTCGCTCATGACCACCAGGACGTCGCTGCCTTCCTCATAGGCCAGGTGCTCGGCAATGCTCAGGGCGATCCGGGGGGTGAGGATCCGCTCAATCACCGGGTCGTCAGCGGCGTTGAGCAGCAGCACCAGTTCCCCGGCCGCGGAACGTTCCTCCAGCCGGTCCCGGATGTAGGCGATGTCCGCGTGCGTCATGCCCATGGCAGCGAAGACCACCCGGAAGTTCCGGCCGCCGGTGCGGGACTGGGCGGCGATCTGCGTGGCGAGGGTCAGATGCGGCAGCCCGGCGACGGAGAAGATGGGAAGTTTTTGCCCGCGGACCAGCGTGGTGAGGGCGTCGATGGCGGAGATCCCCGTGATGACCGCTTCCTTCGGCGGGATCCGGTACACCGGGTTGAGTGGCCATCCACCCACCGGCTCCACGGTGTCTGCGGTAACCGGAGGGCCGCCGTCAAGGGGTTCACCGCGTCCGTTGCAGACCCGGCCAAGCCATTCCGGTCCCACCGGTATGTGCAGGGGCCTGCCCTGGAAACGCACCGAGATGCCGCCCAGGCGCATTCCGTCGGTGCCCTCAAGCACCTGCAGCAGGGCCTGGTCCCCGTTGACCTCCAGCACCAGGGCATGCCGTTCCGGGCCGCCCGCGACGTCGACGCCGGCGAACTCGTCCCAGCCCACGCCGTCGGCGTCGCCCACAACCATGAGCGGACCGCGCAGTTCGCGGACGTCGCGGTGGGAAACGAGGTTGCGGTTTGGCACGGTCATCGCAGCTCCTTTAGCCCGGCGAGGAAGTCCGCGGCGCGCTCGGCGACGCCGTCGGCGTCGGTCGGCCCGGCGGACTCGCGCAGGCGCAGCAGCGGGGAGAAATCGAACGAATCGACGGTGGCCGGGGGAATACCGCGGGCTACCAGTTCCTGGCAGGCGTCTACGGTGTCCAGTACGGCCTGCAGCAGGGCCGCGCCCTTGGCGGCGGAACAGTAGCCGTCGTTGGCGCTGAGCGCATTCTGCACCAGCACGCCGTCGCGCAGCAGCCGCCCGCCCAGCAGCACCACCTGCTCGTGGCCGGGCAGGGAGTTCGTTCCGATAATTTCGGCCAGGGCAGCCAGGCGGTCCGCCTCGGCCAGGATGAGGCCGGCCCGGGCCCGGCGGGAGGCCCATTCCGGATCCCCGTTGGCTGCGTGCCAGCGTCCCAGGGCGTCGGCGTCCCGGGAGAAGGACCCGCGCCAGCTTACGGCCGGATAGTGCCGCGAATAGGCCAGCTCCCGGTCCAGCTGCCACAGCGAACGGACGAAGCGCTGGGTTCCGGTGGTCACCGGTTCGCTCATGTCCCCGCCCGGGGGAGAGACGGCGCCGATGACCGTGACGGATGCGGTGCCCCCGCCCAGAGTGATGGCCAGGGACGCGCGTTCGTAGAAGGCTGCGAGTTCGGATGCCAGCGACGCCGGGTATCCTTCCTCGGCCGGCAGGTCACCGTTGCGGTTGGCGAACTCGCGCAGGGCTTCGGCCCAGCGCGAGGTGGAGTCGGCGATGACCACCGCGTGGTAGCCCATGTCCCGGAAGAACTCCGCGACGGTAACCCCGGTGTTGATGCTCGCTTCCCGGGCCATCATGGGCATGTTGGACGTGTTGGCAATGATGACGGTGCGGTCCAGGAGTGCGCCGCCGGTGCGCGGATCCTCCAGGCTGCCCAGTCCATCGAGCACATCCGCCATCTCATTGCCGCGCTCGCCGCAGCCTACGTACACAATCACATCGGCGTCGGACCATTTGGCGATCTGCTGCAGCAGCAGTGTCTTGCCGGTGCCGAATCCTCCCGGCACAGCGGCGGCCGCTCCGCGGGGAAGGGGGAACATCAGGTCAAGGACCCGCTGCCCGGTGTGCATCGGCACGGCGTCGGAGAGGCGGGAGGAGACCGGGCGGGGGAGGTGGACGGGCCAGCGCTGGGCCAGGCTGACATCGGTCCCGCCCACTACGGCAGCGCGTTCGAGTGGACGCAGCA
Organism: Arthrobacter sp. IK3; assembly: GCF_051337705.1. Lineage (NCBI taxonomy): Bacteria > Bacillati > Actinomycetota > Actinomycetes > Micrococcales > Micrococcaceae > Arthrobacter > Arthrobacter sp. IK3. The sequence continues at coordinate 9,399 of NZ_JBPPSW010000009.1, read as the reverse complement.
GGCCGTTGCCCAGCCAGGTCAGTTCCCCCTCTACGCCCGGAGGCACGGTGACCCGGAACGGCACGCTTCCCGCGTCGGCAACGGTGCCGAGCACCTGCCCCGGGCTGACCGTGTCCCCGACCGTGGCCTGCGGCTCGAACTTCCACGGGCGGTCCAGGAGCTGCCGGTCCTCGGCGGCGTCCTGCCGGTCTGCGCTCAGCCACAGGGGAGCGGAGGACAGCGGCCGGAGCAGGCCGTCGAAAACCTGTCCCAGCAGGTGCGGTCCGAGCAGGGCGGAAAGCTGGTGCCCGGTTCCTTCCGCAGCGTCTCCGGCCTTGAGGCCGCCGGTGTATTCGTAGGCCTGCAGCACGGCGTCGCTGCCGTTGACGGCAATCGTCTCCGCGGAGATCCGGTCAGGCCCCAGTGCCACCACTTCCAGCATGGAGACGTCCGGGAGGCCGCTGATTTCAACAAGCGGTCCACTGACCCGCCGAACCAGCCCCGTCCCGCCGGCCTGGGCCCCGTTGCCGGTGCCTCCCGTCCCTACTCCTGCCACAGGTCACGCACCTCCCCGGCATAGCGTTCGAGCGCTGCGCTGCCCAGCGCAGGCAGGGACAGGTCGACGCTGCGTGAGCCCAGGCTGGCCGTGATGCCGCCGCCGGGGGCCTCGCTGGTTCGCGCGCCGGCGCCGAGGAGCTGCCGGGCCTGGTCCCGCAGTGCCTCCAGCAGGGCGGGGTAGCGCGGGTCGCTGCGGAGCCTGGCCGCCTCGGCCAGGACCTGGCGGCGCAGTTCTTCGCGCAGTTCCTCCTCGCGGGCCAGGACCGTCCTGCCGGCTTCGCGGCGCGCCCGGGCGGAACGAAGCACAGCCTCGGCCCGCGCCGCCTCACGGCCGTCCGCCTCGGCACGGCTGCGGATTTGCCCTGCTTCCGACCGTCCGCGTTCCCGGATTTCCGCTGCCTGGCGCTCGGCGGTGTCCAGGATGGTTTGGGCCTGCGCTGCCGAGCCGGAACGGATGGCCTCGCGGATGGGCGCCAGCGCGGGAGCGGCGGTGCGCGGAAGGCTGCTCATGCGGGCAGCGCCACGGTCAGGGGTGCAGCGGCATTGTCCAGGTGCCCGGCCAGGGCGGCAGCGGCGTCGGCCGTCAGGAGGACGACGGCGGTGTCCTCCGGGAGCGCGAACCAGGCCTGCCGCACGTCCTCGTCCGTCTTCGCGGGGACCAGCCGCGCGCCGGCGAGCTCATACCCGGCCAGTATCTCCGGCGCGCCCAGCGCGGCGATGACCGCCCGGCCGCTCATGCCTGGCCGATCAGGATGATGGAGATGATCAGCCCGTAGATCGCGATGCCTTCCGCCAGTCCCACCACCACCATGGCTCGTCCAAAGATCTCCGGGCGTTCACTCATGGCTGCGAGCGCAGCCGATCCGGTGTACGCCACGGCGATTGCGGCACCAATCGAGGAACCCGCGACGGCGATCGCGGCGCCGATCAGGGCGGCACTGGAGCTGTCGGATACGTCGGCGGCCATGGAAACCGCTGTTCCCGCGGCCCCGCCGGATGCTGACGCCGGTGCAGCCGCGAAGGCGGCGGCCAGCAGGGCCAGCGCTCCTGCCATGATCAGCCCGTTCACGCCGAGCATCACCTTGATGCCTGCTCCCCGACGGCGCCGGAGCAGCCAGAGCGCTCCTCCGGCCAGCAGGATGGTGATGATCAGTGCCAGGGGGATACCGGCAAACCAGGGATTCATGGCGTTTGCCTTTCAGTGGTGGACGAACCGGAGGCCTCGGATTCGGGCAGTCGGGGGCTCCAGGGTTTGAACGGACGGCCTTCATCCGTGAAGATGCGTGAGAAAAGCTCGTAGTACTCCAGCCGCAGGGCCTGGATCGCAGCAACCAGGCCTCCCAGCGCGAACGTGATTGCGTTACCCACAAGGAACACCAGCACGGCCAGCACGGCCCGCCAGTCCGGATGCCACAGCGCGGTGGTTCCCTGCCAGACGATGGACATCAGCGCCGCGTGCGTCAGGCCGAATGCGGCGAGCCGGGTAAAGGACACTAGGTTTGAGGCGAGCTGGATGACGGTATCCACTAGCTCCACGGACGCCTGCATGGTCCCGGTGCCGCCTCCTCCCGCCTCCACGAACAGGCCGGTGAAGATCAGCACCAGCGCCAGCAGCGCCAGGACGGCGGCGGCCACGATCATGGGAGTCCAGCCGGCAACCAGCCCACCCGCCAGCATGCCGACGGCAAGGAAGAGCAACGCGCCGGCGAGCCCTGTGCGGGCATAGAGCGCATAGCCCCAGCCGCCTTCCCGCACCCGGTTGATGGTGCCGAGGGTGAAGGCGAAGGCGAGCAGCACGGCACCGAAAATCAAGGCGGCGATGAGCAGGGGCACGGGATTCTCCACCGGTTCCAGCCACAGCACCGGAATAACGTGGGTGGGGCCGAAGAACTCCCCATACAGCACCCCGAAGAAGACCGCCGCCAGTCCGGCGCCGAAAATGAAGAGCCAGGTCCGCTGGAAGCGGCGGATTTTCGCGATCCTGCCTGAGCGGACGATCAGTCCGGCCAGGACCAGCAGCAGCCCCTGCCCGGCGTCGCCGAACATCATGCCGAACATGACCACGTACGCGAGCCCGGCCAGCCTCGCCGGGTCCACGTCGGCGTACGGCACGGTGGTGTAGGTGTCCACGAGCAGGCGGGAAAATTTCGGCGCCTGCCGGGTGCGGTGTTCATTTCCGGTCAGCAGCGTGGGCGGCTGGACGCCGCGGGGCGCTTTGAGCGGAACGACGCCGGCGCCCAGAGGGTTCAGCGCCTGCTGCAGTTCAAGGACCCGGCGCGACGGCGCCCAACCCACCAGCCCGGTTACTGCGCCGTTCTGCACCGCCGCTCCGGCAGCGCGGTCAATCTCCTCCGGCCCGTCACCGGGCGTGTAGGGAAGCTCAAGTTCGACGGCGGCGCTGCGGGCCACCTCTTCCAGGGCGTCACGGGTACGGTCCGCCGGGGCGATGACCGCCACACGGTCCATGCGGATGGGGCTGAGGGTTTCACGCCACTGCATCGAGCACCTCGCTGCCCCCGCCGGCAGCTGCGGCGGCCAGCGCCGCGCGGACACGCCAGGCATCCATGGCGAGGACGGTGATGGCCCCGACGGCGATGTCCGGGCCGGGCAGCCCGGAGCGCAGCAGGGCGAACGCCTCCTCCTCGGCCTGTGCCCGCAGTGACGCCTCGGCCCGCCAGAGTTCACCGGGGTCCTCAATTCCGGACAGGGCGCCGGCAGCTGCGGCGGGCAGCGCCGCGCGGAAGGACGCCACATCCTGCGCCTCGGTCCAGGCCGTGCCGATCATGGGCTGCAGCAGGGTGTTCAGGCGGTTTCCTTCCGGGGGGTTACCCGGTTCCATCCGGCCGCCTGCGGTGTCTTGCGCACCGGGTACCGCGAGCACGCGGCGGGCAGCCAGCAGCGCCGCGGCGGCCACCATCCAGCGGCGGGTTTGGGGTGCACTGGCCGCCAGCCGGCGGAGCCAGACGACCGTCAGCGTGTCCGCGAGGTCCTGCGGAGTACCCGGGTCTCCCCAGGGGCTTGTCCGCAGGGCTTCCACCAGCTCCGAGTAGGTCCCCGCCCGTGCGAGCCTCGGCCAAGCGGTAGCAAGTCCGCCCAGGTCAAAGTACTCCGGGAGGGCCGCGCGGCGCCGCAGCGGGTCATCCCTTTCGGCGGATTCGGCATCCCGGAGCCGCCGGGAAAGCACTGTGATGTTCCCGAGTTCGAAGACGGCTCCGGCAGCCCGAACCATCCGCGCTCCGGAGACCGGCAGCCAGCCGGCAAGCACGCGCAGCTGCCACAGGACGCTGCGGCGCGTTGCGTGCTGCGCAGCGGCCAGGCTAACTTCCGTGCCGCTTGCCGCTGCGTATGCCGCCCTGGCGGGGGTCCGCTCCGTTGCGGTGTTCGGATTCGCGATGAGTTCCGGGCCGTAACCGGTTTGTTCGAAGAGCCCCAGGGCCTGCGGCAGCGAGCCCAGGGCTGCAGCCTCCCGGCACAGTCCTGCCCCGGCCCGCCGGCGTGCCATCGCCTTCGCACGCACAGATGCGGCCACCCAGTCGGACCTCACTGTGTGTCCCCGGTGTGTGTGCTGTTGCCTTGCCCGGCGTCGGTCCCGCCGTCGTGTCCGGCGTCGGGGGAGTCTTCGCCGAGGTAGTCACGGGCAATGGAGCCGGCGATCCTCGCGGCAAGCTCCGGAATCCGTTCCCGTGCTGCCCGCCCAAGTCGATCGGCCCGGTCCCGAGCCGCCGAAAGGAGTTCCTTTTCCTGGTCCGCGGCACGTTGGGTTACCTCTTCTGCGGCCCGGGCGCGGACGGACCCGGAATCAAGCCGCGCCTGGGCCACGTCGGCGTCGGCCTGCCGCCGTGCGTCGGCCAGCAGTTCCTCGGCGCGGGCCGTGGCCGCCTCGACGCGGGCTTTGCCTTCTTCGGTATCCGGCTGGAGCGCGGCAAAGACCGGCAGCAGTTCGGCGTCGGGGCCTTCCTGGTCCGTGGATGGAACACCTACGGGCCCGGAGGGGCCGGGCGCGCCGACCGGGCGGAACCGGTCCAGGATGGTTGGCCGTGCCATTGCCCATTCACCTCCGGGGGGTTCGGCAGGGGGAAAGCTTCCTGCTCCGGACCTACTCGCTGTCGGTTGCAGCTGCCTCCGAGGCTTCGCCGTGGGCAACGATGTCGCCGTCGGTGAAGAGGATGCCCCGTGCCATGTCCCGCCACTGGGGCGTTCTGCGGAGCAGGAATTCAAGTTCCATGGAGAAGTGCTTGAACTCCTCGCCGAGGGAGTCCTGCATGATGGCCCGGGATTCGGCGTCGGGCTCCACGGAGATGCGCTGCACGTACCAGCCGATCGCCTCGGCTTCCTCGCTCAGGCTGGCGCACATCCTGGCAAACGTCCGGGTCTCGGCGGACAGCTCCGCCGGCGGTTCGTGGTACTGGTCTGTTCCCATTGCAGCTCCTGGCTGGCCAGACGGGCGGGCAGCAAAAAACCCGCCGTACGCTGGGCCGAAAACGGGTTCGGCGCGTTATTCGAGCGTACGGCGGGCTATCGGGAGGCACAATGGCCGGGGGGGCAACCGTGCCCCTCGGGGGTCAGTTCCCGTCTGCGGCCTTGGGGACCAGCTTGATGGAAATCGAATTGATGCAGTACCGCTGGTCGGTGGGGGTGTCGAAACCCTCGCCCTCGAACAGGTGTCCCATGTGGGAGTCGCAGTTCGCGCACCGGACTTCGATGCGGTCCATGCCCATGCTGCGGTCATGCAGGTAGCGAACCTTGCCTTCGGCCAGCGGCGCGAAGAAGGAGGGCCAGCCGCAGTGCGAATCGAACTTCTCGCTGCTGGTAAACAGTTCGGCACCGCAGGCCCGGCAGGCGTAGACGCCCTCGGTCTTGGTGTCCCAGTATTCGCCGGTGTACGGGCGTTCCGTGCCCGCCTGGCGGAGGACCTGGTACTCGGCAGGAGTCAGCTCGGCCCGCCATTCGTCGTCGGACTTCTGGACCGGGAACTGAGTACCGGTGTCATTGCTGCTGTTCATTGCCGCCTCACTGTTCGTTCCTTTAGTGCTCATGTTCGCTGCAACGTCCGGAGCCGGCCAATAAATCCCGGCTCCGGGTTCCTCCCGTCTGCCTAGGAGTCCCCGATGAAGGTAGATCCCGAATACAGGTGCAGGACCGGCACGCCCAGGCGGTCCTGTGCTTCATTGGCCCAGTCCGTGCCGAAGGTGTCTTCCACCGCGTGTGGAGTGGTGATGACAACTACCTGCTGGGCCTGCGAGCGCCGCGCTTCCTCGACCACGGCTTCAACCGGATTCTGTCCTGTGACCCGCCCGTCGGCGTCAAAACCCAGGCCGCGCAGCAGGTCCAGAGATTCCGCGAGCTCCTGCTCAGCGGCCTTGACCTCCTGTTTCTCGCTCAGGTGCGGCCCGGCGATGTTGCGGTAAGCAGCGGCGAAATCCAGCAGGCTGAGGTTGTCGAGGACGTCCACCAGCATGTTCCGTCCGGGATCGGCCGGTACCAGGATTTCGAACCGGACCGGGTTGTCCTCCGCCAGATAACCCAGGTTGCGGGCATCGGCTTCGTTCAGCGTTTCTTCCGTTAGCACCAGAATCGTAGGGTTCATCCTGCCAGCCTAGCTTTTCCGGGCGTCAGCGCCACCCGGAACGTCGCCCAGCCGGGTTTACCCTGCCGGCGGAAAGTCGGTAACAATGAAGTCATGGTTCTCTCTCCTTCCGAAGTGACCGAATCCTCCTCCGCAATGACCCCGCCGTGGGTCAAATGGACCGCTTTCGGTGCCGGCATGGGCGTTGCTGCGTCCACCGCCGTGCTCGCTGCGACGTCGGGACTGGCCGTCTACTTCGCGCGGCAAATAGTCACTCCCCGCCGGGAGCGGGATGAGAACCTCGAAATCCTCGCGGTGATCGACTCACCGCACGGACTGCAGGTGATCCTGCCCGCCAACGAGGACACGACCGTTCCCGGAACCTACGGCCTGTATTGGAACCGCGGTGAGGGACATGCCCGGATTGGCGAGATCCGTTCCTACGTGCCGCGGGAAGGGACCGTGCAGCGCGACGTCGAACAGGTCTATTCGGGGGACATCGCCTCGGCCGTCCGGGGATGGTGGTCCGGTGCCATTCACCCGTCGCCTTCAGCGGCCGGATTCCCGCAGGAGGACGTAGAGATCGACGTCGAGAACGGCACGGCGCCGGCCTGGCTGGTGCGCTCGCTGGACGATTCGGGTACCTGGGCCATCATGGTCCACGGCCGCGGTGCCCAGCGCACCGAAACGATCCGCGGGCTGGGTGCAGCCCGGCGCGCGGGCATGACCAGCCTGCTGATTTCCTACCGCAACGACGGCGAAGCCCCCTACGCCTCCGACGGCCGCTACGGCCTGGGCCTGACGGAATGGCGCGACGTCGAAGCAGCCATCCGCTACGCGCTCGAGAACGGTGCACGCGACGTCGTGCTCTTCGGCTGGTCCATGGGCGGAGCGATCGCGCTGCAGACCGCGGACCTTTCACCGCTCAAGCGGCACATCCGTGCCCTGGTGCTTGATGGTCCGGTAGTGAACTGGGTGGAGGTCCTGGCCCACCACGCGCGCCTGAACCGGATTCCCGCGCAGGTTGGCAGGCTGGGGCAGTGGCTGATCTCCAACGCTGCCGGACGGACACTGACCGGGCTCGCGGCACCGCTGGATTTGCGGAGCATGGACTGGGTGTCCCGGGCCGAGGAAATCCGGACCCCCGTGCTGATCGTGCACAGCGAGCGGGACGAGTTTGTTCCCGTGGGTCCCTCCGCGGACCTGGCGGAGAAGAATCCGGACCTGGTGACTTTCGTCCGTTTCCCGCAGGGCGGGCATACCCGCGAATACAACGTTGACCCTGCCCGCTGGGAGGACACCGTGGCCGGATGGTTGGAGACAGCTATCGGCCGGACCCGCCGTCCGTCTGAGCACCGCTAGGATTCAGCCAGCCTGTTCTTCTGCTGAGCGTCCGTGTTGCCGGCGGCTCATTGTGGCCGGCTGTGCCGGATGCGAGCATAGGGGAAGCCGGAAACGGCGCCGGGCGCCTGTCCCTGCTGTCCACTGTTCTCCGGTACCGGGTACCGGTAGGAGGAACCCATGCTCGTCGTCGCGTCCGTCTTCGCACTCATTGCCGCTGCCATCCACGTGTACATCTTTGTGCTTGAGTCGATGCGGTGGACGGCCCCCGCGACCATGGAGCTGTTCCGGATTCCCAACGGCGAACAGGCGGCCCATACCCAGGGGCTCGCCTACAACCAGGGCTTCTACAATCTTTTCCTTGCCGTGGGAGCGATCCTCGGCGTCATCCTGCTGGGGGTGGGGAACGTTGCCGTAGGGGCTACCCTCGTCGGCTACGCCGCTGCCTCCATGATGCTTGCCGGCGTGGTGCTGCTTCTGAAGGACTCCCGGATGCTCCGTCCAGCATTGATCCAGGCGGGTCCCGCGCTGCTGGCCCTCGTGTTCCTGATTGCGGGGCTTTGAGACTAGTCCTTGGCCAGGGGGCGGGGCGGGTTCCTTGCTGCGTGGCAGGGATAGGCCGTTTCTTGGGGGCGGTTCCCGGGGGTGTTTCCCGGGGTGGTGCCCGGGGGTGTTTCGTCGGGTGGGCCGCCGGACCGGGACGTTGACCGGGACGTTGACCAGGCGGGCGCCGCCGGTCGTGTCCGCTGGTGCCGCCGTCGGGCGCTGCCGGCCTCCGTGCTAGATTTCCCTCCATGCCGGGGTACGAGAGACAGATCCAGAGTTCGGTGAGTGAGCCGGGGGCGCGTTCGGGCGATCAGATCGGATCAGCGGCTGGCTCCGCTGTGGCTGCGGATGCCTACAGCGGCGCTGCGCTGATGTCCGCCGTCGGCGTCGGGACGGTGTTGTCCCTCCTCTACGTCCTGAGTGGCAATGCCGTCTTCAGGACGCCGTGGGAGCCCGCCGACCTGTCTTTCCTCTTTCCGGGGGTGCTGTATCCGTTCTGGAGTCTGCTGCCTCTGATAGTTCCAGCAGTGGTGATATTCGCGGCCTATGTCCTCGTCGCCAGGAAGGAGAACCGCTTCAAAGTGCGGCGGCAGCGCGGCGCCCTGGCTTTGCTTGGTTTCGCGGCACCGTTCCTGGCGCTTCTGCTGTGGAGCACGACGTATAGCGGGGTCTATGGCGCGGCGCTTCTGGCACTCGCTTTGCGTACCCGCGAGACACGGACCGCAGCGACCGGTGTAATGGCCTTCGCTGCGTACCTGGCGGCTTTCTTCCTTGCCGAATCGTGGGTTGTCCTCCCGATGCTCGGACTGGTGGCTGTCGCGGCGTTTGCGGGTAGCTGGCGGGTTGGACGAGGTTCCGGGAACGGGTTCTGAGCCCGGGCAGTTCAGGAGGGCCTCCACTGCGGGACGCGTGTGGACACGTTCCCCATGAAAACACTGCCGTTCGTGCATACCGTTGTCCCCTCCACAGTCCGTCATGCTGGGCTGGTTCGCCCATGAGTTGTCCCCAGAGTCTCCAGGTACTCTGCCGGGTTTGATCCTGCGAAGGAAGCCGAGCTTACACGCGCTCGCGGGTGCTCAAGGCGAGTACTGGAACCCGCAGGTTCGCTCTTTTGGTGCGAGGGGAGGGACCCTACACTCGAACACATGTTCGAATCATTCCAGCCGCCCCTGGCGCCACCGCTACGGAATTCAGGGGGTATGTACACCAATGTTCCATGTGTCACTGGGAATCCACTTCCTGTCAGTGCTGGCAATGGCTGCAGTCCAGTCGAACCTGGACGGCAGCTCGCAGCGAGAGTTCGAAGCTTCTCTGCCGCGCTCGCAGGTGCCGACCTATTGGAGGCGCCCGACTATGAGCTGGTGGATTTGTTGCGGGTGCTGGAGGAACTGAAGTCATCGGCCGCGGCG